>JANYJI010000070.1 GCA_025358525.1 Chloroflexota bacterium | reverse complement strand
GCAGTCTCGCACCGGCGGTGCAGGGGATCGATGTCGCCTACTACCTCGCCCATTCCATGGGCGGCGGCCAGGCCGGGTTTGCGGAACGCGACCTGCAGGCGGCGCGCGCGTTTGCCTCCGCCGCAGCCAACGCCGGCGTGGGACGCATCGTCTACCTTGGCGGTCTCGGCGACGACACGAAGGATCTCTCCCATCACTTGTCGAGTCGCCATGAGGTTGGCGCGGAGCTGGCTCGCCACGGTGTTCCGGTGACCGAGTTTCGGGCCGCGGTCGTCATCGGTTCTGGCAGCGCGTCGTTCGAGATCCTGCGCCACCTGACTGAGCGACTGCCCGTGATGATCACACCGCGCTGGGTCTCCACTCGCTGCCAGCCGATTGGGATCCGCGACGTCCTGGCCTACCTGGTCGCGGCGTTGGATCACCCGGAAGTGACCGGGGTGGTTGAGATCGGCGGCCCGGACGTCCTCTCGTACGGTCAGATGATGCTCCGGTATGCGGGCCTGCGCGGACTGCGGCGCCTCATGATCCCGGTCCCGGTACTCACGCCCAGGCTCAGTTCGTACTGGGTCAACCTGGTCTCGCCCGTCCCCGCGAACATCGCCCGGCCCCTGATCGAGGGTCTGCGCAACGAGGTTGTCGTTCGCAACCCGGAGCCGGCGCGGGCATTCGGGATCGCCCCGGCGCCGTACGACGAGGCTCTGGCCCTGGCGATGGATCGATCCGGCGGCGGCGAAGTGGAGTCCACGTGGTTCGACGCACTCCGCGCTCGAAACCGGGAAGGGCTCGCCAAGGTGGAGTCGCGGGAAGGGATGATCATCGACCGCCGAGTGCGCCGGGTGGCGGCGTCGCCGGAGCAGGTATTCACCGCCGTCGAGCGAGTCGGGGGCACCGCGGGCTGGCCGTATGCGAACCTCCTATGGCGCGCTCGCGGGTTTGTCGACCGCCTCTTTGGGGGCGTTGGCATGCGCCTGGGGCGTCGAGATCCGAACCGGCTGCGGGTCGGTGATGCCCTCGACTTCTGGCGAGTGGAGGAGATCAAACGGCCCGGCCTGCTTCGCCTGCGGGCCGAAATGAAGGTTCCCGGGAGAGCCTGGCTCCAGTTCGAAGTCGTGCCCGACGGCACCGGCAGCCGGCTGATCCAGACGGCGTTCTTCGAGCCGAAGGGCGTGCCCGGTCTCGCCTACTGGTACCTCCTCTACCCGGCCCACGCCGCGATCTTCCGGGGCATGATCAGGGAGCTGGCCAAACGATAGGCGGCAACGGCGTGATCGCGTAGTCGAACGCGAGACCCGTTTGCTATCGTGTCGGAGATGGATCACCTCCCCCAGGTTTCGCCGCCCCGAGTCACCGTCCCGCCTGCGCCGATTACGGCGTGGTGGCTGGGTCGGACCGCATATCGAGATGCCTGGAATCTCCAGCATCGCCTCGTCGCGGCTCGCGCCACGGGCGCCATCGGCGACCAACTGCTGCTGCTCGAGCACTACCCCGTACTGACGCTCGGCCGCCACAGCGACCCCCGCCACGTTCTGGCAACTCCGGCCGAGTTGGCGGCGCGCGGGATTGAGCTGATCGAGACGGAGCGGGGCGGTGAGGTGACCTATCACGGTCCGGGACAGCTGACCGCCTACGCGATCGTCAGACTGGCCGACCGTAAGCTGCTCGTTCGACCGCTCGTTCGTGCGTTGGAGGTGGCACTGGCCAGGACCTGCGCGACCTTCGGCGTACAGGCTGGCCCCCGTGAAGGCTTTCCGGGCTGCTGGTGCCAAAACGGCACCCGCAAGATCGGGGCCGTCGGCGTGCGCATCGAGCGCGGCGTGAGCTACCACGGCATCGCCCTCAACGTGACGGTGAGGCTTGTAGACTTCGAGCTGATCGATGCGTGCGGCATGCCCGGCGTCGAGTCGACTTCGATTGCTCGCGAGCTTGGCAAGCCGGCCGAACCCACCACGGACTCAGTCGCTCGGTCGGCAGCCGAATTCGCACGAGCCTTTGCCGGGGCCCTTGAGACGCCGCTCACTGGAATCCTGCCCCCAGCCGCAGACCCGGGCGTGGCTCGGGCCGATCTGGAGGCGCTTTTGGTCGAACCCACGGCCGTCGCCCCGGGCGCTCACTGATGGGCGCTGGTCTCTTCGAATTGCGCCGGGACGCCATCACCGGCTGGTGGGTCGCCACGGTCGTCGATCGCCAGTTCCAGCGCGGCCGCTTCTCCCTGGCCGCGGCCCCGGCGGACGACGGGGGAGCCTGTCAGAACTGCACTCAGCCACCGGGCGAGGGGATTCGCCTGCGCACGCTCAAGGACTACGCCTTCAACATCGTCGGGACCCAGGAAGAGGCCCGTGAGATAGAGCGAAGCCTGACTCAGCTGGCCATGTCGCAGGCCCGTTCGGCGGGCAGCTGGCGGACCGTCGTCGCCCCGCCGGGCGAGCATCGGCCGATCCAGATCGTCGGCAGCGAGTTGTTGTGCGCGATGCTCGCCCTCGTCCGGAAGGCCTTCGTCGATGCCCAGAATGTCGGTCAGACCGAATACCTCCAGGTCGTCCAGAACTGGGGGGCTCAGGCGGGCGCCCGGACCAACCACCTATGCCTGGATCTGTACGACCTGCCGCAGATTCCTCATCGCGTGGCCGAGGAGATCGGTGGTGCCGCTCGGTTTCTCATCCGAGAAGGCGAGTGTCCCTACTGCCGGCTCGTCCGCGAGGAGCCGAAGAACGGGTCGCGGATGGTCTGGGAGGACGAGGCCAGCGTCGCCTTCGCGCCCTTTGCCTCGCGCTCGCCGTTCGAGATCTGGGTCGTTCCGCGTCACCACGCCGCCGACTTCGGCACTGCAACCGAGGCGGACATCGCCTCGACAGCCGAGGCATTGCGCCAGGTCCTCGGCCGCCTGGCCTGCCTCGATGGCCCGCCTCACAACCTTATCCTCCACACCGCGCCGCTGCGTGAGCGTGTTGACGCAACGTACCATTGGCATTGGGAGATCCACCCGCGGCTGCGTGAGATCGCGGGCCTCGAGTTGGGTACAGGTCTTCCCGTCAACCCGGTTTCCCCTGAGGAGGCCGTCGAGGAGTTGATGCGGCACAGGCCCGACGGGGGAGCCCAAGAGACGCGATGAGATCAGATCGATGCCGATCGCGGCGTCACAGCGCGGCCCTTCGCGTCGTCGTCATTTCCTGGCGTCCAGCGGCGCAAGCACGGCTGTTGACCCGCAAGACAGCGACGAGAGAGTGTCAATCATCGCAACTACCTGGCCTTTGGAGCGTGGCGTGAGCGTGGCGTCGGAGGGTTCGGCCGACCGGACCTTCATCGAGCAGCTCTTTGTCCTCCACCACGGCGAGATCTACGCCTACATCTACAGGATGGTGCG
This sequence comes from Chloroflexota bacterium, assembly GCA_025358525.1. Taxonomy (GTDB): domain Bacteria; phylum Chloroflexota; class Limnocylindria; order Limnocylindrales; family CSP1-4; genus Fen-1039. Next base: position 14,181 of record JANYJI010000070.1, on the reverse strand, counting down.
CGACGCGGACGTTGCCGCCGACTTCGCCCAGGACACCTTCATCAAGGCCTACAAGGCCCAGGAATCCCTCGCGGACCGCGCCAAGGCCCGAGCTTGGCTGTACCAGATAGCCCACCGCATCGTTCTCGACGAAATGCGTCGTCGACGCATCGTCCGCTTTCTGCCGTGGACGGGCGAGAGTCACGGCGCCGCCCCTTCGGCCGAGCATCTTGCCATGGAGATGCGCCTCTCGGGACCACTCGCACGAGCCCTGGCGCGCATCCCGGAGCGGCAGCGCGCCGCCCTCCTGCTGGCCGAGGTCAACGACCTCACCGGTCTCGAGTTGGCCGAGGCGCTGGCCATCAGTCACGTTGCCGCGCGCGCCCTTCTGACTCGCGCCCGCGAGAGCCTTCGCGTCGCCCTCGCCGACGAAAAGAGCCAGGAAAAGGATCGCGAGGCCGCTATCGACACCTCATTCTCCGAACACGCCCGCATCGCCGACCCACGTCAGCGAGGCGACGACACCACCACGGGGACGCCCCGATGAGCCCCGAGATGAGCCCTCTGCGCGCCAATGATCTCGCGCACGAGCGTGCTCGGATGCTGGCTTCCGAAGCCATCGATGTCGAACTCGAGCCGCAGGACGCCGAATGGCTGGACGGTCACCTGGGTGCCTGCCCGGATTGCCGCGCCATGGCCGACGAGTACCGCGAGATCCACTTGGAGCTGCGGTCCGTGGCGATGCCCGAACCGCCGCGAGACCTGTGGGCCCGGACCTCGGCCGCCCTGGACCAGGTCCACGCCGCCTCCGGCAAGCGGGCTCTCAGCCGTGCCAGTGGCACCCAGGCCAGCCGCCGCCCGCTCTTTGGCACGGCCGTCGCCGTCGGCCTCGTACTGGTGGTGTCGGCTGCCTCGCTCATCTCCCAGAGCCCGATTGTCAACCCTGCGCCAGCGTCAGCGGCGCCGGGTGGCATTGCCGTTGTGTCCACCTCCACGGCCCTGGCCTCTCAGGCGCCGGTTGCGCCTCTGGCCGTCGTGAACGGCACGAGCTACTGGATGTCCTCGGCCGACGGCGTCTACCACATCAAGGGCGGCACGCCCCAGTGCACTGCCGGTAACGGCAGCTGCACCGTGGCTAGCGAGGCAGGCCAGACTCTGGGTTCTATCTCCAGTGACTCGGCGGTCTCAGCCGTGATTGCGCCGGACGCCCGGCAGGCGGCGGTCTGGACGGCCGACAAGGTCGCAATCCTGCCGCTCGGCGCTCAGTCGCAAACCGTCGTTCTCGATCTGCTCACGCCCCGTCCAGCGGTTGCGGCACCGAGCACTCCCACCGCGACGTCGGTGACGACCCAGTCCGTAGCCGCCTCGCCGCACGCTTCGGTCGTGGCCAGCGCGCCTGCCGCCTCTTCCGCGCCGACCGCGCCGATCGTGGCCTCAACTCCGCCGACCGTCGCCCCCACTCCGACGATCACGCCCGCCGCCAGCCAGTCGATCGCGATCCTCTCCGGGTACGAGGTCGTCGGGCGCGATCCCCAGTTTTCTGCCGACGGCACTCGGGTGGCCTTCTCGGCCCGGCCCGTCGATCGCAGCACTGGCCCGGACGTCTTCGTCTGGCAGTCTGGTCAGGAACAGGCCCAAGCGGTCACGTTCCGCCATTCCGATTTGTTCGCCGGCTGGTTCGGTGGCCAGATGCTCATTAGCGAGATCTCTTCTGCGCATGCGTCGGATGCGACTGCCACATCCAGCGCCAGTCCCTCCCTGGCGGTCTCGCCGGCCGTCGCCGGGGCTGCCGACACTGCCGCCTCGTACCTGTTCGATCCGGCGACGGGCGCGGCCCGCAGAATCGGCCGCTCCATGTTGCTGCCGGCCGTAGATCCCACGGGCCGGTACCTCGTGTACTGGACGGGCACGGTCCAGTTCGATCCGGTGTCGGGATTGTGGCAGCCTGGCAGCGGCGAGCTCTACTTCGACTCGTGGTCCGACCTGACCCTGGAGCCGGCATCCCTCGGATCAGTTGCTGGGCCAACGGCCGGTCCGTCGGCCATCGCCCCCACGGCGACGGCAGCCCCCTCTTCCGCTCCGAGCCAGGCCGCCACACCGGCAAGCTCGACTGCGCAGGCCAGCCTTTTGGCCACGGCTGCGTCCAGCCCTGCTGTGACTGATCAAGCCACCGGATCACCGTCGCTCAAGACGCAGACCCCGGCTCTGCCGAGTTTGCCTCAGCTCCTGCCGGTTGCCTCGGCTCCCGCTGCAGTCTTCAACTGGATCGTGCGTTGGGATCGGTCGGGTCAGTTCGTTGCCATATGGGCAGCCAATCCGAACAGCGTCAGAATCGGCCGGCTGACCCTCTTCTCGATCGACAGCGGGTTCGGCCGAGTCAACGTCAACGAGCCGCGGTTGGCCACGGAGAAGGTCCTATCGTCCGTCTCGTTCGACGACTCGAGCCTCGTCTACACATCGGCCGTGGATGGCAAGACCTACATGCAGTCCATGCCGGCCGTGCCTCCGTCGGGAGCCTCAACTCCTGTGCCGACGCTGCCCGGCCAGCCGCCTGGGAGCCAATCACCCTCGGCGCCCTCCGCTCCTGCCACGGATCGGCCCGGCAGCTGACACGGTCGGGACATCGAGCCCGCGGGCGTTCTACAACCTGACCGCGCCCGGCGGCCGAAGCGTCGGCGCTGTATCCTTCGCTCGACCTTTAATGACCGGCACCGTGAGGCCGGGAAGGAGGACTGCGCCTTGCAGGGCAGCGAGAATCGATGACCGACCGGCAGATCATGACGGGGGACGAGATCCGGCGAGCCATCGTTCGGATTTCCCACGAGATTGTCGAGAAGCAGGCCGGCACTCAGGGTCTGGCTCTTGTCGGTATACAGCGCCGGGGCGTTCCGCTAGCGCAGCGCGTGGCCGACGCGATAGAGGAGCATGAAGGGGTTAGGCTCCCGGTCGGTGCGCTCGACATCACCTTCTACCGCGACGACCTGTCGCTCGTCGCCCAGCAGCCGATCGTCAAGGGCACCGATCTGCCTTTCGATCTGAACGGAACCACGCTGGTTCTTGTCGACGATGTGCTCTACACCGGGCGCACCATTCGGGCCGCCATGGATGCCTTGATCGACTTCGGGCGGCCGCGGGCAATTCGGCTGGCAGTACTGATCGACCGCGGCCACCGAGAGCTGCCGATCCGGGCCGACCACGTCGGCAAGAACGTGCCCACCTCGCGTGAGGAGATAGTCCACGTCAGGGTCGTCGAGGTCGACGGCGAGGACGAGGTTACGATCGCCCGGCAGGTCCGCACTCCCGAAACGGCTGTGGCGGGCAATTGATGACGACCGTGGCTCTGACGCCCGGCCAGCTTGCCGCCGCGGGACCCCGGTTCGCGGGCTGGCATCATCGTCACCTGATCGACGTCGACGTCCTGACCTGGCCCGAGATCGAGCTCATCATGCGGACCACGGACGAAATGAAGGGCATTCTGGCGCGCCCCATTCGCAAGGTTCCAGCCCTAAACGGACGCCGGGTGACGACGCTCTTCTACGAAGCATCCACCCGAACCCGCGTCTCGTTCGAGACCGCTGCCCGCAACCTCTCCGCGGACGTGGTCAGCATCTCCACGGCCACCTCTTCCGTCACGAAGGGTGAGTCGCTCGTAGATACGATCCGGACGCTCGAGGCTCTTGGCGCCGAGATTCTGGTGATGCGCCACTCCGTCTCGGGCGCGCCGTATCTGGCGGCCGAGGTTTTCGGCGGGCACGTCCTCAACGGCGGCGACGGCTGGCACGCCCATCCGACCCAGGCCTTGCTCGACCTCTACACGATGCGCGAGAACGTGCCCGGCGGCGATTTGCGCGGCCGCAAGGTCGCGATCGTCGGCGACATCCTGCACTCGCGCGTGGCGCGGTCCAACATCTGGTCGCTGACCGCGGCCGGTGCGGACCTCTGGCTGTGTGGCCCGGCCACACTCTTGCGCGGCATGGATCGCTGGGCCACGGCCTGGAGCGGCGGCGCGGTCCCAGGCCACGGCCGGTTCAACGTCACCACAGACATCGAGGCGGCCCTGCGCGACGCCGATGTGGTGATGGGTCTGAGGATCCAGCGCGAACGCATGCAGGGCGGCCTGCTGCCGTCGATGCGCGAATACGCGGCCAGGTTCCAGCTGAATGCGAAGCGCCTTTCACTCGCCAAGCCTGGAGCGATCGTCATGCACCCGGGCCCCATGAACGAGGGCGTCGAGATCGCGCCGGACGTGGCCATCAGCGGCCGCTCCGTCATCACCGACCAGGTGGCCAATGGCGTCGCGGTCCGAATGGCGCTCCTGTACCTCCTGGCTGGAGCGCACGAAGCCGGCCCCGGTGAGCCGGCCCGATGAGCGTGAGCGAGGGTACCAGGCCGGACGCGGCTCTCGGTCCAATGGTCGGTGAGGTCGTGGCGCGGTTCGAACTGGAGAAGGCCTGGCTGGTCGATCCCGTTTCCGGCCGCGAGGGTCCGGGCGAGATCGTCGTTATGGACGGCGTTCTCGAATCGGTGGTCTGGCTGGCGGGCGACGAGGCCGCTGGCGTCACCGACCGGGGCGTGGTTGTCGCGCCCGGCTTCTTTGACCTGCATGCCCACTTCCGTGAGCCGGGCTTCGAAGATGCCGAGACGGTGGCCACGGGCTCGGCCGCGGCTGCGCATGGTGGTTTTACGACCGTGGCGATAATGCCCAACACGCAGCCTGCCCTCGACGAGCCAGGCGTTCTGGCACGCATCCACTCCGCCTCGAAAGCGAGCGGTTCGCCGGTCGAGGTCCTGGCATACGGCGCGGTATCGGCCGGGCGGGCAGGGGAGCAGCTCTCCGCTATGGGCGAGCTGGCCGACGCCGGAGTCATCGGCTACTCGGATGACGGTTCGCCCGTCCGCACGGCCAAGCTGCTGCGCAGCGCTTTGCTCTATGCCGGCATGCTCGGCCTGCCCGTAGTGGACCATGCCGAAGACACGGAGCTGACCGGCGGCGCGGAGGCGCACGAGGGCTACGTGGCCTCGGTGATGGGCCTGGCCGGTTGGCCTGTCGCGGCTGAGGTCAATGCCGTTTCACGCGACCTGGCCGTACTCGCCGACGCCCTGCGCGACGAACCGCGGGCTCGCCTCCATCTGACGCACATCTCTACGGCCGCAGCCCTCGACCTTGTCAGGTGGGCCAAAGCTGCGGGCCTGCCCGTCACCTGCGACGTCACACCGCACCACCTCTGCCTGACTGATGAGTGGATTCCCGGTTCGCGGCGCTGGTCGTGGGAGGCGCTGGCTGCCAATGGCACTGCCCGCGACCCCTGGGTCGACGGTGCCCTGACGGCCTGGCCGTATGACACCTCGTTGCGCGTCAACCCGCCCCTCCGGACCGCCACCGACGCCGCGGCCTGCCTGGCCGCCCTGCTCGATGGCACGGCCGATGCCGTGGCCACGGACCACGCCCCGCATACGGTCGTGGATAAGGAAGTGGAGTTCGGCAGGGCCGCCAACGGCATCAGTGGCATCGAGACGGCGCTGGGCGTGCTCCTGGCGCTCGTCGATGCCGGCAGATTGCCCCTCGCCCGGGCCATCGCGGCCCTGACCACAGGACCCGCGAGCGTCCTGGCCGGCTGGCCTGCCACTGCCGGCACCTCGGCCGCGCGCCCTCGCGGCCTGACCGAGGGATCTCCGGCCGACCTCGTGGTCTTCGACCTGGGTGAGAGCTGGATGGTCACGCCGGAGTCGCTCCGGTCAAAGGGCAAGAATTCGCCGCTCATCGGCCGCGAGCTGCCCGGCCGCGTCCTGCTGACGATCGCCGGCGGGCGCCTAGCCTATGAGGACCCGCAGTCAGGGACGTCGAATAGCAACGCTGCCGAATAGCGGCACGACGATCGCCACTCCCGGTCTCGGCCTTATCTCTCGGCGTGCGAGAATAGGCCGCGCGGCGGCGCGCCCCGGCTAGCCGGGCCACCGTCAGCGCTATCAGTTAGGGAGACCGCAGAGCCTGTGCCAGTCCTAGCGACCTTCTTCTCCGTCCGCCGGGGTCGAGACCCGTTCTTCAAGTTCTTCATGAAGACGCTCCTTCCGCGGCAGATGAAGCAGTACGAAGAGAAGTTCGGGATCAAGTTCATCGGCTGGTTCAACGTGGCCCACGGCTGGGACTTCGATAACGTCATACTGCTTGACTTGCCGGACTACGCCACACTCGACAAACTCGAACGAGACGAGGCCACCCGCGCCCTGGGTCACCGCGCCGGGGAGTGGATGTTCGAACGCCACCATTCGATGTTCCTCCGGGAGCGAATTGGCCCGGATCTTCAGTTCAAGGGCTAGGAGGGCCAACGCGATGGATACGAGCCGCAATGACCAGCTCGGCGAACTCGCCGCGGATGCCGCCTTGGAGCGGTCCGACTTTCTGGTCCAGGCCTCCGCTCAGCTGCGCAGGTTCCTCGACGCCAATGCCACTCGGATTTCCGATATCGGCGGGCTGGTGCTGATCGACGATGAGGTCGACTACCTGGCCGTGGCCGCGGACCTGACCTTCCGCAGTCGCAGCCGCTACCTCGACGAGGCGACCGGCAAGTGGGTCAGCGAGACCGAGATCATCGAGAACCCTTCGGAACTCGTGGAACTGTACAACCTGACCGACGTCTTCTCCGCCTTCGCCGAGGCCAAGTCCGAGACCGGCCCGGATGAGGAGTCGACGCTGGAGGGCGGTCCGCCCGAGACGGCCGATGTCGCGCCCGGAGGGGCGATCGGTGTCGGCGGGGAAAATCCCTACGCCGCCGCTGCCGACGACTGGGCGGCCGGGCAGGAGTACGACGAGGCTCCCGAGAGCGAGGAGGAAGCCGCAGCTCGTCTGTACGATCTGGCCCTCGCCTTCCAGGAGCGAAGCCAGCAGACCGAGGCGCATCTGCTCGAGCAGTTCGAGACGGCGGCTGCGCCACTCGCCTCGGTTCTTGGCGATCTCGTCATCGTCGATGACGAAGATGAGCGACTCACGCTTCGCGCCTCCGGCACATTCGCGGCCGAGGTCGTGCCCGAGGACGACGCCGAATCTGGCACCTGGCGCAAGCTGGACGGTCCGGACGACATCGTCGAGTTCTACGACCCGACCGATGTCTTCGGCGACCTGGCCGACGCGCTGGCCGAGGCCTTCCCGAGCCTGGGCGGGCCCGACGGTGAGGCCGAGCCGATCGAGCCCGTCGAAGAAGGCAAAGAGGACGTTGAGGACGTCGAGGACGTCGAGGACGCAAAGGGCGAGGAGGGCGACGACCGCCGGTGACGATGCGCCTCGTCGCGGCTGAGCTGGTCGAGAGCAGGCAGATCCTGCCGGGCCAGTGGCTCCAGTCGTTCCACGCACCGGAGCTGGCCACAGGGTCTCGGGCCGGCCAGTTCGTCCATGTCAGGACGGGCGACTATTCCGGTCTGGTCCTTCGGCGCCCGTTCTCGATCAATACCGCCGACCCTGCCACCGGCATCGTCACGCTCCATTTCCGCACCGTCGGGCGCGGGACCGAGTGGCTGACGCGCGTCCGCGAGGGCGAGCAAATCGACATGCTCGGCCCGCTGGGACGGCCATTCGAGGTCGACCCGCGGAGCCACAACCTGCTCCTGGTAGCCGGCGGGTTGGGCATGGCCGGCGTGCGTATGCTTGCCGATGAGGCGGTCCGGGACGGCCGGCAGGTCACGATCCTTTTCGGGGCGCTGAGCGCGAGCCATGTATACCCGTCGAGCTTGCTGCCCGACGAGGTCGAGTATGTGGTGGCCACGGATGACGGCTCACTCGGTCATCACGGCTACGTAACGGAGCTCGTGCCCGGTTATGAGGCCTGGGCCGACCAGGCCTTCGCGTGCGGGCCGCACCCGATGCTCAAGCGGCTGGCTGCGCTGGCCGCCGGCCGGCGCGGTCGGTTGGGCGTGGCCAAGCTTGGTCGGAAGCGCGGAGGCCAGACCGATCCACTCGGTTCGACAGCCGCTCGCCGCAAGACTTTCCTGCAGGTATCGATGGAGCAGACCATGGGCTGCGCCGTTGGTGCCTGCCTGGGCTGCACGGTCATCGGCGTGAACGGCATGTTGCGAGTCTGCCGCGAGGGTCCCGTCTTTGCCGCCGAGGAGATTTCCTGGGAGGCGATCTCATGAAGGCCAGGGCCGGCGCCGCCCGGCCGGTCGGCGTAACTCGGCCCCGCGTGGAAACCGGATCGGCGGCCGTGGCGGATCTCGGGGCACCCAACGTCGCCAGGCCGACGATGGCCCAGCGCGAGGCGCTCGATCGCATCGATCTCTCGATCGACATCGCGCCGCAACGGGGCCTAGTTCTCCCGAACCCGATCCTAGTTGCCTCGGGCACTTTTGGGTATGGCGTTGAGTACGGCGAGGTTGTCGACGTACAGCGCCTCGGCGCCATCTGCTGCAAAGGGACGACGCTGCGGCCGCGGGCCGGCAACCAGCCGCCACGAGTCACCGAGACGCCAGGCGGCATGCTCAACTCGATCGGGCTCCAGAACCCCGGCGTGGATGCTGTCATCGAGAAGTACGGCCCGATCTGGCAGGGCTGGAAGGTGCCGGTGATCGTCAATATCGCCGGCGACTCGATCGAGGACTACGTCGAGGTCGCCCGCCGGCTCGATGGCGTGCCCGGCGTGGCTGGCATCGAGCTGAATATCAGCTGTCCGAACGTGGGCAAGGGCGGCCTGCAGTTCGCCATCGACCGGGATGCCGCCAGGGCGGTCACGGCCGCGGTCCGGCGCGCCACTGAGTTGCCGCTCCTGGTCAAGCTCTCGCCCAACGTCTCCGACGTCCGGCCCATCGCCAAAGCGATCGAGGACGCCGGCGCCGACGCGATCACGGCAATCAACACGCTCTCCGGCCTGGCCGTATCGTCTGATCGTATGCGGGCATTCCTCGGCAACACGTATGGCGGCCTGTCCGGTCCGGCCATCAAGCCCGTGGCCCTGCGTATCGTGTATGAGGTGGCGCAGGTCGTCTCTATCCCGATTGTGGCCATCGGTGGCGTGACATGCCTGGACGACGTGCTGGACTTCCTGGCCTGCGGCGCGGTCGCGGTCCAGGTTGGGACGGCCATCTTTGCCGACCCGGAGCTGCTGGTCCGTCTCGGTGACGAACTGCGCCTGGAATGCCTGCGCCGCGGCCTCACGTCATTCAAGCCGCTCATCGGCACCGCTCTGCCGAAGTGGGCCGGGGCAGCCTCGGCCAAGGGCGCCGAGTATCGACCGTGATGTGCCAGGGGGCCGTTCCTGGTACACGGATTGGCGTTTGGGAGTCGCTGGTGGGCGAGACGGCCCGCGGGAGGAGACGATGACGACGATTCGATCCGAGATCGAGCTGGCTGCCGCCAGGGCGATCGCCTCACGCACTGAGGATCTCTTTCGGGAATCCGGTGCGCTCAAGGAAGGCCACTTCCTTCTCAAGAGCGGAAAGCACTCGGAGCGCTACCTCGAGAAGTTCCTGGTGTTGCAGGACCCGGCTGCCACGAGCGAGTTGTGCGGCTTCTGGGCGGCGCGGCACCGGGCCCCGGACGGCTCGCCACTCGTGGATGTCGTGGCCGGTCCGACGACGGGCGGAGTCGTCCTGGCCTTCGAGACCGCGCGTCAGCTTGGAGTGCGCAGCATCTTCGCCGAGGAAGTAATGGATCCGGACGGCACCACGCGACGCGAGTTCCGGCGCGGCTTCAGCATCGCCCCGGGCGAGCGTGTCCTACTCGTCGACGACATCCTGACCACGGGCGGATCGCTGCTGGCCATGTTGCCAGCCGTCGAGGAGTTCGGTGGCGAGATCGTGACCTGCTGCGTTCTGGCCGATCGTTCCGCCGGGCTCGCCTCGCTCAGCTCGCCGAAGACGGGACGCAGCTACCCGCTTCGGCCGCTCTGGCAGCTGCAACTGCCGACCTACGAGCCGGGCCCGGAGACATGCCCCGCTTGCAAGGCTGGCGTGCCACTGAAGGCTCCGGGCAGCACGGGCGCGCAGGCGGGCTAGGCAGTCGGCGGTTGCGCTAGGGCACGATATACGCGTTGCCGGTGGCGATTGCCTGGACCGCGTCCGGCGTCTCCCAACTCCAGACCAACGTCTGGTCGCCCAGCGCATCGCTGACTGTCGGCGTGTATACCATGTCGAGATCGACGCTCTGGCCAGACTGGAGCGTCTGGCCTATTGCGGCACAGTTGAGCAGCCGCAGGGCCGTCTCAAACTTATTAGCAGTGGCCGTGTACATTCGGTAGGCCGGGCATGGGTTCAGTGATATGGCCCCGGGCGTCCTGTTGGTCAGCTGCACCGTGAAGTGGTTGGCCGTACCGCGAGGCCAGTAGTAGTTCGTGACCTGGATCGTGGCCGCGATTGAGATGCGTCTGACGGGCGTTGGCGTGGGCTGGCCGGGCACGGGCAGCGGATCCGGCGTCGGGTCCGTGGCTGCCGTCGGCGACGCGGTTGTGTTCACCCAGGCGATCGGCGTTGGTAGTGCGGGCGTGGCGGCGGGGCCCATGAAGTACGTCACGTATGGGCCGACCATGGCCACCAGCAGCGCGACGAGGACGAAGGCAGCGGCGGCCGCAGGCAGACCGTAGCGGGCGCTCGCGCTCCTCTGGTCGATCGGCTCGACCCGCAGCGGTCCGTGCGCCGTCTCGTCACGATCGTCCTGGTCGGGGTCGTAGCCCCGCTCTCGCCAGCGCTTCACGCATCTCCTCGATGGTCGGGTCGATTGTCGTCTGCTAGCCGGGCTGCGTCGAGCCAGAGTCGGACCAGGCGCAGCCCGCGACGCAGGTAAAGCGCAATGCGTGTGAAGTTGTCATTGGTAACGACGAGCCAGAGACGCCGTCTGTTCGAAACCGGGGTCTATTCGGCCGTAACGCCGGCAACGCCAGGCCAACACCGCGGTTGCGCAGCCGGGTCAGCTCGTCGCGTTCGTCGTCTCGGACGGGCCGATTCGACTTAGGTTGCGAAGCTTGCCGGCACGGCCCAAGAGGTCAGTCGAGAACGACGTGCTGGTGCCAGTGTGGGGCCATGGTCGGCAGGCCGAGGGCCTCGATCTTGGGCCCGATCGCGGCCTGCGCCTCCGGGTCGCCATGGACGATGAAAACCCGCCGCGGTACGCCCGGGTCGCCGGTCTTCCGACCCTCGATGAAATGGCTCAGCCAGGACAGCAACTCGGGCTCGTCGGCGTGGGCGGAGAAGCCGCTGATGGAGCGAACGGAGCATCGGACGGTGTGCTCCTGGCCGTCCAGCCAGGCCGTCTCGAGGCCTGCCTGAAGCCGAGCCCCGAGGGTTGCCTCGCCCTGATAGCCCACGAACAGGATCGTCGCCTTCGGGTCGCCGATCAGCGTGGGCAGGTGGTTCAGGACGCGGCCGCCGGTGAGCATGCCGTTGGAGGCAACCAGGACGTACGGCCGCCGAGCGCGATCGATCCTTTCGGAATCGGCCGCCAGCGGTGTCTCCTGCTCGTCCGGGAAATCGATCGGGCCTTCGCCGCGGTTCAGCAGCGCCAGCGTTTCGGCGTCGTAGTAGTCCCGGTGCCCGCGGTAAATCGTGGAAGCCTTCGAGGCCATCGGGGAGTCGAGGTAGAGCTTGATTTTCGGGATCCGGCCCGCGTCGAGGAGGTGCTGGAGGGCCCACACGATCTCCTGCGTTCGGCCGATCGCGAAGGCCGGAATCAGGAGCACGCCATTCCTGTCGATGACGTCCTTGACGGCCTGCGCGAGCTGGCTGAGCGATTCCTCTTCCGGCTCGTGGGTGCGGCCGCCGTATGTCGACTCGACGAAGACGTAGTCGGCTGCCTTGATGACGGTTGGGTCGCACAGAATCGGGGCGCCGGTGCGGCCCAGGTCGCCGGAAAAGATGAGGGTCCGGGCCGGGGTGGCACCTTGCGCATCGACGCGCAGCTCCACGATCGAGGAGCCCAGAATGTGGCCTGCGTCGTGGAAGACCGCGGTAATGCCGGGCGCGACGGCGACGGTTGCGTTGTAGTCCACGGGCTTGAACCGCGCTAGCGAGGTCTGGGCCTGCGCCTGGTCGTAGAGCGGCCCCTCCAGGACGAGGTTCGGGTGGACAGGGCTGCCGGCCATGGCAGCCGCGTAGTTGGGGTGGCCGACCGGCGGGTAGCCCAAGCGCGTGCCCAGGCTCTGCTCGTCATGAAGGGCCAGCTCGTCCAAGCCCGAAGCCACGATGTGGCCGGCAGGCGGCAGATTGCCCGAGCCCGGCTTGCCGAGGGCGGTCGCCTCGTCCTCCTGCTCGGCTATCTGCTCTTGCTCCTCGATCTGGTCCAGCTCTTTCTGAGACTCGCGCGCGGCCTTGTCAGGGTTCTTCGCGGCCCAGTGGCGATGCCGCTTGGCGTACTCGTCCTGGAGCTTGCCCGAATCGAGCAGCACCAGCGACGCCAGTTCGATCGTGCCCCTGGTGGCGTAGATCGGGCCGTTGAAGCCCTCGGCCACGATGTGCGGAATCAGGCCACAGTGATCCAGGTGGGCGTGGGTCAGGATGATCGCGTCGAGGCCGGCGGGGTCATAGGACAGGGGTACGCGGTTGCGTACGACCTCGTGCGGGCCGCCCTGGAACATGCCGCAGTCGATCAGCACGCGGGCGCGATCGGTGATGAGGAGGAATTGGGAACCGGTGACGGTGTTGGCAGCGCCGAAAAAGCGAATTTCCATATGCGCATACTGCCATGCGGACGGGGCCCCCGCAGCCAACGGACGTTGACGCCGTCTGGCGCGCCCCGAACGGGCTGTCTGACCGCCAACGTGCCATCCTGTACCCTCACGCCGGGTCGGACTAGCCTCCGCGCAGATCGGCATCCTCCAGGGATCATGCCCAGTGACCACTGGCCTACGGGTCTAGGGGCTCGGGACTCTGGGGAGAGGCGCCTCCACGAGGACGAACCATGGATAGCGACGAAGATATCGAAAAGGTGCCGGGGCGCCCACCGGCGGACGAACCGCCCGATTCTGAGCCTCCGGTTGCTCCGGACTCCGGCGAGTCAGCCCCGCGCGTGCGGCCACCCGTGCGACCTGGCACCCCCCAGGATCAGAGTATGCAGCGGTGGTCCGCGTTCACTGCTACGGACGGTTCGACCCGCCGCGGGCCCAGCTACCCGGCCTGGGAGAAGCCCCCATCGCAGTTTATCTACCCGCGCCTCCGGGGCCAGGAGGAGAGGCGGACCATGAGGCCTCTCATATTCGCCGCTATCGGCGTTGTCTTGGTCGTGGGCGCTCTCGTGGTTGGGCCGGCCCTGCTTGGCCGCCCGAACAAAGTCCCCGCCGCGAGCGCCTCAGCCATTGCCGTGGCGAGCAACCCTATCCAGCCCACGCCGAGTGTTGTGGCCTCACAGGGCAACCAGGGCACGCCGGTGCCGTTCGCGAGCTACCAGCAGTACCAGGTCCAAACCGGCGATTCGCTGGTCAAGATCGCGAGGAAGTTCCACTTGCAGAGTTGGGAACTGCTGCTGGCGAACCCGCAGATCACGGACCCTAACAACGTCAAATGGAGGTCGTTCCTCAACATCCCACGGCCTGGCCAGCTAACGCCGCCTGCGAGCGCATCGCCGACGATATCGCCGATCGCCTCGGCCGCCGCCTCGGTGGTCGCCCCCTAGAAAGCCCGGATTCAGTCCGCCAGGTCGATGTAGACCGGTGCGTGGTCCGAGGGCAGCTTGCCCTTGCGGGCGTCGCGATCGATCTCGGCCGCGGTGCAGCGGGCGGCCACGGCTGGCGTCACATACAGGTGGTCGATGCGCATGCCGAGGCCCTTGTGGAAGTTGCCGGCGCGGTAATCCCACCACGAGAACTTCCCCAGCTCGGGGTGGTGGAGCCGGTAGGCGTCCACGAGGCCCCAGTCGCGGAGCGCCTTGACGGCCGCCCGCTCTGGCGCGGAGACGTGGGTGGCGCCGACGAAATCGGCCATGTCGTAGACGTCGGCATCCTCCGGCGCGACGTTGAAGTCGCCGCCGATTGTGAGCTGTTGGGCCGGATCCTGAGTCTCGCGTAGCCAGCGGTTCAGGCGGTCGAACCAGGCCAGCTTAGCTCGGTAGAACGGCGTGTCGAGGGCCCGACCGTTCGGGGCATAGATGCTGACGACTCGGACTCCGCCGCACACCGCCGACACCATCCGGGCCTCGTCTGCCGAAGCCTCCGAGGCCTCGGCATCGAGGGCCTCGGCGATTGCGTCCGCGCCGGGGGAGCGGCGCACCGGCCCGTCGCCGAAGTTCGTGAC
>JANYJI010000044.1 GCA_025358525.1 Chloroflexota bacterium | reverse complement strand
GAGCAACGGGTCCTCCGAGTAGCACTCGAAGTCGCGACCGGCCAGGGGTGAGCGGACGAGGTTCAGGACCGGGCCCAACATGTAGTGGATGCCGGCGCGCTTGGCCTCGGCGCCGATCCGTGCGGCCACTTCCGCGACAAGTTCAACGTCCCAGGTTGCCCCGAGCGCCGTGCCGCAAGGCGTGCAGGTCGCGCTCGATCCCTCCGGGAAGGTTATGCCGCGGACGCCATTCGGACCATCGAGAGTCAGCATCTGCCCGAGCCCGATGGAGTCGACACCGGCGGCGTGCCAGGTATCGGTGCCGGCGGTCAGTTGGGCGCGCTCTTCGATCGAAAGCGATCTCACCAGGGCGTCCAGGCGTTCGATCTGAATCTCGGGCGTGGTGTCGGTCGATTGCGTCATGCTTCCTTCTCGGGTTGTTGTGCTTGGCGAAATCGTACTCCGCAGGTCGGTGGAGGGCCCCGTCGTTTAGCGGGCTGACTGGCGGTCCTCGAGTGGCCTACGCTTACACCTGCTTGCGGACGGTGGGACAAACTTGGAGGGCGATCATGGCGACTGCCGAGGAGTCTATTAGGCGGGCCGCTGGTGCGGCGGACGGTGCCTTCCGACCGCCCAAGTGGGGCCAGGAGTTGGGCTACCCAGAATGGATCAAGACTCTTCTACCGGCCATCCACGAGGCCTTCAATAGGGGCAACGACTACGTCATGGTGCCCGCCCTCAAGATGGGCCTGGGGCGCTACGTCTCCAACCCATTCACCGGCCACCTGATGATCCTGCGAACACGCGGCCGCAAGAGCGGCGAGATGCGGGACGCTCCGCTCGGATACACAATCATCGGCGAGTACGTCTACTGCATTGCCGGGTTCGGGCGGCAGACGCACTGGGTCCAGAACGTCCTGGCCGATCCTCACGTCGAGTTGATCCTGCCGGGGCGGGCATTCTCTGGCCTGGCCGAAGAAGTCACCGCCGAGGCGGAGCGCTGCCGGGTGCTGCGCCCGCTCCTGCAAAGCATGGGCGTCATTGCCGGGATGATGGGGATGGGCAATCCCTGGCGAGATGCGCCCGAGGGGATCGCGGCCAAGTGCGAAGGTATGCCGCTGGTTCGCGTCCGGGCCACCGGTATCGCCGCGGGCCCCGAGGATCCGGGCGGCCGTTACTGGCTGGTGCCTGTGGTCGGCGGCACGCTGCTGACGTTGTGGTGGCTGCGGGCTCGCGGCCGGCGCAGGTCGCCTACGGACCGGGCGTGAGGTTGAACCGGAGCGGCGTTGCCGGATCGGCCGAGCCAGCCGGTCCGGCTGGATTGGATGGCGCCGGCGCCTTCAGTGCCGACCCGGCCCGCAGTCGCTTCGTCAGAGTGGTCTGCCTTGTCGTGGCTGCCCTGGGCTGGGCCAACGTGGCGATCCTGGGACGGGCGATGCTGGCCCAGAACCCGCCGGCCGCCGGCTTCGATTTGGAGCTGCTGCTGACCGCTGGGCGACGAGTGGCGGCGGGTAGCACGCCATACGACCCGGCCGCCGTGGTCCACGGCCTACAGGCTCGAGACCTCTTTTACTCCTATCCGCCATTCGTGGCCCAGGTTCTCGCGCCCTTCGCGGGGCTACCTACGTGGCTCGTCTTGACGGGCTGGTGCCTGGGCGCGGGTGCCGGGCTCGCTCTGATGGCTGCCCTGCTGGCGCGCGCACCGATCGGTCGGTCTGTTACGGCCGTGCCCGCCCTGGCACTCGATTCCGCGCTGCTCGCCCTGGCTACCGCGCCGTTCTTCTTCCCGTTAACTGTGGCGCTGCTGTTCGGCAACGTAGACGCGTGGTTCCCGCTGCTTTTCGGTGCGGTGGCCCTGACTTTGGTGTCGCACGGCACGGCGCCTTCGCGCGCGACCTCGATAGCAGGTGGCATGGCGTTGGCCGTGGCCTCGGCGGTCAAACTGCACCCGGGCACGATGGTGATCTGGCTGGCTGCTCGCCGGCCGCAAGCGGGCTCCCGCTGGTCTCGTGGGACGGTCATTGCAGCCGCCGTCGCAACGGGCTTGTCTATCCTGACCGTGAGCCTACTGGCGGGCGGCGTGGGCCCGTGGCGGGACTACATCAACTATCTGAATCTGGGCTCCGCCGCCGACCTAGCTTCGCGAGTCAACATCGGTCCCGCCAGCCAGCTGGCACTCCTGGTGGGCGACCCCGGTCTGGCTCGTCCGCTGGCAGTCGTCTTCGCCGGGGCGGCAGTCGTGGCCACGATCGCCGTCGCTCGGCTCGTGCGAGACCCGCTGGAAAGCCTGAGCTGGGCGATCGTCGCCTCGCTGATCGTGCTCCCAGTCACCTGGTACCACTACCCGGTGGTGCTGATCCCCGTGGCCCTTGCCGCCTGGACCCGCAGCCGGGGAACGGCACGGGCGCGCTCGGTCACGTTGGCGCTGGCGGGGGCGGTAGTAGTCGCCGACGTTGCGATTGTGCTGCCGGTGGCCCTGTGGCTGGCAGTACTGCTACTGCTCGTCGCTGTCCGCCGGGCGCGCCGTGATTCAGGCCTCGAACCGGTTTTGGAGACCGTACCGGCGCCCCCTTCCTCGCCAGGTCTTGCGGTTGGACGGACATCAGCAGAGGCTGTCGGTCCGTCTTCAGAGGGAGCCCCGTGACGCAACTGCGCTCCGAGAAACCGGTGGGCGGCGACCGCCCGAATCCATTCGGGGGAGGCGGTCCCGCGACTCGAATCTCACACCTCGTCCGTAGCCTGATCGGGCGCCTCCTGGCTGAGCCGCCACCCCCGGCCTTGCCGGGCGCATACCTGGAGCTTGGGTTTCGGCGCCGCTGGCTCGGATTCTTCCTGCCCGCCGCGTTCCTTGCCTTGTGGCTGATGAACCTTGCCGTCGGCTTCAACTGGGAGGCAGTCGGTGTCGATGCTCGCATCTATTACCACGGCTCGGCCGCCTGGCTGGCCGGCCAGGATCCGTGGGCGACGGGCGCCCTGCTGAACGGACGTCTCTTCAGCTATGCCGGCTTACCTCCGACGGCGATCGTGCTCGCCCCAATGACCCTCCTGCCGGAGGAAGCGTTCGTTTGGTTGTGGCTGATCCTCTCGATTGTCGCGGCGGTGGTGGTAATTCGAGTCCTTCGTCTGCCCGTTGTCTGGGTCGCCTATCCGCCGCTGCTCTATGGCGTGATTGCTGCCAACCCGCACGTCGTGGTTCTGATGCTCGTGGTTGCCGGGGGGACATGGGGAGGGGCTCTGGCATCCGTCCTCAAAGTCGTGTCGATCCCTCCGCTCGTTGGCGAACGCCGTTGGCGGGCCTTGCTGCTGGCCGCTGCCGCTGCGGGTGTTTCGGTGGTTCTAGCTCCGGGCCTGTGGTCGGAATTCCTCCACCAGGCCGGCACCATCCAGACCACAATCAATTCCGAGTCCGGCGGCGGCCTCAGTGCGTGGGGAAAGCCTTTGCTGTTCATCCCCACAGTCATCGCACTTGTCGTTCTGGCGCGGATAGATCTGCGGGCATCGGCCTGGCTGGTTGTTCCGGCTCTGTTCCCGACGACGCAGTACTACTACGCGATGTTTGCCCTCCCCGTCGACCCGTTCCTGGCCGCCACCATGGCCTTTCCGCTTCCCCAAATTGTCCCGATCACGACAATCGCCTACACGGTTGTCCGGTGCGGCGTGGTCATATGGCGGCGACGTAGGCGCGGGCCGCAGCATGACCCCCGGGCGCTCGGCCAGTCGCCGGACAGGCCTGGAGCGACGGGGATGGGAGGCGCCACGACCGCGGGTCTGTAGGTTGGCCGCACCACCGAATCGCAGACGCCCAGCGCACGGTCGCTCGCGGCGGCGGAGCGTCGGCCTGCCGGACATCGTGCCCGTGGCCTGTGGGATTACGCTCGCGCTTGCGGTGCGTACCCCGTCAAGCCGCCGTAACCGGGAGCCGCCCATCTGGGGCCGCGCTCGATACAATCTCGTCGACCCAGGCACCACCGGTTCGATCCAGCGGGCCGAGTAAGCGGCAGAAGTCCGCAGGGGAGTCTCAATGGTCGATCGACTCGGCCGGATCGTAATCCGACTTCGGTTCGTCTTCGTCACCGGCTGGATCGCTGCGGCTGTGATCATGGGGGCGCTCGCCCCATCGTTGTCGCAAGTCGGCTTTGCCGACGAGACGAGCTTCCTGCCCCGCGATGCTGAGTCGCTCGCAGCCCGTCACGTCATAGCCGCAGCCTTCCCCAAAGACTCTGCCCCGACCGTGGCTCTGGTCGTCTTCTCGCGGACGGGCGGTCTGACCGACGCCGACCGAGGCGCCATCGAAGGGCTACGCCGATTCTTCGAGGGCAGCGGCCACGCCGACGCTGTCCAGAGGTACGTCACGGCCGAAGGCTCGCCTTCTCTCGCAGCCATGCTGCGCAGTCCGGACGGCGTCGTGGAGTTGGCCCGTCTCGACATGGCCACGCCGTCGTTCCTGCCGCGCACCAACGCCGCGATCGAAATCATCCGCGACCACCTGGTAAGGCCCGGCGTCCTGCCCACTGGCCTGGTCGCCCAGGTCACGGGTCAGGCCGGAATCGGCCGCGACTACCTGGCGGCGATCAAAGAGGGCACGGAGCGAACGACGCTCGTCACGATCATCCTGGTCGTTCTCGTTCTGCTGCTGATCTACCGCGCGCCACTGGCCGCGCTGGTACCGCTGATGACCATCGGCTCGGCTTTCCTCATCGCGCGCGGCGTGCTCGGCTTCATGGCCCAGGCCGGCTGGCAGCTATCGTCCGTGCTCGACTCGTTCATCGTCGTCCTGGTATTTGGCGTCGGGACCGACTACACGATCTTTATGATCTCGAGATTCCGGGAGGAACTCGGTCGAAACAGCCAGGACCAGGCGGTCAGGGTAACCGTCAGCCGAATCAGCCCTGTCATAGCGGCCTCGGCGGCCACGGTCGTGGTCGGGCTGACGTCGATGGTGGCGGCGCGGTTCGGGATGATCCAGTCGACGGGCCCGGCTCTGGCGATCGCGATCCTTGTGACGCTCCTGGCCGGGCTCACCCTGACGCCCTCACTGCTGGCCATCTTCGGACGGCGCCTCTTCTGGCCGTTGCATGAGAAGACACGGACTCCCGAGGATGAGGATCGCGGCTTCTGGGCCGCGCTGGCACGGCGGATAACTGCCCGGCCCGGGTTGTTTGCGGCCCTGGTGCTGGCGCTTCTGATCGTGCCCGCACTGGGCCTGCCTCTCCTCAAGCAAAACTTCGACGTTCTCAACGAGCTGCCGACCGGGGCGGAGTCCCGCGCAGGTTTCGACACGCTAAGCCGGCACCTTGCCGAGGGCCAGCTGATGCCGGTGACGGTCCTTGTCCGGTCGACCGATGGGTCGAAGTCGGACTTCACGTCGTCACTCGGACTCGCCCGGACGGAGGCGCTCGGTAAGTCGATCGCCACGTTGCCGGACGTTCAGACGGTCCGCAGCCTTGTCGACCCGCTGGGTGAGGGCAGGGTCTCCGACATGCTTCGACCGGCGGTCCAGCTGACGAAGGCCGCGGCCGCCTTTCGCAAGCCGCCCAGTACGGATCTGAACATTCAGGTGAGCGCTGCCAGCCTCGACGGTCTGCAGTCGACCGCCAGCTATGTCGGCGGGCTTGAGGTGTCATTCCCGAGCCTCTCGAACGCGGCTCTCCAGGCCGTGGACGCGGACCTGGCCACGCTGGTCGCGGGGCTGACCGACGCTCGCAAACAGACCCTGGTCACGCGCCAGCTGGATGCCATTGCCGTCCAACTCCGGGCTGCGGCCGGCGCTCCGAGTGGCGCCGCGGAAGGATCGGGCGCCTCCGCGACGACGGATGCTGCGGCGCAGCTGGCCGCGCTCAAGTCTTACCTGGACGAACTGGGAGTGGCCGGGCCGGCGGTCAGGTCGGAGGCCTCGTACCAGTCGGCCCAGAGCGCGTTGGCGGCCCTCACCGTTCGCCTCGAGCCGGTCGCCTATGCGCAGCTCATAGGATCGATCCAGGAGCTATCGGCCTGGTTCAGGAGCCAGCCGACGCCGTTCTATTTCGCGCCGTCGGCGGTAAAGCCCGGTGAAGCGGCTTTGGCATCGCAGCAGGCCATGACCGCGGCGCGGCAGCGGCTTCCGGGCGAACTCGACGCGCTGGCCGCTTCCTTCGCCGCAACCGATGTCTACGCTCCGCCCGACCTGCGAGCCGCCTACGTCTCCGCGGACGGAACCATGGCCCGTCTGTACGTCACGACCGCGACCAACCCATACGACACGAGGTCGTTCGAGACGGTCCGCCGACTCCGCTCCCTGCTGGCGACGGACCCGGGCGGGTTCGGCTCGATCGAGGCGAGCGGTAGCGCAATGGCGCCGCAGGAGTCCGTGGGCGGGGCCACGGCCGAGTTTGCAGACGTGCAGGACACCATCTCGGCCGACTTCCTGCGGGTCGCCGCCATCACGATCATCGGCATCCTGATCGTGCTCATCCTGCTCCTGCGGGCTCTCGTAGCGCCGGTCTACCTCGTCCTGACGGTGCTCCTGTCCTATGCCACGAGCCTGAGTCTTGCGGCCCTCATACTGCAGCACATCTTCGGGCAGGCCGGCATCAACTACTTCATCCCGCTCATGGTCTTCGTACTTCTGGTCGCCCTGGGATCCGACTACAACATCTTCCTGATGTCGCGGGTCCGTGAGGAGAGTTTGACGCGCGAGTTGCGACCCGGGATCCGCGTCGCCTCAGCCCGAACGGGCACGGTCATCACCTCAGCCGGCCTGATTCTGGCAGGCACCTTCGGAGCGCTTGTGGCTTCCCCCCTGCAGCTCCTCTCCCAGGTTGGTCTGACGGTGGGCCTGGGCGTACTCATCGACACCTTCGTCGTCCGGAGTCTGCTGGTGCCCGCCATTACGGCCTTCATCGGCGAGCGTGCCTGGTGGCCATTCCATCGAGGCACGACCGAATAGGCCCGAAGTACTCCGCTCGGGGAGCCGATCCGACCCGCTGGCTGCGCGTCTCACCGCCTAGAATCGGGGGCGAGGGACCGCGTTGTTAGCCATGCGACCGACTTCACCCAGCGGCTCGCCGCCCGAGCCCGGCAGCGCGAACGAGAGCAACGCTTCATCTGGTGGGTCATCCTCCAGTACGGGGCGCTGGCGGGCGATACCTCCCGTACCATCGACCCGTCCCCGAACGGGGTATGGCGCATAGATTGATCGCTGCTGGTAAACTCGCCAAACACTACGGGCCAAACACCCGATGTGTGCTAGCTACGGAGAATCAGGTTGGGTCTGCTAAACAGTCGAAACCGCCAACACGTTGCCATCGCCATTCGGAGTGATGGTCGTCGTGTGCAGGTTCCCGCTAACGACCTCGGCCTGGTTGAGGTATCCCTCCTCGGTCTACTTCGCTCCCTCGAGCTCGGCATTGAGCGCGTATTTGGGCTCATTACCGGCTCCCGGCGGGAGGCTGGACGGCGGGATCGGCGCTAGCAGCGCAGAACCTAGAACCAACCAGAACCCTCGCCGAGCGGCGAGGGTTTTTTCATGACCCAGATCGGCGATCATGCCAAATGCCCAGCGATCCGGGGTAACGACAGGAAAGGGATGCAGCGATGGGGACCAAGGACGACGACGCGGGTCGTTCGCCGAGGGCGAGTGCCGCCGGCAGCGGGGGTGCGGTGAGTGCCGCCGGCACGAGGGTCGGCGTGGCGTCTACTGCGGTAGGTATCCAGCGCATCAACCACATGCCTGGGGCAGGCAGTGCGCGGGCCGAGGCGATCAACGCCGGCCGCCACGAGATGCTCACGGACACGCTCCGCAAGCAGATCCTCAGCCTGGCGGAACGCGGCGTGAAGCGGCCGCGAATTGGGGCTGACGCCGTCTGCGAGGCCCTTCTGACCCAGGGCGTCGACGTCTTCTTCGGTTTCCCCGGAGGTGTGCTGCTGCCCCTGTACGACGTTCTCGGCGACTACCCCGAGCTGCGCCACATCCTGGTTCGCCACGAACAGGGCGCGGCCCACGCCGCCGACGGCTACGCCCGTGCCTGCGGCAGAGTTGGCGTCTGCCTCGGTACCTCAGGGCCGGGCGCCACAAACCTGGTCACCGGCATCGGCAACGCCATGCTGGATTCCGTTCCGATGGTCGCCATCACCGGCAACGTCGTCTCCTCGCTCCTGGGCAAGGACGCGTTCCAGGAAATCGACATCACCGGCATCACGTTGCCGTGCACCAAGCACAACTACCTCGTCAGCGATCCCAACGACATTCCTCGCGTCTTTGCCGAAGCCTTCCACATCGCCCGCACCGGCCGGCCGGGCCCCGTCCACATCGACGTCACCAAGGACGCCTTGATGGGCGCCTGCACGGCCGAACACCCGACCACGCTGGATCTGCCCGGCTTCAAGCCCAAGTTCGAGGGCCACTTCCGGCAGATCAAGCTGGCGGCCGAGGAGATCGCCAGGGCCGAGCGTCCGGTCATCCTGGCCGGCCACGGCGTTCTGATCTCCGATGCCACCGAGGAGTTGCGCGAACTGGCCGAGAAGGCCCAGATCCCGGTCGTGCACACCCTTCTCGGCATCGGCGCCATTGACGAGAGACACCCGCTCAGCCTCGGCTTCGTAGGGATGCACGGTTGGAAGCACGCCAACAAGGTGATCCAGTCGGCCGACTTGCTTATTGCCCTCGGCATGCGCTTCGACGACCGCGTCACAGGCCACGTGCCCACGTTCGCCCCCTACGCTCGGATCATCCACGTCGACATCGACCCGGCCGAGATCGGCAAGAACGTGGCCGTGGAGATTCCCATCGTCGGCGATATCAAGCGGGTCCTGATGGCGCTCCTGCCGCAGATCCAGTCCGTCGCGCCGGAGCAGCGGGCCGCCTACCTGGGGCAGATAGCCGAGTGGCGAGCCGAGTCTGAGAAGACGCCGTGGCATGGGTCAGGGGCCTGGCGCAACGGTCAGCTCTCGGCCGACTTCGTGGTCGGCGCCATCGGCGAGGCGTCGGGCCACGACGCGACGATCGTGGCCGACGTGGGCCAGAACCAGATGTGGACCGCTCGCTACGCTGGATTCCGGCGGCCGAACAGCCACATCAGCTCCGGCGGCCTGGGCACGATGGGCTACGGGTTGCCCGCGGCGATGGGCGCGGCGGTGGGCCGGCCCGACAAGGAAACGTGGGCCATCGTCGGCGACGGCGGGCTGCAGATGACGGCCCAGGAGCTGATGACGCTCGTCCAGGACAACATCCCGGTCAAGGTCGCGCTGCTTGACAATCGCAAGCTGGGCATGATTCGGCAGTGGCAGGAACTCGTCTACTCGGGCAATTACCACTCGTCCAACCTGCTCGGCCCCGACTGGCTCAAACTAGCCGAGGCTTATGGTGTGGCCGGCTTCCGGGCCTCGACCCCGGAGGAAGTGGAAATCGCGATAGCCG
This sequence comes from Chloroflexota bacterium, assembly GCA_025358525.1. Lineage (GTDB taxonomy): Bacteria > Chloroflexota > Limnocylindria > Limnocylindrales > CSP1-4 > Fen-1039. Next base: position 2,130 of record JANYJI010000044.1, on the reverse strand, counting down.
CGGCTCGTGCCGTGAACGGTCCGGCCCTGGTGCATTTCGAGATCGCCGAGCAACAGAACGTTTTCCCGATGATGCCGTCCGGCAAGGGCCTGTCCGACCTGCTCGAGGAACAGTTCGAGGAGCCGAAACAATGAGTCCCACCGATCAGACCACCGGCAAAGCCGCGCCGGCCCACACCGCGCCCCCTGCCCGAGCCCTGCCTGGGCACGGGGAGGCTCATCGCCATGTCTTGGTGGCGATCGTCCTCAACAAGCCCGGCGTTCTCAATCGCGTGGCCAGCCTCATGCGGGCGCGCAACTTCAACATCGAGACCCTGGCCGTCAGTCACACTGACCAACCGGAAGTCAGCCGCATGACGATCACGCTGCGCGGAGACGACGTGGCGGTCGAGCAGGCGGCAAAGCAGCTGTACCGGCTCATCGATGTGCTCAAGGTCCAGGACGTCACCGGCGACCCGATCGTCGAGCACGAGATCGCGCTCATCAAGGTCCGTGCCAACGAGCGAAACCGCGGCGAGGTGCTGACTATCGCCGAGATGCACAAGGCCAAAGTCGTGGATCTGGCAGCCGAGTCGCTAATCGTGGAGGCGACCGGAACTGAGGCAGAGGTGGACGCTCTGATCGCTCTGCTGCGCGGATTCGGCATTAAGGAGCTCGTCCGCTCCGGTACCGTCGTTATGTCCCGGGGTGCCGGGTCGATCGAGGAGGCAGTTAAACGATGACCGCTCGCATGTACTACGACGCCGACGCCGATCCGCAGGCGCTAGCCGGCCAGAAGATCGTCATCATCGGCTACGGCAGCCAGGGCCACGCCCATGCCCAGAACCTTCGCGACTCGGGCTATGACGTCACTGTGGTCGAGGCCAATCCCAAGGCCCGGGCCCTCGCCGACGAGGCCGGCATCAAGACCGCCGACATCGCCGCTGCGGTAAAGACCGCCGACGTGATCATGATTCTGGTCCCGGACACCATTCAGAAGAAGGTGTACGAGACCTCGATTGAGCCGAACATGAAGCCGGGTCAGCTGCTCATGTTCGCCCACGGCTTCAATATCCGCTTCGACCTCATCAAGCCCGGCGAGGGGATCGACGTCGGCATGGTCGCGCCCAAGGGCCCCGGCCACCTCGTCCGCTCCGTGTTCGAACAGGGCGGCGGCGTGCCCGCGCTCTTCGCTGTGGAGAAGGATGCGACCGGCACCGCCCGCGCCCGCACCCTCGCTTACGCCCGTGGCATCGGCGCAACGCGCGCCGGCGTGCTGGAGACCACGTTCAAGGAAGAGACCGAAACGGATCTCTTCGGCGAGCAAGTGGTCCTCTGCGGCGGCGTCACGAGTCTGGTCAAGAACGGCTTCGAGACACTCGTCGAGGCGGGCTACCAGCCCGAGCTGGCCTACTTCGAGGTCATGCATGAGTTGAAGCTCATCGTTGACCTGATGTACCGCGGCGGCCTCAATTTCATGCGCTTCTCGGTCAGCGAGACCGCTGAGTACGGGGACTACGTCTCAGGGCCGCGCATCGTCGACGCTCGCGTTCGGGCCGAGATGCGCAAGGTCCTGCACGAGATCCAGGACGGCACCTTCGCCGCGAACTGGATCGCCGAGAACGAGGCCGGACAGCCCAACTTCAAGAAGATGCGCGAGGCCGACCGCAACCACCAGATCGAGAAGGTCGGCGCGTCTCTTCGCAAGGCCATGCCGTTCCTCAACCCGGTCGAGGTCGTAGACGGCCAGCCCCAAGCTGCGGCCGAAAAGAGGAGTTAGCCTTCGGGCGTCCCCATGAGCGACAACGTACCCGCCAATGACGTTGCTAGCACCGTGCCCTCCCGGGGCGTGGCCCCGGGAGCGGGACCTTCCCGTGGCGTTGCCCCTGGTTCGGTCCGGATCTTCGATACCACGCTTCGTGACGGCGAGCAGGCGCCCGGCGCCGGGCTAACCGTCACGGAGAAGATCGAGGTTGCCCGCCAGCTCGTGCGGCTCAACGTCGACGTGATCGAGGCCGGCTTCCCGGCCTCGTCACCCGGCGAGTTCGAGGCGGTCCAGACCATCGCCCGCGAAACTCGGGGCGTGGCCGTGGCGGCCCTGGCTCGCTGCAAGGACGGCGATCCACAGCGGGCTGTGGAGGCAATTCGCGTC
>JANYJI010000042.1 GCA_025358525.1 Chloroflexota bacterium | reverse complement strand
ATACCAGTCACGGGCTGGCTAGACCAGAGCTTTGAGGCCGCCTCGGGTCGATACCAGTCACGTGATGGCTCAACGTCGGGGCGCGATCGACTGACGCTGGGGTGAACCATCGAGAAACGTGTAAACCGGGCCACTAGGCTGAACAAGGCACTTGCCGACACGTCAGCTGCAGGCTGAATCAGCAACTCGGGTCGGCCCGGCGGATCCCCAGCCGGCGTGATTTGGGCGGCCAAGGAGTCCGCACGGGTAGCCGGACGAAGCCCTGAGTCGACTAACCGCCGTGACGGGCCATTGTCACGTACTGGGTCGCGAAGTGAATTGGCAACGGCTGACGCCTGGCGCCCGGGCGAGTTCGGGAGCGTAGGTCGTCGACACCACGACTACTCGCCTCGGTTTGCCTGTTCCCGGTAGTAGCGCCGCCAGATGAGGCGGTGGATGGGGACCCAGCGCGGGATGTCGCGCAGGATCGGGACGAATGGAACGAGCGCCAGGAGCGTCGTCAGCCCGATCATCAGGAGGATGACGAGAAGGTCCGTGTTCGGGGCCGTGTTGAAGGGCGGGATCTGGTACCAGAACGAGAATAGCCAGAGCCAGGTCTGGCCCGGGTAGCTACCGGTCTCGTTCATCATTCCCCACTGGTCGCCGGTCAGGTGCTGATCTTTGGCGAGGCCGGCTAGATAGGTGCCGTCACTCATGAACAGAAGGGGCCTGGTGAAGTCGGTCTGGTAAAGGTTGCCGCTGTTGAGAAGCAAGCCGTCGAGACCGCCCGTGCGGGCAAGCCCAAGAAGGTTCGCCATGAGGTCGGGCACCGGCCCGTATTCGCCGGCTGCGACGCTCACCTGGTCGTTCGCGACGGTCGCGGCGCCCAGGGCGGTCGAGTAGTTGGTCAACCACGTCTGCTGTTGGTCTGCACTGGCCGCCGCGTACGTCTGCAGCGCCTTTGAAAGATTTGGATTGCCGACCGCGCCGAACCCAAGCGGCTGGAGGACGAAGTCCTTGGCGGTGTCGATTGGAATGCGCACGCCTGCCCACGACTGCGGAGCTATCGGTCCGACAGCCTGGCCCGCATCCGGCGTGTTGTTGTAGGGCGGCCCGTAGCCGGCCGTGCCGCTCGTGCCGGCCAGCTCGGACGCGGCGGTGGTGACGAAGTCGACCGGGTCTTTCGTGGCCCAGGTTTGGATCGTCACGGCCGGGTCATCGGGCGACGAGAAGACTCCCGCCAGGCCCACGACAACGAGGGAGACGACAACGAAGGCGAGCACGAATTCTTTGATGAGGTCGTAACGGACCATCTTGATGCCGGCGTAGTAGCGATCCTGGGGATCGTCGGTGGTCACGACGCACGCTCCTCGGTGGAAGGCCGCTCGGTCTGCTTCTTCTCGATGGGACGAACGACGCCGTGCATGCGCACCAGCACGATGTGGATGACGACCAGGGTCACGACCAACATCGGCAGGAGCGCGATGTGGAGGCCGTACATCTGCCCGAAGTTGAGGACGTTGAAGAACGATCCGACTCCGGAGGCGTTCGTCGCGTCCTTGGCGTTGACCGCGATCCACTGGCCGTCAAAGTTTTGCTGGGAGATGAAGCCTGTGAACGCGGCAACGATGCTGAAGGCGAAGATTACGACCCCGACCATCCAGGTCTTTGCCCGTCCGTCGCGCCAACTCGCCATGAAGTATTGGCCCCACAGGTGCAAGACCATAGAGACGAAGAAGACCTGGACCGACCAAAGGTGGACGCTGTTTACGAAGCGGCCGATGCCCGACTGATGCCACCACTGCGGCCCGAAGAAGGCCAGGGCGATTCCACTGCCAGTAACCCAGACGAGGCCGGCGATCGCGACGACGCCGAAGATGTAGACCCACGAGCCCACGAAGACGGGCTGGCGATCCGGCAACAGATGCCTTAGCGGCAGACGGCGTTGGAGAAAGTGCCTGATCGCAAGCGTCCAGCTCGAGGGCTCCGCCTGGGGGGCCGAGTTGACGTCACGCATCGTGACCGACCTCCGGCTCGACGGCCTCGCCGTGGCCCGGGAACGGTGCAACTAGGGCGATGATGAAGACCACGAACATCACGGCGATCACCACCACGTTCGGGATCGAGATCAGGATGAAGTTCCAATTCAGGTATGTCGCTGGGACATCCAACTCAACTCACCTCGGTCCATTTCCCGGACGGCGGCAGGGGCGCCGCGCTGACGAACATACAGCAACTGTCGAGCAGAGTCGACGGTTGTCCCAGTGGCTGATGTCACTCCTTGGCCCACCCATATCAGTGGTCCGCCCCGTCCCATTTGGGTGGTCAGGTGCGGACGATGGTGAGGATGGCGACGCTCATTGCGATTACTACGACCCCGGAGCGTTGCTGTCGCGATAGCCGCTCCCTGAAGAGGAAGAACGCCGCCACTGCCCCGACCGCGGCGAACTGGCTGGCCAGGACGGCTGCGACCGCGATGCTCTCGCGGGCTCCAACCACGTAACAGGCGTTGCCGAGCACCTCGCTGACGCCGGTGATCACGATTAGGGGCACGGCCCGAGGCGCGATCCGAAGGCGTCCGGTGAGAGCCAGCGGGACGAACAGGAACGCGACGCCGGCGACTCGGGCCGGCATGATGGCGAGGACGATCGGCAGGCTCAGCCCGGCCTGGGCCGTGCCGTAGATGGTGAATCCGAAGGCGATCGCCGCTGCGGCGCTGAACATTGCCGCTCGCCGCTCGGCCCCGGGTCCGAACCGCTCCTCGGCATCCCCGCCGGCCTCCAGCTGCTCCGCTGTGCCGCCCGTCGCCAGGGCCACCGTGGCAATGCCGATGGCCATGATGCCCAGGACCAGCACCACGGGGATTGTCAGGCGTTCGCCGGCGATGACGGCTATTACCGCCGCGATGGCCCCTTCGGTCGAGGCGAGGGCCAGAACGGCGCCGACCTTCCCCATTCGCAGCCCCCGATAGAGCAACGAAAGACCGATCACACTGCCCAGGCCGGAGGCCACCAGCCAGCAGGCCAGGGTCGGTGCGATGGCGGGCACGGGCCCCGAAAACGGCACCAGGGGCGCGGTGACCGCGAGCCCGACGAGCATCATCCAGGCCACCGTCGACGACGCGCCGATGATGCGGCTGGATCGGGCCGACGCCAGGCCGCCTGTTGCCCACATTACCGCGGCGCCGAGGCCGCCGAGAATCGCAATCATGGCCGAAGTCTGAGGCACGCCAGCCCGGGGCGCTCAGGCAGACCGGCCCGACCTACGACCCCGCCATCTCCCCCTCGGCCAGGGCTATGGCAACGGCCGCGATGAGGTCGTCGCGGCCGAAAGGCTTGGCGAGGAAGCGGTAGTTGTCGGCGGCGGCTGCCTCCAGGCTGGCGCCGTAGCCAGACATGAGGACGACCCGCAACCCCGGACGCCGAGCGACCAGCCGCTCGGCGAGAGCCTGGCCGTTTGTTTCCGGCATGATCAGGTCCGTGACCAGAACGTCGATCCGCTCGTCGAGACCCTCGGTCAAAGCCACGGCCTCGGCCGGGGACCCGGCCACGAGAACGTGATAGCCGGCCCGCTCGAGCGTCGATACGACGAAGCCGCGGACACCCGACTCGTCCTCGACGACGAGAACCGTCGCCGGAGCCACGGTCCGCATCTCGACGGTAGGGGAGCCGGGGATGTCCTCGGGTTTGACGTCGACTCTGCGGAAGAGGACCGACACTTTGGTCCCGTGCCCAACTGTCGACTCGGCCCAGACATCGCCCTTGGACTGGTGGACGATGCCATGGACCGTAGCGAGTCCGAGGCCAGTGCCGGAGCCCACCTGCTTCGTGGTGAAGAACGGCTCGAAGGCGTGGGCGAGTGTCTGGGGGTCCATTCCTGAGCCGGTATCGGTGACGGTCAAGAGCACAGCCGGGCCGCTCAGCTCACGACCGAGCGCGGCCCCATCCTCGATTCGGGCGACGCGGATTTCCAGGGTTCCGCCGTCGGGCATGGCGTCGCGGCCGTTGATTCCAAGATTCACGAGCACCTGCTCGAGTTGCCCAGGGTCGGCAACTACCACTGCCGGCTCGTTGGCCAGCACGGTGATCAGCCGGATATGTTCGCCCAGGAGGCGGTCGAGCATCTGACTGACGCCTCTGGCGACGAAGTTGACGTCCACCGGCCTCGGGGCCAGGACCTGTCGCCGGGCGAAGGCCAGGACTTGCCGCGTCAGTTCCGCTGCCCGCTGCCCAGCCCGCCGTATCTCCCTCGCATCCTCGGCCATGGGACTGTCGCCGAGCGCTGCCACCAACAACTCGGCGTAGCCGTTGACGGCGGTCAGCAGGTTGTTGAAGTCGTGGGCAATGCCTCCGGCCAGGTGACCCATTGCCTCCATCCTGGTAGACTCGGCCAGTTGAGCTTGCAGGCGCGTGCGCTCGGTGACGTCCGTGAGTGAGGACAGGCGACCCCGGCGGCCGTTGAACTGGACGTCGTGGCCGGTCACCTCCACGTCCATCAGACTCCCGTCCTTGCGGAGGTGCCGCCACGATCCCAGCGGTCTGTAGCCGTCGCCGGGGACGCGGACGCTCGCGAGCATTGCCGGGATGTCCTCCGGCGGCCGTATGTCGCCCAGGCCCATGCTCAGGAATTCGTCTCTCGTGTAGCCGTAGATATGAACGGCGGCGTCGTTGATAGCCAGGAATTCAAGCGTCTCCAGGTCCCAGACCCACATTGGATTTGGATTCTTGTCAAAGAGGTCCCGGTAGCGCTGCTCCGAGTCTCGGAGTGCCTCCTCGGCACGGGTTCGGCTGCGCTCCGACTCCAGCGACGCGAGGGCGAATGAGATGTCGTCGGCCAACTCCTCAAAGAGTCGGACCTCCTCCGCGTCGAAGTGGTCCGCCTGGCTCGAATACATCGCAAAGGCGCCAACGACCGAACCGACGACACGCAGCGGAAAGCCCGCCGCCGTCCTGAATTTCAGCCCGATGACCCTCGGCTGCCACGGCGCCAGCCGCTCATCGACGCCGGCGTCGCCAACCACCACCGTGCGGTTCTCTCTGATCGACGTTCCGACGACGCCCCGACCACTCGGCTCGTCCCGGGCCGAGACCGCGAGTTCATCGAGGACGTCCAAATTTCGGCCGGCCCGACCGACAACCTTGACGTCTCCGTTAGGCTCGACCAGGCCGACCCAGGCCAGCTCGAAGCCACCGACTTCGGCGGCGATCCGACAGGCCTCCTGCAGGATCTGATCGCGGTCGCGAATGCGGACGATCGCCTGGTTGATACCACTCAGGATGGCGTAGACGCGGTCGAGTTGGGCCACCCTGCGCATGGCCTGCCACAGTTCGGTCACATCTATTGCCGTCGCCACTGCCCCGTCGTGTGGGCCATGGGGCACGCGCACGGGTTGGATCACCAGCTCGGTGTCGCGTCGGACGCCGTCTTGCGTGATGGCGATGGTCGCACGTGCCGGTTCGCCTGACTCGGTCACGCTGGCCCGGAGGGCATCCCCTTGCTCGCGAGCCTCGGGCGGGAGGTGAGTCTGCTCGATGGTGCGCCCGACCAGCTGCGCGGGATCGACGCCGGCGGTACGCGCGAACGCTGGGGTGGCGTACAGGAATCGGCCGTCACGGTCGTAATAGGCGATGCGGGCGCTGGTCAACTCCAGGACGGTCCGCAGAAGCGCCAGTTCGGAGCGCATCTCCTCCAGCGAGGCAGGGCCTTCGCGTACCGTCATGGCATCGCCACGGTCAGGCTCAGGTTCTTCAACCCCGGCCTGCGTACTACGACTGCCGCCGTCCCAAGTGCTCAACAAATCCCCGCTCTGACGCGATAGCTTGGCCTTGGTCCATCCACCATAGACCTCGACGGGCCGCCTCGCAACGACGGCTGGCCGTAGAAAGTCGTGGCCATGTCATTACTTCACGGCGTCGATGATGACGAACTTGCCCCACCACTCGCGGAAGCCAATCGCGCCGTCGATGGGGTCTCGGATCCAGGACTCCTTCTGCCAGTACGGCGACAACCGCCTATACGGCGAACCGTACTTCCAGTCGCTGTATGCGATGTACTTGTTGCGCAACTGGTCGGCTTCGAGCGGGTCGGTGAGGAAGACTCCAATGAGCGTCCAGTCATCGCTCACGCGGGGATCATTTCCCCGGACCGTATAGCCAGTGACATATTGGGCGTGACTGCCATACCAGCCCAGGATTCCGACCGGCCGCCCGTGTCGGGCCAGGGACACGACCGTGGCTCGAGCAGCTTCGTCGAAAGACGAGTACGCCGAATCGCGGTAGAAGCCGGCGTTGATCGAGCCCCAGCCAAAGAAGTTGAGGGCGTTGCGCCAGCCATGAGGATCGGTACCCGGGTAGTTCCCGGCCATCGTCATGTTGGCCCGCTCGTAATCGAGGATGGTCGTCTGCGTCCCGTATGAGACATCGATCTGCCAGTGGAACGACGGCCGTGGCAGGCCGCCATGCGGCCGTGGCATGTCGTCGGTGGAGGCGAGGGCGATCATGTTCAGCATCGACAGCGTCGCCGCGGCGGTGCAGGCTCGCCAGTCCGGGTTCTGGAAGCGGACGACCGAGTCGTCATACAGGTTGATGGACCAGGTCGTGAGGGGAGTGGCGTAATCCGGCGCGGCGCCCTCGGTGGCAGGAGGTTCGGCGAGCACAGGTCCGGCTAAGTTGAGGCCGATGGTCAGGCCAAGCGCCAGTCCAAGCGCACCTCTGATCAGGGGCGACAGGGCGCGCGGACGGACGATGTGCCGTTTCGTTGGCACCCCACGGACGCCCTCCACCTCAGAACCTCCTAGACACCTGCATATTTGTACGCCTACCCCGACCTTCGCTACTCATTTGGGGTATCGGAGCGGGGCAGGGGCAACTGGATTATCGCCTGGGCTGGGGCCCTCGCCGACCAACGCGCCTGGTCGTATAGTTCGGCTGCAGACCCAAAGGTACTGGTCAAAGGCAACCCATGGAGCGGTGCTCCTCGTACCACTGTCTCATTGCGAGGGAGCCCCGATGAAACGACCGTCACCAATCATGGCCTAATGGGTCCTGCCTTCTCGTAGATTCGTCTTTGCTGTCGGTCGAGGCCTGCAAATGGGCACCTCTCAGGAAGCTCCGGCGCTCATCCAATATGCATGTGAGCGCTGCAAGACGCGGTTCGTCCTGCCGCCATCCAGCCGCCAGCTGAGCCTCGGAGGCAAGTTCCACGCGCTCTCGATGGGCCTCAGCCGGTCGTTCCGCTACCACGAGGGCCTGGGTTCCGCGTACGGCACCATCCGCCGCCAGATGCTCGGCAAGATGGATGACGACGCCTACCAGTCGTTCGTACAGAGCTTCCGGTTCTGCCATGAGTGCCGCCAGTTCGTCTGCAACGATTGCTGGAGCATGTCGAGACGCAGCTGCCTGACCTGCGTCGCCAAGTCGATGACGGGCGTCGCCCGGCCGCGATCGGCCGTTGCCGCAACTGGTCCGGCGATTCCACGACCGGTCGTAGCCACCCTTCCGGCGCGCCGGGGTCGCCTGCGCCGGGATGCGACGCTCGTAGCCCTGGGCCTGGCGGTTGTCCTGCTGGTCGTTGAGGGCGGCGTTCTGCTGGAGAATGGCGGTGGCGCCGCCCCCAGTCCCACGCCCCCGATTATTGCCCCGACACAAGTGCCCAGCGGAACTCCGACGGAGGCCCCGACCGAGACGCTAACCCTAACGCCGGCGCCTTCAGCCCCTCCGTCCGAGGGCCCGAGCCCCAGCCCGAGCGCGAGCCCGAGCGCGAGCGGCTCCGCGTCGCCGACCCCCGTCACGACGCCCAAGCCCACGCCGACGCCTTCGCCGACGGGCACGCCGACGCCTTCGCCGACGCCTTCGCCGACGCCTACGCCAGTGCCTCCCTCAATGTCCTGCCCAGTGACGGTAGTGACCAACCAGCCCTTCACCTGCACTGCCAGTCAAGTGTTGGGAACCGGGACCTGGTATGTCGACACTGGCTCTGGGTCAGCGTACTCCGGCCCCTCATTCACTGTGACCCTGACCACCCAAGGTAGCCACACAATCACCCTGCATATGGACAACATGACCGAGGTCCTATACGCCAACGTGACGGCGACCTAGTCCCTGGCAATCGGGTTAGTTGAAGCCGGCCTCGATCTGGGAGGCTTCGGCTGCGGGTACAGCGAGCGTTCCGTCAGGGGCAGGCTCGGCCGATCGCGTAGGTCCGGCGTTTCGACCGCGGCGAGGACGCAACAGGCCGCCTGAGCCCGCCCTAACCGTCGGCCGGGCCTAACCGTCGGCCGGCCCATAGGTCGTGAGGCAGGCCAGGACCGCGCAGCGGCTCGCGCTGGAGTGGTAGCCCGCAGGTAGCGCCGGCGGAGCGGCCCCAGGGTCGGCGATCCAGAAGACGCGGCCATGATTCGCGATAACGTCGGCCGGCAGCGCGTGGATCACGGCGCCCGCCGGATAGGCGGCGGTGCCGACGTACCAGGGCGGATCGTCCGGGGTCAGGACGTGGAGTCGGGCCTGTACTCCTGGCCCGGCCTCGTCGAGCAGGATCAGGTAGTGCGTCCAGGCCGTCGCAACCACGTCGTGCCGACCCACCTCGGCCTCGAGCCCCGGGATGAGGGACGGCGTTTCAGGATGGGTCGTGGCCACGCTCAGGGCGAGCGCCGGGACGGCCACGGCCGCCACGAGCAGGCCGCCGAAGCGGCGCGGCATTGCCGCCAGCCCGACGCCCGCCAGAGCGAAGAGCGGCAGCCACATGACGCCGGCGTAGCGCGCATCCAGGAGCGGCCGCCACAGGCTGACCACTGCCAGCAGCCCAACTCCGCTCGTTGCCAGGAGGCAGAAGACGGCCGCCCTGCGGCCATCCTGGTCCAGCCGTCGCCAGGCGAAAACGGCACCGCCAAGGGCGGTAAAGCCCGCCACCACAGCCACGTCCTGGAGCGCGATCAGCAGCCTTCCGAGGGGCAGGCGATCGTCGACGGGCGGGCCCATAAACAGCTGGGCGAGCGTGCCACCGACCATCGTTGGGCTGAGGGGCGGCACCCAGAAACCCTGGCCGGTGTGCTCGAATTGGGCCCTCGCCACGAACAGCCACGGAGTGATGCTGGCCACGGCTATGGCCGTCGAGATGAACGCGACGGCTGCCGTTCGCCAGCCCGGCCGCAGCCACACAGCCGCGGCGAAGATCCCGGCCAACGCCACTGCCGCGAAGTAGTCGCTCCAGACGGCCGCGGCCGCGGCTGCCACGTATGCGGCCCAGCGTGCGGGGCTCGGTCTCTCGGTCGCTCGCCAGAGCAGCAGCGCGGCCGCGACCGTCAACGCAGCGGCCAGGCCGTACATTCGGGCGAAGCCGGAGAGCAGCAGCGTGGTTGGCGCAAGTGCGGCGAAGACCGCCGTCCAGGCGCCCGCGGCATCGCCGGCCACGCGTCTCGCCATCGCCGCGAGCAGGGGTATCAGTGCGATTCCCGCCAGAACGGGCACCAGCCGCAGGGCCACAGGCCCGCCCAGGCCCCCGAATGAGGCCAGGCCCAGCAGGTCCGCCACCGCGACCACGGCCCGCTCGAGGAGATAGAAGAGCGGCGGAGCGCTGTCGCGGCTCACGATTTCGATCATTCGACCGACCGGCTGGTGGACTACAACCGCGCTGAAGTCCTCGTCGTAGCCGAGTGACTGACGGGCCATCAAGGCGAACCGCAGAACTGCCCCCAGTGCGGTAATCAGGGTCAGCGTTCGGCCGTAGGAGAGGTGCGCCCGCCTCATCATGGCACGACGGCCCAGACGACCGGCTTGCCCGAGGGATCCCAGGCGACGGGCTGGGCTCGATCGCCAAGTTCGGCCCCGAGGGCCTTCGCAAGATCGCCCTTGTTCAGAGCGACGATGGCGGCGTAGGTCTTCGGGTGGTCGATCCGATTCCCCGGCCAGACGAACGTCGGCTTGTTGTTCCAGTACAGGAATTCGATGTCCGTGCCGGAGTAGTCGACGATCACGGCCGAGCCGGGGTGGTCGGCGGCGTACTGGCCCGCGGCAACGACGTCATAGCTGTAGGCCGCGTAACGATCGGCGAGGGGCCTGCTCAGATACGTCCAGCCGCTCCAGACGGCCACCGCCACGAGAACCCCTGCCACGGTCGCAACCGCCAGGGCGCCGGCCACTCGGCTCCAGCGCCGGCGAACCTGCTCGACCAACTCCGTCGCTCCCAGCCCGATCGCGATGCCGAGCGGCGCCGCCACTCCCAGGGCTCGCAGGAAATGGGGCGAATAGCCCTCGGTCGCCACGAGGGGCGGGATCATGAAGATGGCCAGGCTCAGCAGGATCAAGGAGTGGCTTGGGTCGCGCCGGGCGCGCCACATCCGCCAGACTCCCAGAGCCGCGAGAAACACCATAGGTAGCAGCAGCAGGGGCAGCGAAGCCACGTCGTGGCGGCCGTTGCCATCGCCCGTAAAGCCGAACATACCGATCGTCCTGAGGATGTGGATGGGCAGGCTGCTGTCCGCTTCCACGGCCGGGTTGAAGGTGCTGACCGCCGCCGCCCTCCCAAAGTAGTTGCTGGGGTTGGTTGCGGCGACGGCGATCATGGGAGCGGCGACCACCAGGAAGGCGGCCCCGAACGGGAGCACCCCCGCACGCAGCTCGTTGTAGCGGGCGCGGTCGGCGTGGCGCAGCCAGACGATCCAGACGATGACGAGGAGCGGCAGCAGCTTGAGCGGATGGTATGTGTACAACGCGGCGAGAGACACGACCGCGCCGGCGAGCAGGGCCGTGAGGCGCCCGGGTCGCGCCGCCCAATGCAGGAGAGCAATCAGCGCCACTGCCCCAAAGAAGGGGACGATGGTGTTGCGCATGCCGTCGCGACTAACGCATATGAGCCACAGTGAGCCGGCTGCCCAGGCCGAGGCCACCACTCCCGTCCACGCCCCGAAGCGGCGGCCGAGCCAGCCGATCGCCAGCACCCCGGCCACGCCAAACGCCGCGGCCGTGGCCCGCAGCACGAGCGCGGTCTCGCCGAAGAAGTGGAACGCCGCGGCGACCACGTAGGCGAAGAGTGCCTCGCGGCCGCCGTCGCCCTGGAACCAGACCATCCAGTCGGGGTGGAAGCCAGGCTGGTGGAGGAGCTTGAGGGCGTCGGTTCCCTCGGCCGCCTCGTCGACGTACAGGCCGCCGGGGTTGGTGGCGAGGTCGTAGAAGCGGAAGAAGATGGCCCCGGCCACTACCGCTGCCATCGCTGCCAGGACGAGGCAGCGCGAGCGTGAGGTCACGCGGGTCCTCCCCGGGCCGAGGTTGCTGCGGCCGAGGCCAGACGCCGGCTCATGGCGCAGGGTTCCGTCGATACCACGCTACTGGACGCGAGCGTCGTGGCCCTTCCAGAACGGCTCGCGCAACTCTGATTTGAGAACCTTGCCGGTGCCACCCTTCGGCAGGGCATCGCGGAAGTGGACGTCGCGCGGAACCTTGAACCGAGCCAGCCTTTCCTTAACGTGGTTGCGTATCTCCGCCGCCGTGACCGTCTGGTCCGGTTTCAGGACGACGAGCGCGACCGGGGCCTCGCCGAGGGCCTTATCGGGCACGGCCACGACGGCACATTCGAGGACGGCCGGATGCGACAGGATGGCGTTCTCGACCTCGACCGAGGAGATGTTCTCGCCGCCTCGGATGATGATGTCCTTGGAGCGGTCCTTGATCAGGACATAGCCCCCTTCGTCGATGACGGCCATGTCGCCGGTGTAAAGCCAGCCGTCGCGAATGGTTTCGGCTGTGGCTTCGGGGTCTTTGTAGTAGCCGTCCATGACCGTGTTGGAGCGGACGACGATCTCGCCGATCTGTTCGCCGTCGGGCCGGACGTCGCGCCCGTCCGAATGGACGACGCGCAGGCTGACGCCGAGCAGCGGCCAACCCGTCCAGGACTGCCGGAGCAGGCGCTTCTCGGGCGCTTCGGACTCGGTCAGGAAGGTCCGAGGTGTGGCCAGGGTCAGGATCGGCGAGGTTTCCGTCAGGCCGTAGCCCACGATCGCCTGGACGTTGAGCTCCCGTTCCAGGCTGGCGATTAGTGTGGGCGAGGAGGGCGCGCCGCCAATGATCACCTGCTTCAGGCTCGATAGGTCGTGCTTGTGTCTATCGGAGTGATGGAGGATGGCGTTGAAGATGGCCGGCACGGCCAGGACGCGAGTGACCTTGTGCCGCTCGATGGCGTTCATGAAGGCCACGGGCTCGAACTTGCGGAGCATGACGTGGCGACCGCCCATCATGGTCAGGAAATGGGGCGTGCCCCAGCCGTTGACGTGGAAGAGCGGGACCACGTGCAGGACGATGTCGTCCTCGGTGAAACCCAGGCCGATCTCGGCGTAGAGCGAGTGCAGGTACAGCTCGCGGTGGGTCATGACCACGCCCTTGGGGAAGCCGGTCGTGCCGCTGGTGTAGAAGAGTTCGGCGACGGCGTTCTCGTCGATGGCGGTGGTGATGGGATCCGGCGAGCCGCTCGACAGCAGGGCCTCGTATTCGTCCTGGGCTACGCCGTCCGGGGCGCCTTCCATGATCACGAACCGGGGCTTCTCCGCTAGTTCCGGGATCATGGCCTCGACGAGCGGTTTAAAGTCCTTGTGGAAGAAGACGACCTTCGAGCCCGCATGGCCGACGATGTAGGCGATCTCACGCGGCGTCAGGCGGATATTGATGGGGTTGAGGATCGCGCCGGCCTCGAGGACGCCGTAGTAGGCCTCGAGAAGCTGGTGGGTGTTGTACGTGATGAAGCTGACTCGGTCGCCCGAGCCGACGCCCAGCTCCCGAAGCGCGTTCGCGAGCCGGTGAGTTCGCTCGCCGAATTGCCGATAGGTGAACTGATGCTCGCCATCGACGACTCCGACCTTATCGCCGAAGTAGGTCTCCGCCCGGTCGCGGAACTCGAGCACCGAGAGGGGAACGAACACCCTGGACCTCCTCCGCCTGTCGACTGCCGAGCGTGACGCCGCGGGTGACGTCCGCCTGCGCCGCGGTGGCGCCGCACGCCGAGTGGCGCCGCACGCCGGGGTCTCTGCGCCGTAATGCGGCAACGATAGCGCGGGAGCGAGCGGAGCGAGTGGCGGGGGCGGTGGGAGCGAGCGGAGCGGGTGGCGGGGGCCGTGTGCTCTATGTCA
>JANYJI010000212.1 GCA_025358525.1 Chloroflexota bacterium | reverse complement strand
GGCATCGTGCCGTTCTCGACGATGCCCCAAGCCTCCGCCGACGGCCAGGACAAAGGCTGGTTCCCGGCCGACTTCGTGACCGAGAGCTTCCCAGGGCAGTTCCGTAACTGGTTCTACTCCCTCTTGGCCATGAGCACGGTGCTTCGCCGCGAGACGCCCTTCAAGACGCTCTTCGGTTATGCCCTCGTCTTCGGCGAGGATGGCCGGCCGATGCACAAGAGCTGGGGCAACGCCATCGACTTCGACGAGGCCGCCGAGCGGATGGGCGTCGACGTCATGCGCTGGATGTTCGCCAACGCTAGACCCGAGGACAACATCCTCTTCGGCTGGCACGCCGCGGACGAGGCGCGACGTCGGCTGCTCATTCTATGGAACGTGTACTCGTTCTTCGTTACCTACGCCCGGCAGGCGGGCTGGGAGCCGAGCCAGGCGGCGGCGCTCGTCGCGGAGCGGAGCCCGCTTGATCGGTGGATCCTGTCACGTGTTGCGAAACTCGCCAACGAGGTGGAGATCCACCTGCGCGGCTATGACACCCTTGACGCGGCGCGGGCCATCGATGACTTCGTCGAGGAACTCTCGACTTGGTATCTGCGACGTTCGCGGAAGCGCTTTGGCCGCGGGGCCGAGGCCGCGGATCGCGCCTCGGCCTTTGCCACTATGCAGACGACCCTCGTCGCTCTGTCGCGCATCGTGGCGCCGATCCTGCCCTTCCTCAGCGAGGCGATCTACCAGAACATCGTGGTTGCTGGCGGCGTCGCCGAGGCTCCAGACAGCGTCCACCTAACCGGCTGGCCGACCGACGAACTCAATGACCTTAACGACCGGGCTCTGCAGGCGTCGATGGACGTCGCCATGCGTGCCGTTGACCTGGCGCGAACCCTGCGCAGTCAAGTCGGGATCAAGACACGTCAACCCCTGGCCCGAATGTGGCTGGCGCTGCCAGGTCCCGACCGATTGGTCGACCAGGACGCTTTGCTTGAGCTCCTAAAGGATGAGGTCAACGTCAAGTCAATCGAGCTGATCACCGATGAGTCGGAACTCGTCGATCGACGCGTTAAGCCGCTGCTGCCGAAGATCGGTAGGAAGTTTGGCGCGGCCATCCCGGCGATCATGGCTGCGGCCCGCGAGAACCGGTTCGAGATTCTGCCAGACGGCTCCGTCCTGATGGGCGGGGTTACGCTTGCCCCCGATGAGGTGGAGATTCAGGCCACACCGCGACCCGGTACGGCCGTGGCTCACGACGAGGGTCTGGTCGTCGTCATCGACACGGAACTGACGCCCGAACTGCGGGCAGAGGGCGACGCGCGAGAACTGCAGCGGGCCATCCAGGATGCCCGTAAGGAAGCCGGCGTGGAGCTTGACGATGAAGTCGAGGTCTGGGTCGAGGCGTCGGCGGTCGTCCAATCGGTATTGGAACCGTTCATCAGCTCTGTTGAGGTCGAAACCCGCGGCAAGATCGAGTTTAGGGCAGTTCAGGCGGCCGTCGCTCAGACAATCGAGTTGGATTCCGGCGCAATTCGGGTCGGTTTGCTGCCGAAAGCCGTTCGCCCTTAGGCTTAGCGGAACACCCACGGAGGCCACGTCACTGGACCCCACCGAAACGCACCAGTCAGAGCCGCAGAATCGCTCTGCCTCCAATAGGCCGCCACAGGGACGCCGATGGGCGGCTCTCATCGGTTTCTTGTTGCTGGCCTTCACCGTGGCCGTCAGCGATCAGCTGCTCAAGGGCTGGGTCGTGGCCAACTACAAACTCAACACCCCTGCGCCCGTCCTGGGCGACTGGCTCAGGATCGACTTCATCCACAATGCCGGCGGGCTGTTCGGCATTTTCCAGGATTCGGCGCACGTTTTTGCCATCGTGACGATCATCGTCGTGGCGGTTCTTATCGCCCTAGAGGTCGGGTCGGGCTGGCGCAGCTGGCTCGTCACCATCACTTTGGGGCTGCTCCTCGGCGGCGCGATCGGCAACTTCATCGACCGTATCCGAGTTGGCTACGTCGTCGACTTCGTCGACATCGGCATCGGAACTTGGCGCTTCTACATCTTCAACGTCGCCGATGCCGCGGTTACGGTCTCGATTCTGCTGATGGTGGTGATCTGGTTCGTGGCGCCTCACCTGGGCGTCAATGTTTCGGCTGTGGAGAAGGGCGATGACGGGCCGGGGAGCAAGAACAACGCCGCCATCGAGAATGGTCGTTAGTCGATGAGGCGAGAGACGATCACCGTGCCTGAGACCGCGGAGGGTCGAGTGGATCGCTACGTCGCCGATGTCTCCGGGCTCTCTCGGAGCTACGTGCAGAAGCTCATCTCCGAAGGGCAAGTCACCATTGCCGGCGTCCCCATCAAATCCAACGAGCAGGTCGTGCCGGGCGAGGTCATCGAACTGGAAGTGCCCGATCCGCGTCCGCTCGAGCTGGAGCCGGAGCCGATTCCGCTCTCGATCGTCTATGAAGACGAGGACATGCTGATCGTCGACAAGCCGGCCGGTTTGGTGGTCCACCCTGCGCCCGGCCACCCGAACGGGACCCTCGTCAACGCTCTGCTGGCTCGCGACACCGAGTACGGCGGCATCGCCGGCGTCCAGCGCCCGGGCATCGTTCATCGCCTCGACCGCGACACCAGCGGCGTGCTGATGGTCGCCAAGAATGACCTTGCGCAGGCCAGCCTGATGGCTCAACTCAAGGCTCGCAGCGTCAAGAAGACGTATCTGGGACTGGCACAGGGAGCGGTCGCGGCCACCGTCGGGCGAATTGAGGCGCCGATCGGAAGGGATTCTCATCATCGGACCCGCATGGCGGTGGTCCCGGGCGGCCGCGATGCCGTGACCGGATACCACGTCCGCGAGAGACTGCCGGGCTGGACGTTTCTGGAGCTGGACCTAATCACGGGCCGGACACACCAGATCCGAGTGCATCTCGCGGCAATTGGCCACCCCCTGGCTGGCGATCCGCTATACGGCACGGGCACGTCGCGGCGCGGTCCGGACGGCTCGTCGCGCCTATTCCTGCACAGCTGGCGAATCGAACTCCATTCGCCCGGTGACGACCATCTCATTCAGGCGACCGCGCCGTTGCCTCCGGAACTGGAGGCGGTCCTGGTGGGTCTGCGGGCCCGCCACGTAGGCGAGCCGGGTCCGGTTGGTCCGGGCGGCCTGACTGGGCAGGTTGGATCGGTCGACGACTTCGAGCCGGTCGGAGGCAGGGACGTCGGGTGAGCGCCGATCCCATCGAGCCGCAGGATGAGACCTTAGCTGCCGAGCGATTGGCGGCCGACCAGTCGGCAGATGTCGAATCGATTCGCGAATGGGCTGGCTCCCAGGCCAGGCCGTCGACGGCGGAGGAGTCGGCCTCGGCTGGTGCCGCGGATGCCGTCGATCCGCTGCTCGTGATCATCTCGGGGCCGTCCGGCGTCGGCAAGGACACCGTCATCGAGGCGCTTCAGAAGCGGGGCCACCGGCCGGCGTACCACTACGTGGTGACCTACACGACGCGGGCCCGACGACCCAAGGAGATTGACAACGTCAGCTACAAGTTCGTCAGCGTGCCCGAATTCCTGGCCCTGCGCGACGCTTGCGCCCTGCTGGAAGCCAACGAAGTCCACGGCAACTGGTACGGAACGCCGCGGGCTGGCGTGCGCCAGGCCCTCGAGCGAGGCCAACACGCCATCCTCAAGATCGACGTCCAGGGTGCACAGGTGGTCAAGAGCTGCGTGCCTGAAGCCCTTCTTATCTTCGTTGTCCCGCCCTCGCTCGAAACCTTGGTGCAGCACTTGAAGGCCCGGCGCACCGAGTCGGCCGAACAGCTCGAAATTCGTCAGGGCAACGCAGCCCTGGAACTGGCCCGAAAGGATGACTACGACTACGTTGTCG
>JANYJI010000196.1 GCA_025358525.1 Chloroflexota bacterium | reverse complement strand
CCCGGGCATGAGAATAGCATCCCACTCCGCCCCGCGGATACTCATCGGGAATCGTCAGGTCGATGCAATGCGGAGCCGTCGCGCGCTGCCGGCTGGTAGACTCCGGAACGATTGAGCGGAGGTAGGCGTGATCGACTTTATCGGAAACAACCTCGGTGCCATCGTTCTCGTGCTGGCCGGCCTATGCCTGCTGACGATCGTGATGCTGCAGTCGCTGCAGATCAGCCGCCTAAAGCAGCGGATAGACGCGCTGACCGGCGGAGAGGAGGGCGACCTCGAGGCCGTTCTCGGGCAACACCTGGAGATCGTGCACGAGGTGGGGCGTGACCTCGACGAGTTGACCGCGCGCACGGCCGTGCTTGAGAGTGCCGGGCGGCATCACTACAACCGCCAGGGACTCGTGCGCTTCAACCCGTTCGACGACACGGGCGGCAGTCAGAGCTTTGCTCTTGCCCTACTGGACGAGTCCGCCGACGGCCTGATCATCAGTAGCCTTCATTCACGAACTGGGACTCGCATCTACGCTAAGGCTGTCGTCAACGGCAAGGCCGAAGCGACACTCTCCACAGAGGAAGCGCAGGCGATCGAGGAGGCACGCATTAGTCGTGCCTTGGGGCCGGCCGCCGCAGGTCGGGCCGCTGCGAGCAGGACCAAGGCCGCCGCTGCGGCGGCCTTAGGCAGGGCCAACAAGGCCACGCCGGCGATTGGCGAGACCGTGGCCGAGCCGAAGGCGTCCGCTGTCGACAGGTTCGCACCTGCAGCAACGACGGCCAAGGTAGCGACGGCCAAGGTAGAGACGGCACCCGCCGTGACGGTCGAGGAGGCCGCGGATCGGCTGTCGATGGAGCGGGTCAAGGGACAGGTGAAGTCCAAAGGCGCAGGCGATAATCCTGGGACGGAGTCGGAGAACATGGGTCGCAAGCCCGGCCGTCAGCCCGCGTCAGAAGCGACCGAGAAGGCGGACACACCCAACTCGTGACACGTGAGATGTCACTGCGGCAGGCGAGTCTTCCAGGATGACGCGCCAGAGCCGCAAGACATCTACCCCAGAACCCCAGCCACTCGAGCAGATCCCCGTCTGGTGGTCTCCACCTGAGGAAGGCGAGGTCCCGCCGGAGACGCCTGAGGGCGTCGATGGGCTGCTGGCCGGCTTGAACGCCGAGCAGCGACGTGCCGTCTGCCACGGCGACGGAGCGCTTCTCGTGGTAGCGGGGGCGGGCACCGGCAAGACCCAGGTGATCACGCGGCGAATCGCCTGGTTGATCGCGACGCGTCGGGCGCGACCGTCGGAGATCCTGGCCCTTACTTTCACGGATAAGGCCGCAGACGAGATGCAGGCCCGGGTCGACCAGCTCGTGCCCTACGGATACACGGACGCGGCCGTATCCACGTTTCATGCCTTCGGCGATCGGTTGGTTCGGGAGTTCGCCCTGGAGCTGGGCCTCCCAACGGACTTGCGGGTCCTGTCCAGGCCTGAGGTCGTCATATTCCTGCGGGAACGGCTCTTTCGGTTCGACCTGCACGAATACCGTCCGCTAGGCAATCCAACCCGATTTCTCGGCGCTCTAGCGACGCTCTTCAGCCGCTGCAAGGACGAGGATGTCGGGCCGCAGGCCTACCTCGATTACGCCGCCGCATTGTCGACGCAGGCGGCGGAGCGTAGGGCATCTGCGACCGAGATTTCCGAAGGTGGGCCGTCCTCGGACGAACTCGGCGCTCTCGAGGAGGAAGCTCGGCGCCAGACCGAGCTTGCCAGGGCCTACGACAGATACCAGACCACGCTGCAGGAGGCTGGTCTCATCGACTTCGGCGATCAAGTGAGCCTGGCCCTGCGGTTGTTGCGCGAGTCTCCGGCCGCGCGCGTCGAGCTTCAGCGCCGCTACCGCTACATCCTCGTCGATGAGTTTCAGGACACCAACAAGGCCCAGGCCGAGCTGGTGAAGCTGCTGGCCGCTCTCCACGGCAACGTGACCGTGGTCGGCGACGACGACCAGTCGATCTACAAATTCCGTGGCGCAGCTATAAGCAACATCCTGGAGTTCAAGCGGTACTATCCGCGCGCCCACCAGGTGGTCCTGCGTCGCAACTACCGCTCTCGCGCTCCAATTCTTGACGCGAGCTACAGGCTCATCCGC
The DNA here is from genome assembly GCA_025358525.1 of Chloroflexota bacterium. Taxonomy (GTDB): domain Bacteria; phylum Chloroflexota; class Limnocylindria; order Limnocylindrales; family CSP1-4; genus Fen-1039. The sequence continues at coordinate 1,920 of JANYJI010000196.1, read as the reverse complement.
TTCAATGACCCCGACCGCCTCGAGGTCCGCAACGGTATCGACAAGCGGCTGGTCGCCGAACGAGGCGGCCCGGAGCGACCCGTGCGCCACATGGTCTTTGCCACCGGCTCAGAGGAGGCCGACTGGGTTGCCCGCGAGATATCGACACGCGTAGCCGGTGGGTCGCGGCCGCGCGACTTTGCGATCCTGGTCCGGGCCAATGCGGATGGCGACCCGATCCTGCGCAGCCTGAATCTGGCCTCGCTGCCGTGGCGATTCTCGGGGACATCGGGGCTTTATGCACGGCCCGAAATCCGGCTGCTGCTGGCCTTCCTCAGGACCGTGGCGGATTTGTCGTCAAGCGTTGACGTTTACGCTCTGGCTGCCTCGCGTGTCTACGGCCTGGGCGGGCCCGACCTCACGGCCATCGTCAACTCGGCCCGGCGTCGGAATCGCTCGCTCTGGGAGGTGATCGAGGAGCTGACCCAGCAGCCCGGTCTGCTGCGCCTCGCCTCGGACACGCGAGCCGCCATGGAGCGGCTAGTCACCGACCTGCGCAAGTTCACCGACCTCGCCCATGAGCGCCCCGCTGGGGAGGTGCTGTACCGGTTCCTGCGAGACAGCGGCCTGCTGTCGCGACTGGCGTCAACGGATACGGTGGCGGCTGAGGAAGCGCTCCAGAACATCGCCCGCTTCTTCGAGATCATCAGGGCTCAGTCGGATGTGGTGCCGGACGATCGGGTCGTATTCGTGGCCCGCCATCTGCAGACGCTGATCGACGCGGGTGACGACCCCGCCACGGCCGAGGTCGATCCGGACGCCGATGCAGTCGCTGTCTTGACCGTACACAAGGCCAAGGGCTTGGAGTTCCCCGTGGTTTTCATGACCGGCCTGGTCGATGGCCGCTTCCCGGCGCGTACGCGGCGCGAGCCGCTGGCCCTCCCAGCTGAGCTCGTCGACGAGGTTCTGCCGGAGGGCGACGCGCGGGTCCAGGAGGAGCGACGCCTCTTTTACGTCGGCATGACGAGGGCTCGTGACGAGTTGCTGCTGACCCATGCCGCGGACTACGGCGGCAGACGAGCCAGGCGCGTGTCGCAGTTCGTCCTTGAGGTTCTCGACTTGCCTGCCTCCGCTGCTGCCGGTGCCGCTGCTGACGCCGCTGCGCACTCTCCGCTCGAGCGGCTCTCCGCCTTGGAGCGAATCGCCGAGCCGGTCGTGGTCGGACGTGAGCCGGTCGAAGGGCCACTATCGTTGAGCTTCTACCAGGTGGACGACTACCTGACCTGTCCGCTGAAGTACAAGTACGTTCATGTATTGCGGGTCCCGATCGCGCCTCACCACGCCATCGTCTACGGCTCAGCCCTTCACAAGGCGGTCCAGGAGTTCCATCGCTTGGGGGCGCGCGGCCAGACTATGTCGGAGGAAGAGCTGCTCGCGGCGTTCGACCGGGCCTGGTCCAACGAGGGGTTTCTCACTCGCGAGCACGAGGAAGCACGGCTCGAGGCCGGCAGGGCCGCGCTGCGACGGTTCCGAGAAGAGCAACTGCGGCCGGGGACGGTCGTGCCGGCCTACGTGGAACGAGAGTTCAGTTTTGTCCTTGACGGCGATCGGATCCGCGGCCGGATGGACCGAGTGGACATCGAGCGTCTGACGACGGAGGCCAACGACGGGCTGGGGGAGCGGCAGCAAGCCGACGAGGTCACGCCCGCCTTGCCGGGGCTTCATCCCGAGCGAGTCACCATCACAGACTACAAGTCCAGTGACGTCCGCGATCCGGTGCGAGCGCGTGATCGTGCCAGAGACTCCCTGCAGCTTCAGATTTACGCCATGGCCTATCAAGCCGAGACTGGCCGGCTGCCGGACGCCCTGCAGCTGTGGTTTCTCGAGTCGGGCCTGGTGGGTCGGGTCGAGCCTGAGGAGAAGAAGCTGGACAAGGCACGC
>JANYJI010000182.1 GCA_025358525.1 Chloroflexota bacterium | reverse complement strand
GCCGGCCGCGGCCATCCTGGTGCGTCCGCACCGCCAGGGGCATCGCGAGCGACACGGGCGTCGCCTCGGGATTCGCCCGATATGACTCGTCGTAGTCGAATCGGAGCATCGCGTTCGCCTGCCGCACAAGTGTGCCCGCGACGGCGCCGCCGAGGACCAGGACGAGTGTGTCCGGAAGTTCGCTCGTCCTAACCATCGCGATGCCGCTCGAGGATCGCGTCGAGGTCGACCGCCCCTTGCGCCGACTGCGACGAGGCACTCCGCGGCGAGAGGTCGAGTTGGAGATCGAGGGCGTCGAGCACACGCAGAAGGTGTCCGAGCTCAGCGTGCGGCTTACCGGCCTCGAACTCGTACACCCACTTGCGGCTCACTCCCGCTCGCTGTGCCAGTTGGTCCTGGCTGAGTCGCAGCGCCAGCCGTCGGCCGCGGAGCTGCGCGGCTGCCTCGCCGATGGATCTCACAAGCACGTCTAGTCCTCGCCATTGCTACCGATCGGTTCCATTCTGCCGGTGACACCGTTCGGTGTCAACCGTATGTTGCGACCGCTCGGTAGCTAGATGTCTTTGCTACCGCTCGGTAGCAGCGCAATGGCCACGCACCCGAGTTCAGCGGCGGCATTTGAGCGCTGTCTAGGGAATCCAAGGTTAGGCCGATAACTTGGATTTGGGAGCGAGGAAACCAACGTTCTCAACCGGCCTCCTTCAACGTCAGCGCGATCGCAACGGGCACGATAATCCGCGAATGGGAAGCGCGAGCGCCTTTCCTCGCGCGCGATCTTTACAGCCCGAGCTCCCGTCCGAGGGTCTGGACAAGGAGGCCACCAGGCCGATTGGTGACGAGCTGCCGGATACGGGCACGCACGTCGGCTGCGGCGTCGCTCTTCTCGGCGGCCTTGATCGTGTAGTCGTAGGCAGCCCAGACGTCAGCCCCGGTGATCTCGTAGCCGTGGCCCTCCGCGAGCCAGTGGAGGGCCAGGAGCCCCGCTTCCACCGCGAAGGCCGGTCGTTCGGCGGTGAGATCGCGCGCCGCCCGGGTGAGAGTCTTGGGATCGCAGGGCGCACGGCCGGCGAGCTCCAGCGCTTCGTCATACAGGCCGGCCTCTTTGGCTGCGGCGAACCACTTACCTTCGTTGCCAGGTGTTGTCCCGACTAGGTCCGCGAGGATCTCGCTCGGTTGCTTGTGCGGATACGCCTTCGCGACGGCGCGGAAAGTCGCAAGGTAGGTGGCTCCCGTGTGGGCATGGAGACCGTAGCGCTTGTACGCCTCGTCGATGAGGCCGCTGGATAGCAGGATCTGCTCGCACAACGCATCGATGTCGCGGTCGGACGCCCACGGACTGCGGCAGGACTCTGCGTATTTGATGGCCTCGGCCTTCTGGCCCATTGCCATGAGCGCCTTGACGGCCCAGCGCTTGTATGGCCAGATGACCCGCTCGCCGTTGACAATCTCAACGATCTCCTGGAAGCGCTCGGCCCGATACAGCGCACTAAGGCATGCCGAGGCGCCATGGAAGTAGCCGTGGAGGTTCGGGTCGGGGCCCAGAGCCATACGCGTGATGCCGGTGAGTCGATCGGCCCAACTCGACGCCACCTCTCCCGACGCGCAAAGATCGCCCCAGTAGTCGCCGATCGCCTCGATGTACGGCATCTGGTCAGCTTCGTGCGCCGCCCAGAGCCGCTCCAGCCAGGCGTCGCGCACGCTCGCGTCGGCGGGCGCGTTGGCGATGATCGCCACCAGTTCGGAGAGGGCGTGGTTCACCGCCGTGCCGATGGCGCCGGACGAACTGTCGACCTGCTCGATTGCGGGCGAGAGGCGCTCGATGAAGGAGACTGCGCCCTCGGCGGCGAGCACGTGGTCTTTCCGCGCGACCTTATTGATCTCGGCTTCCCCCTGCTTGATGCGCCCGATCGCCGGCTGCGACTTCCATCCGAACGCGTGGCGGCGGAATCGCGGCTTGAATTCCCACTTGTACGCCCCGGCACTGACCGTGTCGCTCATCGCGGCGACTCTAGCATTCGAACACGGGCTAGAATTGCATCGCAACCCCGGCGGTTCCGCCCGTCGGGTTTCTTCTTGGGTGGAGGATCGGGCCCTCGGTTGGCTCACCGCTCCACGAGCGTCGCCAGGAACTCGGAGGGAGTCATGACCGGCATGACGTCCCGTAGAACAAGCAGGTGCGAGTCGCCAGACACCAACACGTCCGCGGCTGCGGCGCGAGCCAGGTCGACCAGATACTCGTCGTCTGGGTCGGCGCTAAGCGGCTCCTCGGCGGGCGGCGGATCATCGTGGATGGTGCTCTCGCGCCGGACGAGGTCAATGTATGCGGCGGCTTCGGCCGCAGTCACATAGGGACGGAACTTGGCGCGCCCCAAGACATCGCCAAGCTCGGCCAGAAGGCTCGGCGACACGACGAGCTCGAAGGCGCCCGCGCGTAACTCGAGAAGGAGGGCGGCGCTCGGACCGCCCGGGCTGATCAGGGCCGAGACGAGTACGTTGGTGTCAAGAACCGCGCGAGGCACGCTTGTCCGCCCGGGCCGCGTGGGATTCCTCGACCGCGAGGCGCATCGCTTCGTCCTCGCTCAGATTGCTGCGCGCCCAGACGCTCGCGAGCACGTCGAAGCCGAGATAGGCGCGTAGGGCCTCCTCCACCACTTCCGAGTCACGCTTGTCAGTCCGGGCTGCGCGGACACGGGCTGCGCGCATCACGTCCTCGTCGACGTACAGGGTCACCTTCTTCTTAGTCGCCATGATGCCATCTTACCGGCATGATGGCTAACCGGCAAGATGCGCCAACGTAGTCTCACCGAGCGTGGCTTCCGGAGCCCGGCTGCCAGAAGCTTGGAATTCGAGGCGTGGAATCCAATGTTAGGCGGCAATCCTTGGATTCTGACGTGTATTCCGGCCGTCTACCCCGCCTTCCTGAGCGCCATATCGATCGCTGGCGGCACCACGATCCGGCACATGGGAATCAGCGGTTCAAATCCTCTCGCCTCGACCATAACAAGCTCATCAGCACGAAATGCCGCCGCGAGGCCTCTGCGGACGGCTGCTGGCGTTGGCTCCACGTGCATCGTGTCGAGCCCCAGGACGTCCACCGACTCGAACAGCGACTCGTGACGTCCGCAGAAAAGTCCGAATGGTCGTCGCAGATACCCGGAGTCCGAGCTTGGCGAGCACTCCCTGTATCCGGAGGCAACCCCAGCGCGAGTTCTCTCTCGCGATCCGCAAGACGAACTCGCGAACCTCTGGATCGATCGGCGGGCATCCAAGCATCCCTGTCTTGCCGTATGTCCATTTCTTCCTCATGAGCTCCCGTGCCAGCGGAGCAAGGTGGCCGGCGTAACCAGAAAGCTGGACCACCGTTCACGCAGGACCGACCGACTCGCCGCGGCCAGCAGAACTCGATCGATGGCCCGGAGTGGCGACGGGCCGGTCTTTCGCCGGAGGACGCGGAGTTGGTGGCGAAGGACGAGGATCTCGAGATCTTTGGCGCCACCGTTCTACCAGGAGCCGGCGAGGAGACGGGCGAGCGCTCGAATGACCAAGCCCAGGAGGAACAACATCGGCGCATTCTAGGTGCGGACAATCATGAATCGGGGTTTCTGACCCCCACGGGCTGACGGTGATCACGGGAGGCAAGTTCAACACGCGACCGCCCGCCTTGATGCGACGCCCGTTGCGCCAGCGCTTGTCGTTGCGCCAGCGCTTGCCGTTGCGCCGACAGATCCCGACCACCCGACACGCCCGTGCCGACGGAACCCCCTCGGCGATTAGCGTCGCGAACGCCTCACGCTTGGCATACAGCGGGCTCCGTCCTCGACAACTCATCGCAACTCCCCAATCTCATGGGTGTTGCGACGTTCGCCAGAATCCGCCGCCCGTGCCGCCGCACCGCTGATGCTCATCGGCTCCGTCGTTCTCGGGCTGCTCTACCAGAGCGGGTTCATCTGGGGCGCGACCGCTATCCTCGACCCGCTGGTCAAAGGCTGGCTCGGCCGGCCGTCGATCGCGGTTCTGGCTCTTGTCTTCGCCTTCCTGCGTAAGGAGCTGGCGTTGCAGCTTCTCGTGGCGCTCGCTCGTTCAGCTGGGCGCAGGAGCGGCCGGCCTCGGGTCGATCATGACGCCGGGCCAGTTGTTCGTATATGCCATCGTGACCTCGGTCTCGGTGCCGTGCGTAGCCACCCTGGCCGCCCTGCGGGGTGAGTTCGGCTGGCGGCCGGCGCTGATGATGTCGGGGGCGTCGCTCGCCATCGCCATCACCGTCGGCGGCGTCCTGGCCCGCGCTCCTGGCACCGTCTGACCGTCGTCATGGTCTCGCTCGGGACGGCGGCTCCCAACGCCCGAAGCTGGCGAAGATGGCCCGCAGATGCCGGCGGCGATAAGCGAGCAGGGCAAGGGCGACCACGATGTAGATTCCGGAGAAGGCGAGCCGCACGTCGGTCATGGGGAACGGGAACTGGATGATGAAGAGCCCGAAGATCGCGACGGCCTCGCGTAGCCCGAAGCGGCGGTCGGCGAGGACCGCGAAGGCGAGTAGTGCTTGGGCGCTCGTAAGGAAAAACTCCTCCGTCTGGCGATCGTCAAGCGGTAAGGGCGCACCGTGTCCGCCACCCAGCGAGTAGGCCACCCAAAGGCTCCCGACGAGCAGTGTCCATTGGTTGACCTTCGCGGAGAGCAGCATTCCGAGACCCTCGGCGGCGCGCAGCCGCCAGGCGAAGATCGTCGCGACGATCAGTTCAGGAGCCTCCGACGAGAGCGGAGCGAGCCACTGAACGAGCAGGAACTTGTCGATCCCGAGCGAATCACCGCTAGCCACGAGGCCGTCGGCGAACGGTTTTGCCGCCATCACCACGATCGCGGCCGCAGCGACGAAGAGGCCGGTGACTAGGAAGCGCCGCCGCCGCTGAGGGAGAAGCGCGATGTCAGCCGCGACACCGATAAGCTCGGGCTCGCCCCGGCCCTCCCGGGTGACACGCCAGAGATAGGCACCGAAGAGTGCCAAGAGGACGACGGCGTCATACCAGGCGACGGTGCGAGTCAGCGGGATGACAAACGCATAGGCGCTTGCGACGGCGAGGAACGCCAGCTCGACGCGGTTGCGAACCGGCAGGACGACGGCGGGCTCATGGTCGGCAGCGGCGATGCGAAGGCCCGGCTCGGCCGCGGCATGCTGCCGTTGACGTCGCACCGCCCAGAAGCCGACGAACGCGACCAGCGGCCAGCCGATGCCAATGAGAAGCCGATTCGAGCCCGTCATATTCGCTGCCGCGTACTGGACGTAGGCCGGATCGCCGCCGGCGGTGTACGAGAAGTAGAGATCGACGGCGTATTCGGGCAGGACCGCAATTAGGGCGAGGATTGCGATCGCGAGGCTGCCGGATATGTCGACCTGGGCCGCCTCGGCCGCCCAGGAGAGGAGAAAGGCGGAGGCAACGACGCCAGCGCCGAAGACCAAGACCGTGAGTTCAGGGGACAGGGCGGTCCCAGTCAACCGCAGCACAATCGCCGGCAAGGCAACGCTCGCCACCAGTCCGAGCCTGCGCCACATAGTCGACACCTCCAAAGTGCGAGGTGTCGCACGGGGTTCGGCGAAACCTCGACCAAGTTTTACCTAGTCGAAGGTCTCATCCGCCTCAGGGCGAGGTGGGGGACCGGGCCGAAGCCGGTATGTCGATCTCCCCTGGCCGTCGGGTGGCGGCCGGACTACTCCCCTTCACGGCCCAGTCTACCTGGAACGCGACGAAGCGTCCGGGGTGGAGCGGCCGCTGGAACAGGGACGAGACCTCGCCCCGAATTCGAACGAGACCACCGATTCTCGGCAGACAAAGCTGAGCAGCAGTGGGGAGGCACGTCGCCAAGGTCCGGCCAGCGTTTTCTGGACCCTAGGGGAGCACCTCAAGCGGCCGGGATACGAACGCGCCAATTTCGTCCAGACCCTCCGAAGGCAGCGCAGGATGGCGCCGTGGAGCGTGAGAAACTCCGGACAAGGAAATGTCGCCGCTATCGCCGACCTCAATGCTGAGTCTGAGCGCCGAAAGGCTCGACTCCACGCCACGATCGCCCTGGCTCCCTTCCGCGAGCCAGGCAGCTAGAAGGCCAGTCTGGCGGGGCCGGGGACTGGCGCATGAAGGCGTCATCGCGCGCGACGGGTTCGCGGTCTACCAAGCACCTCAGCTGGCCGGCGATCCGCTGGCGCAGTACCAGGAAGCGCTTCTTTGGCTCCGCGCACCCGCGGCCCTGACCCATGACACGGCGCTGGACCTCCACCATCTGTGCGACATCAATCCTGGAATAGTCCATGTGACCGTGGACATCCGCAACCGACCTCGACCCGCGCCATCCTCGATGCGATCGCCACCGACATCGGTCAGCAGTTCATCGACCAGGCGATCGAGACGGGCAGACAGGCCGGGCTCCTGACGCAACACGGCCTCCGTCGGATCGAGATTGCGCAGCTTCGCCAGCGACTGCAAATCCTTGAACGTCTGGATCAAGACGCCTGATGCCCGGTTTCCCCAAGGCCCGCCGACCGGCGAATGCGAAGGCGCTTGAGACTTTGGATCATTAAGCCAGGCCATCCACAACTGGCGGGAGATCGAGGCCGAACTGATGCATGAGAGCCGCACGCACTTGGCGACGGATCTCCGGGCTCGATACGTATTGGATCTGCCCGCCGAGTTGATAGGCGGTCACTCGAGACAAGCCAATCGTACGAACCTGGTGACAGAGAATGACCGCGTCCCTACTCTGGCCGGCGTGCCCGAGTGGAATCGGCACCTCACCGGGGTATTTGGCTTCGCGCGCGGAGATGGGACAGACAGAAGCCATCCCGACGCTGTGGAAGGCCTCGTAGGAAACAACAAGGGCGCGACGCGTGCCGGCCTGCTCATGGCCCTGAACCAGGTCGAAGCTAACGACAACAATCGCCCAG
>JANYJI010000167.1 GCA_025358525.1 Chloroflexota bacterium | reverse complement strand
GGGCGAGGTCCCTTGCGAGGTCTTGAGCAGCCCCTGGACGATCCACGGCTGGCGCCCGACCTCAGCCGTCATCCAGCCAAGCTCCACGGCCGCGATCGGCAGCGGGATTGCCAGGACTGCCAGCTTGAGCCACCAGCGGCGCTTCTCGAGCGTGCCGCGGAGCAGGTAGAAGGCGCCGATGAGCATCAGCAGCATCATCGCCATGCCCAGGCCGACCATAAGGTGGAAGCTCATGAAGGTAGCGGCCACCGGAGGCCAGAGCGACGTGTCCCGCTCCTGGTCAAGCCCCTTGATTTGGCCGTTCAGGTCGAAGTCCGACATCGCGCTGAGGCCGTTGGGGACGCCGATGCCGCTGGCATTGGAAGTGCAGCTCTGGCTGGGCGGCACGGCGATGATCGTCAGGGCGGCGCCCCGCTCGGTCTGGCAGATGCCCTCCATGGCCGCGAACTTGAGCGGCTGGTTGGCCTGCACGCCGCGCGTCTGAATATCGCCGGTGCCGAACATCGCCCCGGAGCCGAGGAACGCGACCACGACGCTCAGGCGCAGCGCAAATCGGGTCACGTCCGAGTGTCGGCCGCGCAGGATATACCACGCGGAGATGCCCATCAGGAAGAACGCGCCGACAACCCAGCAGGCCGCCACCGTGTGAGCGAAGCGAGCCAGCGTCGACGGGTTGAGCATGGCCTTGAAGAAATCGACCAACTGAGCCTTCGGCACTCCGTTCGCGTCGGTGACGATCTTGAATCCGTCGGGCGTCTGCATCCAGGAGTTGGCGGCAAGGATCCAAAAGGCCGAAAGGGTTGTCCCGAAGAAGACGAGCAAGCCGGCGATCCAGCGAACGGTCGAGCTGACGCGGTCGCGTCCGAAAAGGACGATGCCGACAAAGGCCGACTCCAGGAAGAAGGCGAAGATCCCCTCGGCCGCCAATGGGGCGCCGAAGATATCGCCGACGTAACCGGAGAAACGCGACCAGTTTGTGCCGAACTGGAACTCCATCACGACGCCGCTGACGACGCCAATGACGAAGGTGACGGCGAAGAGCTTGGTCAGAAAGACCGCCAAGCGGTCGTACAAGTCGCGCTTGGTCCACCAGCGGAACGTCTCCACGATCGCGATGAATCCGGCCAGACCGATCGTGACGGCCGGGAATATGAAGTGGAAGCTGATTGTCAGCGCGAACTGGATACGTGACAGAGTCAGCACATCCACGGACGATCTCCTACGACAAGCCAGGGTTGCGGCTCGGGCGTGACCGGCCGCGACACATGCGACGTTACATCTTTAGCCTCACCTTACGCGAACCTGAGTCACCCCGCAGGGGTGTGGCACAGCCCGAGACGGGCGGCCCACACGATCAGGGCACGAAGTAGCGCAGCGCATCCAGCACAGACGTGCTACAACCCTGCGGTGAGCAGCATCCGCGACCGGCTCCGTGTGGAGTGGTCCTCTCACCGCCCTCAAGCTGGCCAGCGCATCCCGCCCATCTTCGTCCTTGGCGTGGTGATGATCATCGCCGTCTTCGGCGGCCTCCTGCTCCGCTCGCAACTGGCTGCCGGCGGCATTGGCCCGTCGCCGGTGGCCTCCGAGCCGGTGGCATCCGGCGCCGTCCCCTCGGCGGCCGGCCAGGGCTCATCGTTCGCCAGCTTGCAGCCCACGCCTGGCATGACCGGATACGTCTGGCCACTCGTTGACGCCAACATCACTCTTCCGTTCGGGCCGACGGTCTGGGGCGAGTTCATCGTTAACGGTCAGAAGTTCCACGACGGCGTGGACATGGCGACCCAGTGCGGAGACAACGTCCGAGCCGCTCACGAGGGGGTCGTCCGGGCGGCGAGCCGCGAGTACGACGCGTACCTGGGCTGGATTGGCGACATTGCTCCTTACTACCATCTGCTCGACACCAAGCACTGGTGGAACAGCCTGCCAATAGTGATCGTGATCGATGACGGCGACGGCTACCGCAGCATCTACGCCCACGAGTCCAAGGTCATCGTCAAGCCCGGCGACTACGTGACAGCCGGCCAGGTTATCGGTTACGAAGGGGCCACCGGCAACGCCTCGGGCTGCCATGTCCACTTCGGCCTCTTCAAGGTGTCCGAAACCGCCACCTTCCAGCTCGACCCGGGTGTCGTCAGCCGAAACCTGTTGCCCGCTTATGAGACGGCTCGAATCGACCCGCTGCTGGTCCTCCCGTTCCGCTGCGAGGTGGAGGAGATGCGCGCGCTGCGACCGCTCGAAGCGGCTCCCTGCCCTGTCCTCTCAACGCCGACGCGCTCAGTGCAGCCCACACCGACCTTGAAACCGACGGCGAGCCCGAGCCTGAGCCCGAGCCAGAGCCTAGAGCCAGAGCCCGAGCTCTAGCTCTAGCCCGAGCCTGAGCCCGTCCTCATAGCCGGGCCCCCGTCGTTTGCCCGCGAACCCTATTCCGAGCGGACGAATCGCCGAGCCACGAGCGAGTAGGCGGGCAGTCGCCCGAGGGCCCGACTCACGGGCGAAGCCGGGGCTCCGTCCCGACCCGCGACCGCCAGTAGCGAATCGGTGGCCGTGGCCTCGGCCGGGCGAGCGTCCACCTCCGCCAGATCGAGGGCGTAACGACCCGCAACTTCCGGACCTAACTCTGCGCGCGCCGAAGCCAGCACCTCGGCCCGCTCACCCGCCTCGTAGTCCCGGCGAAGCTCAGCCTCGACCCGCCAGCGAGGCCGTCGAAGCAGGATCGCCGACCAGGCCCGACCAACCTTGGCCGTGACCGTGCCGTCGCCCGGCTCGGGTCGGTCGGATAGGGCCTCGCCCCGCGCCCAGCGAGCAGCCTGGTGCAGCAGCGCATATTCGTCCAGGTCGGCGTAGTGGCCCAGGTCGTCGGCCGGCGATCGGTCGCCGAAGATCGCCAAG
>JANYJI010000097.1 GCA_025358525.1 Chloroflexota bacterium | reverse complement strand
GGTTCCCTCGTGAGGTCGCAGCGTAAGTTGGGACCGTGACACTCATTGACGCCGCGCGCGGTCTGGTTCGGGTTGGACGCGCCGATCGGGCCGGTCAGGCTCAGGTAGGCGAACCACAGGCTGGCCATTCCCGCGCAGCTGGGACAAACGCACTCCGAGCGCTAGAGTTCGAGGCTATCGAGCCGATCGATGAGCCGCAGCTTGAGGCGACCTCATGGGGGGCTTACGCCCAGGACGCCGAGTACGTGCCCGGGATGGCCGACCTCGAGGCTGCCGTTGGGCTGGTTTCGGCCGGCTTGGCCACCCGCGTCGTTCTGACCGGCTTCCTGTCGTGGCCGGGCCTACTCTGGCATGCTTACCGTCTCGCCGAATCCGCCGACGTTCTGATCCTGCCGACTCTTGCCCGCGGGAGCGTCGTCCGTCCCGGCGGCCGTGTGGACATCGTCATCACGAGGGATTTAGCCGCCAATGGCTGAACAACGGCCCCTCAAGGGCCGAAAGCTCGGCGATCGCCGCGTAGTTGTCGATCGGCCGCACGCGCGCTATTTCCGCTACCTTGCGCCAGGGGTGCTGGAGGCGAAGCTAGAGGCTCAGGCGCCGCGCACCGGGTACCAGCGCCGAATGGCGACGCTGCGAGGCGCGCTGTTCGGCCGGCCGCTGTCGTCAGCTGCTGAAATGGGCGAGCGGCTGCCAAAGTGGAAGGCGCTGCCAATCTTCTCCTCGGACGTCATGTCATCTGTGGCGTACGCAGGCGAGGCCAGCCTGTTCACGCTGGCGGCCGTGGGTGCCGTCGCGTTCAACTACCTCATGCCGATCTCGCTGCTGGTCATCGCCCTTCTCGCGATCGTAACGATCAGCTACCGTCAGACCATCCGCGCATATCCGAACGGCGGCGGCAGCTACATCGTTGCCCACGCCAATCTCGGCGTCCTGCCCGGATTGATCGCCGCCGCGGCATTGCTGGTGGACTACGTCCTGACGGTCTCGGTCAGCGTGTCGTCCGGCGTGTACAACCTGGCATCGGCTCTCACCTTCCTGCAGCCCATCCACGTCGAGATCATCATCGTCTGCATCGTGCTGGTGACGGCCCTGAACCTGCGAGGCCTCGGAGATTCCGGGACGATGGTGGCCAGCCCGGCTTACATCTTCATCGGCAGCATGATGCTGATGATCGGCATCGGTTTGGTCCGGACCGTTCTCGGCAATCCGCCCCATGTGGGCGAGATACACAACCTCATTGTCTCGAATGGTCAGACGCTGACCGTCTTCCTTCTCGCCCGCGCGTTTGCCGACGGCTGCTCGGCCATGACTGGTACCGAGGCCGTTGCCAACGGCGTCCCCGCGTTCAAGCCACCCGAATGGAAGAATGCCCAAACAACGATGCTCATCATGTCCGCCTTGCTGGGCATAATGTTCCTGGGGATGGGCATCCTCGTGGGAGTGACGGGCGCCCACGTCAGCACCACCGACTCGATCCTCTCCCAGATCGCGGGGGCGGTTTACGGCTCATCGCCGCTTTACTGGGTGTTGATCTTTGCCACGATGGGAATCCTAGTTCTGGCCGCCCAGACGAGTTTCGCAGACTTCCCCCGGCTGTCTTCCATTCTCTCGCGGGACGGCTACTTCCCGCGCCAGTTTGCCCTTCGCGGCGAACGGCTGTCGTTCAACTCGGGAATTGTGCTGCTTTCTCTACTGTCGATCCTTCTGGTCGTGGCGTTCCAGGGCGAGGTCAACGCCCTGATCCCGCTCTACGCCATTGGCGTCTTTACGTCCTTCACGCTCTCCCAGTCCGGAATGGTTCGACACTGGTGGGTTGAACGCGGCCCGAATTGGCGGCGCAGCGCCATCATCAACGGCGTCGGCGCGTGCGTGACGGCGGTGGTCGTCGTGGTTCAGGTCCTTGTCAAGTTCACCGAAGGCGCCTGGATCATCATCGTCGTCGTGCCGATCCTCGTCTTGGTGATGCTCTTCATCAAGCACGAGTACGACATGGAAGGCCGCGGCCTGGAGGTCCAGCCGGACATCGTCTTCGGGGCAACACATCGCCGCCAGAGAGTGGTCGTGGCGGCCCAGGCCATGAGCCGCGCGGTCGTCCAGGCCGTTCGGGTCGGCCAGACCATGGGCGAGGAAGTACAGATCGTCCACGTGACCCTGGACCACGTCGAAGGCGAGCAATTCCGCGAGCGAGTGGAGAGGCAACTGCCCGGGGTCCGGGTCGTCCTGGTCGAGTCGCCTTATCGGGCGCTGGTTCGGCCGCTTGTGCGCTACCTGGAGGTCTCGCAGGCCGAGGACCCGGACCGGCTGACCATCGTGCTGTTGCCGGAGCATCTGGCGCGCCACTGGTGGGACCGGATGCTCTACAACCAAAACGGCCACCGCATCCGGGCGGCGCTGGTCGGCCGAAAGGACTTCGTCGTCCTGGACACGCCGTACCGCCGCGGGACGTGAGACCGCGATCCACGCGGCCGATCGTGGCCGATCGTGGCCGAGGCCGGAGCGTTAGTCCGGCCCGGGTCAGGCCTCGATCACCATTCCCGGGCGGGCAACCTCGATCGCGCCATTGAAGGTGGAGGCGGCCCGCTCGATCGCCTCGTCTTCCTCGAGGCCGGGCCCGAGATGCGTCAGCACCAGCCGCGCTACGCCTGCATGGGCGGCGGTCAGACCCGCGTCTTCGGGTGAGAGGTGGACCGACGGGATCTCGATCTCACGCGAGAAGCACTCGGCCACGAGCACGCGCGATCCCTTGGCGAGGCTGACCAGGTTGTCGCACGGGCCGCTGTCGCCGGTGTAGGCGAGTCGTCGGTCGCCGAAACGCGCCGCCAGTCCGAAGGCCGGGACGCCATGCTCTACGACTCTAGCCTGAATGCGCAGATCGCCTATCTCCGCGATGCCGCGATCCTTCAGTTCGATCACCTGGAAGAAACTCTTCATCTTGTGCTCGACGGAGCTTTTCACGAATGCCTCGACGCGCTGGGCCCAGCCGACCGGAGCGAGGACCGGGATCTTCCGCAGGGGCTTCTCCGAGAAGGCAAAGGCGTAGTAGAGGAGGGGCATGTCTGAGAAGTGGTCGGCGTGCAGGTGGCTGATCCAGACCGCATGCAGGTCTTCGAGCCGAATGTATTGCTGCAGCGCGGCCAGCGTTCCGCCGCCGATATCGACCAACACGTTGGCGCCGCCCGCCTGCAGCAGGAAGCCGGAGCACGGCTCATCGGGCCTTGGGTAAGGCGCATTGCCGAGCGTCGTCCATCGAATGGGGCCCTCAGGCTTGCCCCGCTTGATCACACTTCTCTCCTTTGCATTGCCGACACCCTGAACGTTAGCAGCGGCGAGGGTTGGTGTGAATTGGGGGGTCTCCCCGAGAGCGCGCATGCCGGGCCCCACCGCGAGCCGGATGCTACGGCCGGGCGCGGGCTCGGAAGAGAGCGACGCAGCCGTGCACCTCGATCGAGACATCGTCGAAGCGCGACTCCAACTCGCTCCGGAGGCCGGCCAGGCTGTCGTTGCTGTTGCCGAAGATGCCCATGGCGTTGTAAACGCCCATGAACGCGCGCGCCTGGAGCGGCAGGCGGACGCCGTGTCGAAGCGCGGTCCCGCCGAAGATCGTGCCGCCCGGCTTGAGGAGCGGGCCCAGATTGTCGAATACCACCGCCTTGGACGCCATCGGCCCAGGCAGGCAGTGAAGCAGGTAGTTGAGGCCAATCGAGTCGAACGGCTCGGCCCCGACCGCGATCGGCTGGAGGATGTCGGCCTGGTAGATCTCGGGCGAGTACCGGATGAGGCGTCGAGCGGTATGGGTCAGGCTGTTGCCGTTGAGGTCGAGCAGGCCGAGCCGTGGGGTGGTGGAGGGATACGTTACGCGGTCCAGGAAGTAGCCCGTGCCGACGCCGACGTCGAGGTGGTTGGCCGATACGTTGGCCTGGTAGTGGGCCAGGGTCCGTGTGCTGGAGCAGCGCCAGATGAGCATCGAGGAGATGCCGAGGACACCGGCGTCGTAGAAGTGCAGGCCGATGCGCCCGTATACGCCCGCCCCAAGGGTGCGCTGCTTGGTGACCTGATCATTCTCACTCACGCGGCCCAGTCTGAGGGTCCGGCTACTCCTCGCGCAAGCGTCCGAGTTACTCGCGCTGTCGCTTGCCGCAGGCCACTTCATTCGCATGACGCGAAGCTATTTGCCATTCGTGATACTGTTCGCCTGTGAGCGAAGTATCTTCGAAAGAACTCCAGATCGAGGTGGCCATCGCTGCCCTCGGCGGAATGTGGGACCAAAAGGGCTCGGATGTTCCCGAGTGGGTGGCGGCGGAGCTGACATTCGGCCAGATGCGCTTACTGTACCTGCTCAGCAAGCACGGTCCCTCGCCGATGAGTCGCATCGCGGAGTGGATCGGGGTCGGCCTGCCCACCGTCAGCGGCATCGTTGAGCGGGTAGAACGTCACGGCCTGGTGTCACGCCAGCATCGCCTGGACGACCGCCGGGTCGTCGAGTGTCGGCTGACCGAGGCAGGTCAGCGTCTCATCGATGAGATCTCGGGCATGCGCCTCGAGATGTTGCGCCGATTCTTCGGCGTCCTAAACGAGGACGAGATGGCCGATATGGCGCGCCTGATCGCGCTCGTCATGGAGCGAACGAAATCGAGCCCGACTTGAACACTAAGCCCGCGGCGCGTGTCGCAGGACCAACCTTCGACGCATCGTCCGTCGTCTCGCCAACCAGCTATCGACGCAGCTGCCAAACCGTGACGGACTCAAGGAGCAACTCGTGATCCGACTGACACAGCTCGCAGTGGCGAAACGAAGCGTGACCGTTCTGGTCACCATCGGTCTGCTGATGGCCGGCATCTTCTCGTGGTCTCAGCTTAATCAGGAGCTGCTGCCCGACATTCAGTTTCCCTTCGTCGTGGTCATTACGCCTCTGCCGGGTGCCAGCGCCCAGGATGTTTCGACGCAGGTGACCCAGCCGGTCGAGCGCTCGATCGGCAACGCGCCGCGTCTGACACACGTGACCTCTAGCTCTGTGAACAGCCTCTCGATCGTCGTCGCCTCGTTCTCCTTTGGCACGAACATCAAGGACACGATCTCGACGATCGATACGAACGTGAAGGCCCTCGGGCTGAGCTCCAGCCCGAGCATCCAATCGTTCGACCTGAACGCGTTTCCGTCTCTGATCGTCGCGATTCGCGGCACCGGCTCCACCACGTCCGATCAGCTGAACGCCATGGCGGTATCCAACATAGTGCCGTCGCTGCAGGGCATCGATGGCGTAAGCAAGGTGGATCTGAGCGGCGCAACCCAGTACCGCCTCGTGGTCAAGCTGGATCCAGCCAAGTTGGCTGCCAGCAATGTCTCGATCACCCAGATCCAGGGCGTGCTGTCCACCAATAACCTGACCCTGCCGGCCGGCTCGCTGCCGATCACGAACCCCGACGGGACGACGATCTCTATCCCGGTGTCGGCTCAGCACCAGCTGCTTCTGCAGAACAAGGATGATCTCCTGGCGCTGGCCGTTGGGGCGAAGATGCCGGCCGCCGGTTCGGCCGCGACCGCGCCCACTGCGATCACCATCGGCGACGTCGGGACAGTCGAACGAGTTGCCGTCAATCCGACCGGATTTGCGGAGCTGAACAAGGATCCGAGGAACTCTGACGCCGGCCCGTCGCTCGTCCTGAGCATCACCAAGTCGTCGGGTGCCAACACGGTCAATGTGGTCCAGGCGGTCCAGAAGAAGCTGGACGAGCTCAATGCCCAGAATAATGGAAGCTTCGAGATCGACACCGTCTCGGACTCCTCGACCTTCATCATCGAGTCGCGCGACAGCCTGGTTCGCGAGGGCGGCCTGGGAGCCTTGTTCGCAATCCTCACGATCTTCGTCTTCTTGCTAAGCCTGCGGTCAACTCTGGTGGCCGCGGTCAGCATTCCCGTCTCGATCATGACCGCCCTGGCCCTCATGCTCGTCGCGGGCGTCACCATCAACATCATGACCCTGGGCGGCCTGGCGATAGCCGTCGGTCGGGTAGTGGACGACGCCATCGTCGTCCTGGAGAACATCTACCGTCACCGCGGCCGGGGCGATTCAATGCGCGAGGCGTGCATTTCCGGCACGCGTGAAGTCGCCAGCGCCATCACCAGTTCCACCCTCACCACCGTCGCCGTCTTCCTGCCGCTTGGCTTCGTCGGTGGGCTCGTCAGCCAGTTCTTCCTGCCCTTTGCGCTGACCGTGACCTTTGCCCTTTTGGCCTCGCTCATCTGCGCCCTGACCGTCGTGCCCGTGATGGCAAGCTTGTTCATCGACCGCATCAAGCTCAATCCTGACGAAGGGACCGAGCACCACGATACGATCGTCCAGAAGATCTACACCCCGCTCCTGAAGGCAGCCCTTAACAACCGCCGCAGCCGCTGGGGTGTTATCGGTATCGCCGGGGCCCTCGTCTTTGGCGCCATGCTGCTCGTTCCGCACATTCCCACCCAGTTCCTCAACGCTGGATCGCAGAAGCAGCTTTCGATCAGCGTGGCTCCGCCCTCCGGCACGCCGTCGTCGGCCGTTCTAGCGGAGGCGAGGGGCATCCAGACTAAGCTCCGGGCGTACCCAGAGATCAAGCTCATCGAAACAACCGTTCCAGGCGAAGGCGACACCGGCCGTTCGGCCCTTTCCTCCGCCTTCAGCGGAGGGGCGGCCAACGCCGCGACGATCGTCGTGGGTTTGGACCCCGGCACCAATCTCGATACCGAGCAGAAGAAGCTATCCGATGACCTGGCCAAGCTCCAGCGTGATGGCTGGCAGATCCAGGTGGCCCAGGACAGCATGACCGGCAGCAGCTCGATCAGCGTGGTCGTCAGCGGGTCGAATCCGATCGCTGTGGCCCACGCCTCGACCGTCGTTATGGCTCAGCTCAAGACCATGCCCGACCTGATCAACGTCAAGAGCGATCTCGCCGCCAAGAGCACTCAATACGACATCGACGTCGACCCGAACAAGGCCATCCTCAACGGCACCAGCACCTACGGAGTTCAGTCCGAGGTCCACAACGCCCTGGTCGGAACCAAGGCCGGCAGTGTCAGCCTTGGCGGCGCCCCGATCGAGGTCTACCTCCAGGTCGATGCCAGGCTGACTTCGATTGAGTCCCTGGCTAAGTTGCCGGTTGGCGTGGGCAAGATGCCTCTCGGCAACATCGCCACAGTTAAGTCCGCGGACAATCAGGCTCGTATCAGTCGGGTTGATCAATCCCCCGCTTCGACAGTCTCCGCCGATCCAACGAGCAAGGACACCGGTGCCGTCTCCATGGAGATCCAGAAGGCGATGGACCAGCTGAAGGCCGACGGCAAGCTCAGCGGCGTGACGGTCAAGCTGTCGGGCGTGACGGAGCAGATGACCGAGGCGTTCGGCGGTCTGTTCGTATCGATGGCCGTCGCCATCCTGCTCGTCTACCTCGTGATGGTCCTGGTCTTCAACTCGCTCATCGACCCGCTGGTCATCATGTTCAGCCTGCCGCTGGCCATGATCGGAGCGTTCCCAGCTCTATTCCTCACCCAGCGACCCATCGGCATCAGCGCCCTGATCGGCTTCCTGATGCTGATCGGGATCGTGGTCACCAACGCCATCGTGTTGCTGGATCTGGTCGAGCAACACAGGCGCCGTGGCATGCCGATGTACGACGCCCTGATGCAGGGTGGGCGGACGAGAGTCCGGCCGATCCTGATGACGGCCATAGCGACGATGCTGGCTTTGATGCCGCTCGCCCTGGGTCTATCCGAGGGCGAGATCATCGCCTC
>JANYJI010000034.1 GCA_025358525.1 Chloroflexota bacterium | reverse complement strand
GTCCAGAGCGCATCAGGAAACGCGGGAACGCGCGGCGGCTCGACGACCTGGGGCCGTCGCGCCATGGCTGCCAGTCGGTCCCGTCGGTCTTGCGCACTCGTTCGGCGGCGAAGGGCCGCAACGATCGGCCGGGCCATTCGGACCTCATCGGGTTCGAGCGCCTCGAGCGCCTCCTCTTCTCGGCGCTCGGCCTCATATCGATCGGGGTCCTCGCGGCTCAGGCGCTCGCGGTGGCGGCGACTCCAGAACTCGATCCGAGCAAGCTTGGCCGGTGGTTCGGGGACTATTCGAGCATGGCTGTCGGACAGGATCACGGACACCACTTTGGCGGCGCGTTGCTCAAGCGTTCCTCGACCGCCGGGCGTCAGCAGTCGATCGAGCTCGACTGTGAGAGCGTCGAGATCGGCTCGGTAGGCCTCCTCGGTGATTCCGCCATCGATGAATCCGCTGATGACTTGGCTCCGGAGGGAGATCAGGGCCTCGACCGTCATGCTCATGCGCTGGACTCCTCAGGCTACGGCTCGTCTGGACCGCCGTGCTCCTCCTGTATCGAGCGGCGATTCGCGCGGATCTCTCGGGCGCGCCGGTATCCAGAACTGCGCTCGGAATGTAAGCCGCCGGGGCAGGATGGCGCGAGTACCGAGCGCGGGCCGAACCTGAGACGAAGAGGAGCCGGCCGCTGAGGGGGTAGCGGCCGGCTCACGGGACCGACTGCCGAGGGGGAGGCAGCCAGGCGTTGGTCTCCAGTATCGCCGATCGGGCGATGCGTCGCAGCAGCTGTGCGACCCGGCCATGGCACCTCCGCCGACGAACGCGAGCTGAGCTGAAAGATGTGTCACTGACACTCTGTGCTCAAATGATGTCTCCGAACTGCGGAGCGCGCGATGGTACGCGGAATGGTACGCAACACACCTTGACCCGATAGGTCTGGCGCGGTAGCGTGCTGGTCGTGATGCATGTAGTCGGTTCCAGGGAGCTACGGCCCAGGTTCAGTGAGTACCTGGCACGGGCTAAGGACGGCGACGAGGTCGTCGTGCTGGTCTACGGCCAGCCGGCCGCGCTCCTCCGGCCGGTTCGGCCCGACGACGTCGGCGCCTACGTACCCAGCCGGTTCGTCCGCGAGGAACTCCACAAGGCGATCGATAAAGCCCGTGCGACGTCCCTCATCGTGACCTGGCGTGGACGGATGTACGCGGTGCTCGAGGCGCCGCGAGAGAGTCTTGAGATCTTGGAGGACTATTCGTGACCGTCAGCGGTGTTCTTTCGGCAATGGGTATGCGCGAGCTACGCGCCACCCTCCGGGCCGTCGTCCAGCGAGTGGAGGAGGGGGCACCTGTGGTCATCCTCAAGGATGGCCAACCGCTCGCGGTGATGATCCAACACGAAGAGGCGGAGCGCTGGCGGAAGATCGAAGACGCTCTGGCCGCACTCCACGCGTTGAACGTCTACCCCGAAGCGCTCAACGATCCGTCCGAACTCGCGGATCTCACCACGCTACAGCCGCCCGACAACGCCACGATCCGAAGGCTTACATCCGGGCCGCGCGCAATCCTTTCGCCTCTGCGGACCGTCGGCCTGTCCGACGCCCGGGCTGCGTTTGCGACCCTGATCGATGAGGTCGCGGCGGGCCGAGTCCGGACGATCGTCGCCCGCGGCCATCTCGCGGTCGCGATCATCCCAGCCTCTGAATACGACCGACTCCGTGCGCTCTCCCGAGCGGTCAGCTGGTTCCGCGGTGCCGGCTTGGATCTCGCGGCCGCGAGCGAGCAGCAGGTCATTGACTTCGTCCGGACGCGCCGCCAGCAGTCCGGCGGTGCCCAGCAGCAGGCCGCGGGGTGATGTAGCCATGATCGGTCGTTTTCTCGTCCCCGGACGACGACTCACCATCCTCGCGGCAACAACCGCCCTATATCTGGCTGCCGCTCATCCTGCCCTGGCGGCGGGCTCCGTCCCGCCGGGGGCGCAGAAGGCCCTTGCCCCGGTCGAGAACATGATCGGCGCTCTCGTCGCGATCACGATCGGCCTCGGGGTAGCGATCTCGGGCGCGGTCATCGTTTGGGGCGGCATCGAGAAGACACTCGCGGGCTCGAACGCGGACGCCGAGCATCGGGCGCACAAGCGGATCGAGAACGGGATCCACGGCCTCGTCTGGATGTTCGCGGCCTCGGTCATCGTCGGGACGATCACGGCGCTCGCGGCCGCATACGGCCTGATCAGCCCACCGTAGCGGTTGACGATGCTATGGCTGCGTCCCTCAGCCTCCAGACTCGCGTCGCCCAGCGGTTCAGGCTCGACCAGTTCCAGCCGCGTCCGGTACCGCGCGCGGTACTCGTGCCGCTTGCGCTTGGCCTGATCGGTCTCGCCCTCTGGCTCGCGGGCCATCTCGCCAACCCCGCGACGGCAGCCCAGGCGCCAGCGCTCCCGGCCCCCTCGCTGACGAACACGGCCGGCCAGGGCGGCGGCATCCCGTTCATCGGCGACCCGATCCACGACCTCACGCTCTGGTACTCGAACATGATCAGCGACGCGTGCCGGGCGGACATCGACAACCTGCGGGGCAGCTTCCTCACGCCGCTCGACCCGATGTCAGACCAGACGGTCACCCACCTCTATGGCCAGATCCTCCTGATCACGATCCCGCTCATCACCCTGGGCGGCATGATCCTGGGCTATCTCATTATGGTCAGCCGGACCACGGGCGAGTCGACCTACACCGTCCGCGCGGTGACGCCGCGCTTCGTCGTCGGCGCCACGCTGTCGGTCCTGGGGATCTTCCTGGTTTCGGTCCTCGCGCAGTTCGTCGCCGCAACCGACCTCGCGATGGTCCAGGTCAGTATCCCGGGCAACGGTGTGGGCGGGCCGGACGCCTGGCCGGCAGCGGGCGGAGTCTTCCAGGTCCTCCAGAACGGCGGCTTCGACTCGAACGTGAACCAGGGACCGGGTAACTGGAACACCGGAGCCTGGCTCTCGGCGGGGCTGCTCTCGGCGGTAGTCATGACGCTCCTCCAGATGCTCGCCGTGGCCTTCGACGCCGTCGAGCGCCTCCTCGTCCTTGTCGGTCCGATCGCCCTGGCCGCCTACGCGATCCCTGCGACCGAACGGTTCACCAACGCTTGGCTCAAGCTCATGCTGGCCCTGCTCGCGGTCCGTTTCGCCTGGACGATCATCTTCATCCTCTTCTCCCTCCAGACCATGCCGCACGTAGTTGCCGGCAACCCGCCCACGGCTGGGGACACCAACGCCATGCTTGGGCTCGCTGCCGCGTGCGCGCTTCTCATGCTCCTGGTGCCGTTCGGCGTGATACCGATCGTGCTCAAAGGGCCGGACCCGCTGAGGGCGTCATGAGCGAAGAGCACGACCAAGTCGAGGTCCCGGAGAACGCGATCCGTGACGACCCCATCGCGTTCGGATTGACGGCGCCGCAACTCGGCCTTGCCGGCGCGGCAGCTGCGGTCGCGTTCGTAC
>JANYJI010000090.1 GCA_025358525.1 Chloroflexota bacterium | reverse complement strand
CGAAGTGGCGATCGCCCGGGTCGAACTCCTGTATCCGTTTCCCTGCGCTGAGCTGGGCGCGCTGCTGGCACGGTACCCGGCCCTCGAGACCGTCGTCTGGGCCCAGGAAGAGCCGCGCAACATGGGCGCTCGCAAGTTCGTGCTGCCGGAGATCCGCGACCTGGTCCCGCCGGGGGTCTCGTTCGTCGACGTCTCGCGGCCGGAGCGATCGAGCCCAGCCGAGGGCTACGCCGCCGCTCACCGAGCTCAGCAGCGGGCCCTCGTGGGCGAGGCGTTCGGATAGCCCGAGCCGGATCCCGTCGTACGCACCGAGGGCGGTCGCACAGCAGGCAGCGTCAACGGGTTCTGGACAGCCTTGAGGGTATGCTTCGATCGCATCTATTGAGGACCATGCGACAAGGAGGTCTGAGAACGCCATGTTGACCGCAACGCAGGTGCAGCAGGCGCGCGATCGCGCCGCCGAGATGCTCGCCGCCGCCGGGATGGCGATCACGCCGTCCGAACGGGCAGTGATCGAGGTGGTTGACTTCGGCCTGGACGACCTAGAACATCTCGGCGTGGAGATGGTCGTCTACGTCAATACGGACCGCGTCTGCGCGAAGGAGCTGATGCTGTTCCCGCACCAGACGTGCGCCGAGCACCGCCACCCGCCGTTCGCCGGCACTCCCGGCAAGGAAGAGACCTTCCGCGTCCGTAAGGGCGTGGTGTACCTGCACGTCGAGGGCGGCGAGCCGACTCCGAACCCCCAGGCGCACCCGGTGCGCGCGGAGCGGGGCGTCTACACGGCCACGCGCGAGATCGTGCTCCATCCCGGCGAGCAGTTCACCGTCCCGCCGAATACGAAGCATTGGTTCCAGGGCGGACCCGATGGGGCCATCGTCTCGGAGTTCTCGACGCAGAGTCGCGATGACCTCGACATCTTCACCGACCCCGAGATCAGCCGGACGCCCGTCCACACGGCCTGACGCGAGATCACGGCGTCAGCCCTTGCCGCGACGCCCGCGATAGCGGAGGGCTCGACCGGCCGTTGGCTCCTCCTCCCATCCGGCACGCCTATCATTCGCCCGTGCTCTTACCTCGGCATCTCTTTCGAGTCGCTCGACTGGACCGACTGGACGCTGTCCTGGCGGCAATCGTCATCGTCCTGGCCTGCCTGTCCGCCGCAGTCGTCTTTTGGCCGCTGCTCGGCGGCCAGCACGTCGAAGCCGGTCTGGACCTCGTCCTGGACACCTTCGCCACGGTCGTCGCACTCGGAGTGGCCGTCGTAGCCTGGGTCCGCTACCGCGAGATCGGAGCCCCCGTGGCGCTCTTCCAGGCGTCGGCCTTCCTGGTTCTAGCAATTGCCAGCGGGGCCAGCCTGCTCTTCGTCGTGGGCCGCCTGGACGTTGCCTTTTCCGACTTCGGGCTGAACATGCCTCGCGAGGCCCAGCCGCAGATCACAACGGCCGGACACCTCATCGCGGCCACCCTTCTGGTCTTTGGCGCGGCGGTTTCGCTGCGGGACATCCGCGTCCGCCACCACTGGCTGATACTGCTTGGCCCCGCCGTCGCGCTTCTGGCGATCATCCAATTCGCCAGTGCGTGGAGCTCCCACGTGCCACCACTGAGCAGCGTCTTCATCCTCCTCCGCCTGCCGACCTGGCCGACCTTCCAGCCCGTGCCGCCATCGCCGACCCTACTTGGGGTGTGGCTGCACCTGGTCGGGGGCGGGCTCTTCGTGCTGGCGGCCGAGCTGACACGGCGACACCACCGCCGCACCGGCGCTATGGGCGACGGCTTCCTGGCCGTGGGGCTGGTCTTCGCGGCCTTCGGCGAGTTCCACACCGCGTTCTACCCGAGCACGTACGGCGGGCTCGTTTCGAGCGGCGACATCCTGACCGTGGCCTTCGCGGTCGTGTTGTTGATCGGCATCGAGGCTGAAGGGCGGGCCACCCGGGCTGAACTCGGTCGGGCCAACGAGACCCTTGCCCGGCTGAAGGACGTCGACGTGCGCCGGGCCGCGCTCGAGGAACGAACGAGGCTCTCTCGCGAGCTCCACGACGGGCTTGCCCAGGATCTCTGGCTGGCCAAGCTCAAGATCGGACGCCTGACTGCCATAAGCGACCTCGGTCCCGAGGCGAGAGCGGTCTGCGACGATCTGACGGGAGCGATCGACGCCGGACTGGCCGATGCGCGCCAGGCGGTGATGGCGCTGCGTCTGGGGAGTGAGCCGGCAGTCTCACTGCGCGAGTTGATGGCGAACTACGTCACCGACTTCGCCGATCGCTTCGGCCTGCGCGCCGAGTTCGAATGCGAAGGCGAGCTGCCGCGATTGACCCCGCGAGCCGAGGCCGAGTTGCTCAGAATTATCCAAGAGTCCCTCAACAACGCCATTCGCCATGCCGACGCGACGGTGGTGCGGGTTCGGGCATGCGTCGTGGACTCCCACCTGGAACTCGTGGTCGGCGACAATGGCTGCGGGTTCGAACCGTCCGAGGTCAAGGAAGGCTGCTTTGGTTTGGCTTCAATGCAAGAGCGAGCGCTCCTTATCGGAGGCGAGTTGACGATCGATTCGCGGCCACAGGACGGCACCCGGATTCGGGTCAGCGTGCCCCTCGCAACCCGCAAGCGCGTGCCTGCGGAGAAGAGGCCGTGACCGAGCCGCGGCAGCCCGTTCGCATCAGAGTGATGCTCGTGGACGACCACGCCCTGGTGCGCGCGGCGGTCACTCAGGCGATCACCGCGGTCGATATCGAGATCGTGGCTGCGGTCGCTACGGCTGAGGAAGCCCTTCAGGTGGCGCCCAGAGTTCGGCCCGACGTCCTCCTTGTCGATATCGACCTGCCCGGAATGGACGGAGTCCAGCTCGTCCGGGAGCTGGCCCCCCGGCTGCCAGATACGCGGATCGTCATGCTGACGATATCGACATCGGATCGGCACCTGCTCGACGCGATGCGCCACGGAGCCATCGGCTACCTGACCAAGGACATCACTCCCGACGCTCTGCTGCGCGCTGTCCGAGGGGCATACGAGGGCGACCTGGCCATGGATCAACACCGTGCCGCTCACCTCATCCGCAGGCTCGTGGAAAAGTCCCGGCGTGGCCCGGTGGCGGCCGACGATCCGGAGCTGGCGACCCTGAGCGATCGCGAAGAGGAAGTGCTGCGCCATCTTGCCGATGGTCTGACCGACCGGGAGATCGCTCATGCGCTGACCATCTCGCCGCGGACCGTCGGGACGCACGTCAGCAGCATCCTCCACAAGCTCGGCGTCCGGAACCGGGCCGAGGCGGCCCGACGGTACTGGGCCCGGGGCTGAGTCCGGGGGTGAGCCTCTACGCTCCTCGACACGCGCCCGACACAGGACCCTGGACGCAGGACGCCGCGGTGGCTAGTCAGCAGCGGCCCCGTGCGCTAGCGTATTGCAGTCGCGGGCCGTGGGTTCGGGCTGTCACGCGCAGTGAAGCTTCGAGAGCGCGCCGGCCACTCGTATTGGAGAGCAGCGTTGGGTGGAGGCCGTCGACATCCGAGGTCGGTCCCGCGGAAGCGGTTCATATCGACGCTGTGCTCCGTTGCCCTTGCGATCTCGGTAACGGGCTGCGGTGCGGCTTCGGCCACACCCTCCTCTAGCGCGAGCCACGACCTGACCGTCTACCACTGGTGGACGGCCGGCGGCGAGCGCCAGGCGATGGTCAAGATCGAGGCGGACTTCCACGCCGCCTACCCCGACATCGTCGTCCATGACAACCCGACCGCGGGCGGTGGCGGCATCACCCTCAAGACCGTCATGCAGGGCAAGCTGGCTGCCAACGTGCCGCCTGATACGTTCCAGTCTCTCGCCGGCGGCGAGCTCAAGACCTACGTGGACGGTGGTTACCTGGACAACGTGGATGACATCTGGGCCGCTCAGAACCTGGATCTGAAGTATCGGCCGGTCCTCAGCAAGATGGTCACATTCAACGGCCACAAGATGGCCATCCCGGTGAGCATCCACCGGGCCAACTGGCTCTTCTACAACGTTCCACTCCTCAAGCAATTCGGCCTCGAGCCCCCCAGAGACGCCGACGAGCTCATTGCCGACGCGAAGATCCTGGCGGCCCACAATATCGTCCCGATCGGCCTCGGGACTCGCGACAAGTGGACCGCTGTCTTCCTCTTCGACGCCGTCCTTCTGTCCGTCGCCGGACCCGATGTTTACGAGCAGTTCTACACCGGCCTTCTCGATCCCCAGACCGATCCCCGCATCCGGACCGCATTCCAGAAGTTTGCCCAGCTCATTCCGTACGTATACCCGGACCACGGCAGCGACACCTGGAGCGATATGCCGACGCTGCTTGGGAGCGGCAAAGTGGCGATGATGGTCCTGGGCGACTTTGCGGCCCCGGTTCTCAACGACGCGGGCTATCGCGAAGGCACGGACTGGGAGGCCGTTGGCTTCCCGCAGAAGCCGGCCGAGGTCTTCTTGATGGTCATCGACACCTTCACGCGACCCAGGGCGATCCAGCACCCGGACGCCACGACCGCTTGGCTGCTCAACCTCGTCAGCGCCAAGACCCAGGCCGACTTCACCATTCTGAAGGGATCGATCGCGGCTAACCAGGACGTGCCGGTTTCCACGTACCCCGATTCCCTGCACCAGCGTGCCTCCGAGGCGTTCAAGACGATGCGGCCTGTCCCTTCGTCGATCCACGGTGCTCTCTCGCCGCTCGCCTTCCTCGACGAATGGCAGGACCTCCTGACGGTCTTCCTCTACAGCCCCGACGTCGACCGGGCGCTGATCCAGACGTCGATGCTTATGAAGAGCGATGACGTGGCCGGCAACAGCGCCTGGTACTGGGCGAAGTAGCGGCCGGCCGCATCTGGCGACCGCGCCAGCGAGAGGGTACGTACCGGGGTACTGAGCAGCGGATCAGTAGTCGGCTACGTGTGGTTCCCGATGGCCAGCCTGACGCGCGCGCCTAACGTCTCAGCACGACGAGCCCGGTCAAGCCCAACGAGTCCGTCGAACCGCGACGGTCGCGTCGATGGGGCTCTAGCTGACCTCACTCGGAGAGCGAATGGCCGACCCGTTGCTGCAAGCGCGCGGCATCTTCAAGAGTTACGGCCATGTCGAAGCCCTGCGCGGCTGCGATTTCGAGGTCTACCCCAACGAGATTGTTGCCCTGATCGGCGACAACGGCGCCGGCAAGAGCACGCTGATCAAGATCCTCGCCGGGACCGAGCAGGCGGACGAAGGGGAAATCTTCCTCGAGGGTCAGAGGATCCACGTCAGCTCGCCGTTCGAGGCGATGCAGCTTGGCATCGAGACGGTCTATCAGGACCTCGCCCTCGCGCCCGACCTGGATGGTGCGGCTAACCTGTACCTCGGCCGCGAGATAATGCGGCCCGGCCTTCTGGGTAAACTCGGCTTCCTCGACAACAGGGCGATGCGGACGGGGGCTCGCAAAGCGTTCGGGGAACTGGGCGTGGATCTCCAGAACGCCCAAAGTGCCGTGGCCAACCTCTCCGGTGGCCAGCGCCAGAGCGTCGCCGTGGCTCGCTCGGTGGCCTGGGCCAGCAAGGTCGTCTTCCTCGACGAGCCGACCGCGGCTCTTGGCGTAATCCAGACCGCCCGGGTCCTCGAGACGGTCAAGCGGATACGCGACCGCGGCATTGCCGCCGTCCTTATCAGCCACAACATGCGCCAGGTCCTCGAGATTGCCGACCGGATTGAAGTGCTTCGGCTCGGCCGCCGCGTCGCCCGGTTCGATCGCAGGGGCGTAACCATCGAGCAGCTTGTCTCGGCCATGACCGGCGGCGTCGCTGAGGAGGGAGCGGCATGACCGTCGACCGGCCCAGCCGCGCGGAGTCCGATCCTAGAGCGGCCCGGAACAAGCTAAGTCCGGTTGCGGAACGCTGGAAGTCCTTCAGCCAGACTCGCTTCGGTTCAGTCGTCGCCCGAGCCTTCTCCACCAACGCCGCCTGGATCCTTGTTCTTCTCGTCGTCTTGATGTGGTTGTTCAACTTCCTGGCGCCGGGCAAGTTCCTGACTGAGTTCAACGTTCGGACCATGGCTGTGAACGTCGCAGTGTTGCTCGTCATCGCCGTCGGCGAGACCTTCGTCATGGCGACGGGCGGGATCGACCTGTCCGTGGGCTACGTGATGCTCTTCGCAGGCGTGACTTCCGCCCAAACCATGAACTGGGGCGGCCGCAACCCAACCGACAGCGGCTGGGACGTCGTCCTTCTTGGGCTGGCCGTGGCACTGGGCTCAGGACTGGCCTGGGGGATCCTCAACGGGATCCTCGTCGCCAAGGCCAAGGTTCCGGCGCTGATTGCAACCCTCGGAACACTCGGGATGGCGTGGGGGTTCGCGGAGATCCTCAGCAACGGCCAGGACATTCGCTACATTCCCTCGATCATCGGCGACATGGGGTCCGCCCGGTACTTCCTAGACAAGATTCCGCTGGTCGTCATCGTCGCCTCGATCGTGGCCATAGCGGGGGCCGTCGTCCTGAGCTTCACGAGGTTTGGCCGCTACACGCTGGCCATCGGATCCAACCAGGAGGCAGCCCGTCGGGCCGGCATCAACGTCGACTGGCATCTGATCAAGGTCTACGCGATGAGCGGTACCCTGGCCGGTTTCGCCGCGTTCATGAGCCTGGCCATATTCACGACAACCACCATCTCGGGTCATGCGAACGACAACCTGCAGGCAATCGCTGCCGTGGTCATCGGTGGCACCAGCCTCGTGGGCGGCATAGCGACCGTCGTCGGCACGACGATCGGCGTCTGCATCCCGATGGTGCTCTTCAGCGGCTTCACGATCCTCGGATACCAGTCCTTCTGGCGAGACGTGGCCGTGGGCGCCGTTCTCATTCTGGCCGTCTATACGGACCAGCTGCGCCGACGTCGTCGCGAGCGGCGCTGATCCCATCTTGTGCGTAATGCGGCATGCCCGAGAGTCGGGGTGCCGGCGCAGTCAGCCCAAGGGAACACGTATAGGAGAGGTACCGCTCATGAGGATCCGCACTGTCACGATGCTGGGCCTTGCGCTCATCACCGTAGGCGCCTGCTCGGGCTCGGCCGCAACAACGGTCCCCAGCAGCGCGGCTGCGCAGAACTACAAACTGACTCTCATCCAGGGAGTCGCCGGAGACCCGTTCTACGTGACCATGGCCTGCGGAGCGCAGGCTGAGGCCACCAAGCAAGGCGTCACCCTCAACATCACCGGCGGCAACAAGTGGGATGCCACGGTTCAGAAGCCCGTCATCGACTCGGTGACCGCCGCCCACCCGGACGGCGTCATGGTTGCGCCGGATGACTCCAAGGCCCTGCTAGCGCCGCTCAAGGCAATGAGCGACGCCGGCATCAAGGTCACGTTCGTCGACACTAAGCTCGACGACACGTCCTTCGCCCAGTCGGCCATCTCGACCGATAACCTCGCCGGCGGAACGCTGGCCGCCAAGACTCTTGCCACCCTCGTCGGCGATAAGGGCACTGTCCTCATCGTCAACGTCGACCCAGGCATTTCGACGACGGACGCCCGTGTCAAGGGCTTCAACGACGAGATGAAGAACCATCCGAACATCAAAGTCCTCGACATCCAGTACACCCACGACGACCCCACAGCCGCCACGGTAATCACCACCGCCACCTTGGCCGCCCACTCCGATCTGGCCGGCGTCTTCGCGACGAACGTCCAGAACGCTGAGGGCGTTGCCACTGGCCTGAAGCAGGCCAGCAACACCACCGTCAAGACCATCGCCTTCGATGCCGGGCCCAAGCAGATCGAAGACCTCAACGCCGGCATCGTCCAGGGCCTCATCGCCCAGGATCCTTACGGCATCGGCGTCGCCGGTGTCCAGCAGACGGTCCTGGCGCTCAAGGGCCAGCCCACAACCAAGGTCATCCAGACCCAGCTCGCCGCCATCACCAAGGACAACGTGACCGACCCGGCGATGCAGAAGTTCCTCTACAAGGCCTCCTGCAGCTAGATCTTTCCTTGGCGGTCGGGGCCCACTTCCTGCGGGCCCCGACCGCGATCGCACTTCGGCCATCGTCTCGAGACGGCGCTGAGAGTCCCCTCGCGCGATACGCGGGTCCGGCCCGAGCCCCGGGCCGAATCTGATCGGACGGACATCCCTCCTTCGCGCTCAGCCCCCTACCCGTGGGGGGATGAGCGCGTTTTGCGCCGTGACCTTCGGCCGGATATGGGCGAGTTGCCCTAGCGCTGGCTGGGGCGGCAGACTTTCTCGGCGATCCAGAGGCTGATGGCGGCGCGCCGCCGCGACGCACTGCTGCCCTCCCGGCTCTTCAGCACGGCATCCATCTCGAGCAGGCCCGCCATAGCTGCGTCCAGCTCCGGGAGAGTCCAGGTCCGAGTCTGTTCGGCGAGCTTCCCTGCGACATATGGGTGGATCTTGAGGATGCGGACTAGCGCGCCTGCGGGCGTGCCGATCGCCAGCAGATCCGCGACATCGATCAGCTCCTTGATGCGCCGATGGAGCTGGACCACGATTACGGGCCCTGGCACATCGTCGAGCTTCTCCGCGAGATTGGCGGCGACGTCGGCGCGGCGTAAGCCCACGGCGTCGAGAAAGGCCCAGGTGGAGCCGGGTACAGCCTCAGCCACGAGCGCCTTGACGTCCTCCGGCCCGATCTGACCGTCGATGCGGTAGAGGGCCAGCTTCTCCAACTCCGCCACGGCCATTTCGCCCTGGCGGCTGCGGTTGACGTCACGCTCGCGGACGTTCGCTCCGACACGCCGGGCCAGTTCGGTTGCCGCGGGCGGCGAGATGCTGATCCCGCGCTCGCGGGCGCGATCCGCGATCCAGCGCGCCATGCCGTCCTGCATGGGTGCTTTGAACTCGCGGACCTCGCCTCCGGCCGCCGCCACGGCATTCCGCAGATGCTCCAGAGAGGCCGGCCGCTTGGCGGTGCCGTCGACGGTGTCGACGAAGGCCAGGCCGTTGCCGGAGGCGACGGCAGCGAGTGTCTCCACCATCCGCGCCGCCAGTGGTTTCGTGGAGACGAGAGGTGCCGGCTCGGCCACGACGACGAGCGTGCCACCGCCAAAGAGTGTGGCCGTGGCCACCTTCTCGGCGATCTCTTCTGCCGTGGTTGCGGAGCCACTAAGCCGGACGCGGTCGAGCGACGGCCCGTCGCCTGCGAGCCGCGCGGCCAGGGCGTCCGGGCCACGGGCGACACCGTAGGCGTCGTCGCCCCAGTAGAAGCCGAACGGAGCGGTCGGTGGCATCAGCCGTGCCCTTCCTTGGCGTCGGCAGTGGCGTGGGCAGTGGCGTGGGCGACGGGCGCGTGGGCAGCTGAGCTGGCCGCGGCGAGCGCGCGGCCCGTCCACGGCAGGCGTCGAACTTCGGCCGGAGTCACGGCCGCAATATCGCACACGCGTCGCTCCAGTCGCTCCGCCCGGAGGCGCACGGCCTCGAGCGTATCCGCTGTCCACGTGCCGCGGGGCCGCTGCGCACGCATGGCCGGCGGGTAGCGGCGCTTCCACGACGCGAAGCGATCGGCCATGGATTCGAGTCTCTGCCCGGCGCGCTTATCGGCATAGGCGACGATTAGGGCCTCCGGGGAAGCGGCCGCGAGCCAGCCCTCGAACCAGGCGGCGTCGGCGAGTCGCGTGACCGGGTGGCCGACAATTGGCGGGCCCAATTCGGGGTAGCCCTGCGATGCCAGCCAGGCGGCCGATCCTTCGCCGTGCGGCAGCTCGTCGACCTGCGGCCTGACGCTCTCCAGTTTGTCGACGTCATGCAGAAGCGCCGCTGACTCGACGAGGCGGCGATCGAGCGGCAGACCGGCCGATTCCGCCCGCCACGCCAACCAACCGGCAGTCTCGGCGACCGCCCGCGAGTGGCGGAGGTGCCAGGCCGGTGGGTCCAGCGATAGGAGCAAGGCCGCGCTCTCTCGACGGCTCGGGACGGACATCGATTGAATCGTACAGGAGGCCGAACGCCGTGGCCGAGGCTGTGGGCTCGCTGGCCGACGGAGCGTCGCCGCGCGAGCCGATGACCGTGACCGCCGACCGATCGATGGTCACCTCGACCGTTCCATCCAGGTCCGTCCGCATCAGGCTGGGGGCGTAGGTCCGAAGGCGGGCCAGGGTGCCGCCGTTGGGGTGGCCGTACTTGTTGTCGGCGCCCACGGAAATTACCGCCACGGTCGGCCGGAGTGCCGCCAGCAGGGCATCGGACGAGGCCGTGGCGCTGCCATGGTGGGCGACCTTGATCATGTCGACGCTGGGCAGTCCGCGACTGAGCAGGATCGGGTCGACGTCGTCCTCTGCATCCCCGGTCAGCAGGAAGCGGCGCTCCTCGAATTCGCCGAGCAAGATGATCGAGGCATCGTTGGTCTGCCTATTGGTCGCGGCGGCTGGCGACATAGTCGCCGGTCGGGTCGTGCCGTCGTCTGGCCAGAGGACTCGGAGATTGGCAGTGTCCAGACGCAGGGTCTCACCGGTCCGGAGGCGTTCCGGCTCCAGGTGGTGGGCCGTCAGCGCGGCCTCCCAGGCTCGGTAGTTCGGGGTATTGACGGTCCAGCCCGGCTCAAAGGCGCGACCGACCTGGTAGCGCTCGATCACGGCGACCAGGCCTGCGACGTGATCGTCGTGCGGATGAGTCAGAACGATTGCGTCCAGGCGCCGGTCCCACGCCGGGACGAAGCGGTCAAGGCCCGAGATCAGGAGGTTCGGGTCCGGCCCGCCGTCGACGAGAATCCGGGCGCCTCGATCGCCCTCGAGCAGGATCGCATCGCCCTGTCCGACGTCGAGGACGATGACGTGGACGCTGCCGTCGGGCCGAGCGGCGAGGGCGGACCCGGCAATGACAGCAAGTAGTGCCGCGGCGGCCAGCAGCCCTCGATACTTCCGCGTCAGGCGCGGCGGAGCGGCTCGGGCTCGGTTGGCTGCCGGCCTCTGTTCAATACTCGGCCTCACCGCGCGGCTGAGCAGCCGGTGCATCGGGACCAGAAGGCCGAGCGCGAAAGCTGCGGCGGCGACGTTGCACGGGAACGGCAGCGTCTGACTCGCACCCGGTACGGCCGCGAACGCCCGCACGGCTACGATCAGCACGGCCAGCAAGAGCGCTGCCGGCATCGCTATCAAGCCGCCCAGCCAGCCGGGCGCTCCGAGGGTCGCCAACCAGCCCGCACCGAAGGCCAGCGTGCCTGCGGCCATTACCGGCGGGACGAGCGGCACGACAACGAGGTTCGCCGCCGGGGCGATCGCGGCGAGTCGGCCGAAATCCAGGAGCGCGATCGGGAGAGTTGCCGCCTGGGCGGCGAGAGAGACACCCAGGCTCGCTTGCAGCGAGGTCGGCAGCCGTGAGGCATGCCTGCCCAGCCAAGCCGTCAGCGGAGTGGCCCAGGCCACGAGGCCCGCGGTCGCGGCCGCCGAGAGCTGAAATCCAGCGTCGCCGACGATGGCCGGGTCGACCACGATAAGGATGGTTGCGGCCCAGGCGAGGCCCACCATTGCCCGTGACCCGCGTCCTGATTCGACCGCAAGGAGAGCCACGCCGGCCATGAGCGCCGCGCGGACCACCGACGCGGATGCTCCGGCGAAGAGGGTGTAGACCGCGATTGCACCGATGGTCACCATGCCACGCCGCCGCCGGCTCATGCGCCCGCGCAGGAGCGCAGCCACCGTCGCGGCGACGATGGCAATGTTCCAGCCCGAGATCGCCACGACGTGGCTTACCCCCGCCGTGGTGAAGGCCGCGGCGAGGTCACGATCCACGCGGTCGCGCAGGCCGATGAGGATGGCCGCTGCCAGCCCTCCCGCTGGCTCCGGCAGAACCAGTTGCAGGGCGTCGCCCGAGGCCTGGCGAAACGCCTCGAGGCGGCCGGCTGGCGAGTCATCGTGTCGGACGACCGTCAGGCCGGTGGCCTCGCACTGGGCCGCGACCCCCAGAGCGGCGAGGTAGCGGTCGTAGTCGTCGTCCGTGAGTGGCCGGATGCGGCCGGTCCAGCTGATCGTGTCCCCGGCCACGAGGCGTGGGTATGCCGGGAACTGCGCTGAACAGAGCAGTGGCAGATCGGCCAGGCTGATCGTGGCGGTCTGCTGACCCTTGCTCAGGTGCGCACTCTCGACCCTCGCCTGCCACGACCCGGTTCCAGCGGGGAGCGCCAGCGGCCCGTCTGCGCCCGGACCCCCGATCACGATTCCCGTGACCAGCCGCACGACGAGGAGCGCCGCTCCCAGCGACGCTGCCGCCATTGCGGCGCCGACCTTGGGCCGACCGCAGACCTCAAGGACGCTGGTCGCGGCCAACGCCCCTATCGAAACTGTAGCCGCGCCGGCCAGGCCGTCGGAACACGCCGCTCCCACGGCGGCCGCGATGACCCCAACCGCGAGCCACGCCGGCTTCGGCAGCATGGCGTTACTCCACCGTGACGAGCGAACGCAGCTTGCTGAGGGTGGATGCCGTGACGATCTTGCGAGTCACCAGATCGTCGACCTTGGTGAACCGTTGCTCCTGGCGTGAGGCAATGATCTTCTGGGCCGTGACCGGCCCGATCCC
>JANYJI010000088.1 GCA_025358525.1 Chloroflexota bacterium | reverse complement strand
CGACAACCAGGGCAGTGGGCTGCCTGCCGACGCCGGCGATCTGGCCGAACTGGCATCTCGAATCGAGTCCCAACTGGCGGCGAACATGGTGCTGGGTAGAAACGACCTGGCCGCGGATGGCGACGATCTGATGGCCGAGCTCGGCCTCGCCCAGGGACCGCTCCTGGGTGATCTACTAGATGAGCTGACCGAACGAGTCATCGCCGAGCCGGCGCTGAACGACCGCGAGATACTCTTGCACCTGTCGCGTCAATTGATTCTCGAGCGCCAGTTGGTGGAGAATCTCGACTCGTGAAGCCGATCGAGCGGACGACTCCATCACACAGGACCGCCTGATGTTCGAGCTGCTCCTGCAGGCCGACAGGTGGCTGGCAGACGGCGCACTGGATCAAGCCGAGCGCACGTACCGGCAGCTAGTCGACCTGGAGCCATCGAACGTGATTGCGGTCACGGGCCTGGCTCGTGTCTCGCTCGCCCGAGGCGACGAGCGGCTGGCTCGGGACTTCGCCGATCGGGCCCTGGCTATCGACCCGGACAGCGTGGCCGCAAAGCGCGTCCTGGTGGTGCTGGAGCATCGTGCTGACGGGCCTGCCGTCCCAGATTCGCAGACCCGGGAGATGATCGCCGCCCGAAACCTGGAGGTCCTGGGCCGACGACACAAGGCGGACGCCCCCGGCGCTGGCAGCGGGCCCGGCGATGAAGACGACACCGGCAGCCCGATGCCATCGGAGCCACTAAAGCAACGACGCCAGGCCGGCCGGCGGGCGGCGGCCGCGGCTGGGGCTGCACCTACTCCGGCGCCCGTCCGCCCGCGACACGAGCCCCACCACGCCATGCCCCTGGGCCGCCGTTACTTCGAGCCGGCGGAGCTGAAGGCCCACGTCGCAGACCCGTTCTCCATAGCCGAGATGGCGGCCGCTGTCGAGGCGGTCGATGCCGTGGATCTGGTGGATGCCGTGACCCCAGGCGAGGGTACCGTGGCGCCGGCGGAGGTTGGGACAGATGGCACCGCCGTGACTCCGCCAGCGCCAGCCGACAGCGGCACGGCCGAAGCGCTAGAGGCCGTCGAGGCGACCCAGGCCGACGAGAGCGTGGCAATGCGAATCGCGCTCGTCGAGGACACGCTGGGGCTGGCGGCCGAGGACCCGTCTCAGGCCGCCACCGAAGCGCTGCCGGTTTCGGTGCCAGAGGCCGGCGCTACCGAATTCGAGGCCGCCGAATTCCTGGCTCAGCACCAGGCAACGCAACAGGCGCGGGTGGCGATGGCCGAGGCCAGCCACGAAGTCGCCCTGGAGCCGCTCGCCGAGGACAAAGTCGAGACCCCACGTAGCCGGTTCGCTCGCGCCGCCGACGAGGAGCCGTCAGAGGAAGAAGCGGAGGCCCAGGCGCTCCGCGAGGCAATGGCGATCGTCCTGGGCAGCGATGGCGAAGCCCCGCCCGATCCCACCGCCGCGCCCGATCCCACCGCCGCGCCCGATCCCACCGCCGCGCCCGATCCCACCGCCGCGCCCATACTGTGGTCCGAGCTCGTGCCCGAGGCCTCGACACCGGCCAAGGCCAAAACCGGATCGGACGAACCTCGCACGAGAGGCCGTTTTCACCGCTTCAGGGGTAGGTAGATGCGCATCCTCGTCACCGGCGGTGCCGGCTACATCGGATCCGTCTCCGTCGAGGCGTTCTTGGCTGCCGGTCACGACGTCACCGTGCTCGACGACCTCTCGACAGGCCATCGAGCCGCCGTAGCCGAGGGCGCAACTCTCGAGGTGGGCACCTACGCCGACAGTCGGGCGGTAGCCCAGCTCCTGGAGCGTCGCCAGATCGACGCCGTCCTGCACTGCGCCGCCAAATCCCTCGTCGGGGAATCGATGGTCGATCCGGCCAAGTACTTCCGCGAGAACGTTGGCGGTGGCATCGGCCTGCTCGAAGGGATGCGGCTGGCCGGGGTGAAGCGAATCGTACTCAGCTCCACGGCCGCAACCTACGGCATGCCAGAGAGGACGCCGATCCTCGAGACGGATCCCGTCAGGCCAATCAACGCCTACGGCGAGTCAAAGCGCTGCGTTGAGGCGGCGATCACCTGGTATGGCCACGGATACGGCTTTCGAAGCGTCATCCTGCGCTACTTCAACGCCGCGGGCGCCAGCCGGCTCTTTGGAGAGCAGCACGCGCCGGAGACTCATCTGATCCCTGCCGTCCTGATCGCGGCCGAGGAGTCGCGCGAGATGACGATCTACGGCGACGACTACCCAACAGCCGATGGAACATGCGTCAGGGACTACATTCACGTCGAGGATCTGGCCGCGGCTCATCTCCTGGCATTGGTTGCCACGGACGCCGGCGACCCCCGCACCGGTCCCACCTCAGGACCGTGCCAGCCGGTTATCTGCAATCTCGGCAACGGCAACGGCTTCAGCAACCGCGAGATCGTCGCCGCCGCGGAAACCATCGTGGGCCATGCGATCCCCGTCAAGATCGGGCCACGCCGCGCCGGCGATCCGGCCGTCCTCGTGGCGAGCGCCGAGCGCGCCGGCCGTGAGTTGGGCTGGCATCCGCGACAGGGCAATCTCGAGAACGTCATCGGTTCGGCCTGGGAGTGGCGTCGCAACCATCCCTCCGGCTACGCTGACTAGGGTCGAACTCATGCCGCCCTTTCGCAGCGCCAGGCCGCCTGAGCCGCCGACCAACCCGGACGACTGGCGGCCCCAACAGTTCGGTCGCGGCCTGCGCGCCAGCCCCGACACGATAGTCGAGCCAGGCTGGGAAGGCGTGCGAGTCATCGCCCGGTACGAGAATGGCCGCAGTCACCTTATCGACGCTGATGGCCGAGACTGCACCAGCCAGTTCGAGGCAGTTTCCGAGGCCCTGGCGGCTGCCGCGCGGGCCGACGAACTGATCCTCGACGGCTATCTGACCGTGCAGCCAACCCAGGTTACGGCCGGCATTCCGGAGTCGAGCGTCCAGGTACCAACTTCAGGGCAGATGATGGCCCAGATGATCGTGGGCGCCCGCGTCGTCCGTCCGACCGTCTCAGAGCGTCCAATCGACCCCGATCGACCGGTCGCCTTCGTCGCCGTCGACCTCCTGCGGATCGATGGCACCACGCTGCTGGACATCCCCCTGCTGGAGCGCAAGCGGTTGCTCGACGGTGCGCTCGAGCCGAACGACCTCATCCGGATCACGCCCTTCGTTCGTGAGCCCTGCGGTGCCTACATCACCTCGTGGCGTGGACTCGGACTCCAGCGGCTCTTCTGGAAGGATGCCAACAGCCGCTACCTGCCCAACGCCCGCAACGACGCCTGGTCGGATCGTCCGATGCCGGTTAAGTAGGCCCCCGACCGTCGAACACGCCCTCGCCCCGCCCGGCGTGGTACGGTGCCCCCGATGCCGTCGAGCGCCCTCACCCCTGCCATCAAGGAAGAGATCGCCCGGCTCGGTAGTGCCGACATCATGGTCGGCATCCCGAGCTTTCGAAACGCGGCCACGATCGGCCACGTGGTCCGAGCGGCTCAGGCAGGGCTGGTCCAATACTTTCCGGACCTGCGGCCGATCCTGGTAAACGCCGACGCCGGCTCGCCCGACGGCACCCAGCGGGTCGTGGTCGAGACCGAGCCGCCCGGCTACATCGAGCAGATCCTGCTCGTCCATCCCACCAATCGACTCGATCGGGTCAGCCTCACCTACCCCGAGGTCGATGGCATCGGCGGCAAGGGGGCGGCCCTGCGGACGCTCTTCGAGATGGCCGCCGAGCTGAAGGTGGAAGCGCTGGTCGTGGTTGACTCGGACCTGAGGTCCATCGTGCCAGAGTGGATCGAGCTGCTGGCAGGACCGATCCTCAAGGGCGGCTACGACTTCGTCGCCCCGCTGTACGCCCGGCACAAATACGATGGCACGATCACCAACACCGTCACCTACCCGGTGACGCGGGCACTCTACGGGCATCGCATCCGCCAGCCCATCGGCGGGGACTTCGGTGTCAGCGGCGACCTCATCCGCTACTACCTCGAGCAGCCGAATTGGACCGCCGACGTTTCGCGTTTCGGCATCGACATCTGGATGACGACGACGGCCCTGACCGGCGGGTTCGCCGTCTGCCAGACGCGGCTCGGTGCCAAGATCCACGACCCCAAGGATCCGGGCTCGGACCTGGGGCCGATGTTCCGTCAGGTCGTGGGCACGCTCATGACGATGGCCCGCGACAACGCCGCTCGCTGGCTGACGATCAGCGGCAGCCACGACGTGCCGGCCTACGGCTTCGAGCGGTTCGTGGACCCGATCCCGCTGGAGGTCAA
The DNA here is from genome assembly GCA_025358525.1 of Chloroflexota bacterium. Lineage (GTDB taxonomy): Bacteria > Chloroflexota > Limnocylindria > Limnocylindrales > CSP1-4 > Fen-1039. Next base: position 9,258 of record JANYJI010000088.1, on the reverse strand, counting down.
CACCCTGCGCCTGCTGGCGCAGTTCCACTCGGGTTCGCTGACGCTGGCCGACACGTGGCAGCGGCTCATCACGCCCGACAACTGCCAGCGCGTGCTGGCCCTGGCAGCCGAGGCCGGCGTTCTGGCCGAGGCGGCGGCCCGTCGGCTCGGACTGAGCCGCGAGTCCGGCGAGGGCACGGCCGGCGGAAGGACGCCGACCACGGACGAGATGTCCGACGCCGTGGCCGCATTCCATTTCCCAGACGACCTGTGGGTCCGCGTCTTCTACGACCTGCTGGTTTCCGCCAGCTTTGGCGACGTGCCCACCGAGCGGCTCGTGGCAGCGCTCGTGCCAATCTACTTCGGCCGGGTTGGGAGCCTCGTCGTGGAGGCCCGGCGCCTCTCCGAGGAGCAAGCCGAAGAGCACGTGGAACGACAGGCGCGCGAGTTCGAACGGCTCAAGCCGTACCTGGCTGAACGCTGGCGCGAGGCCACAGCCGCGGCCGGCCAGGCCACGACCGTCGACGAGGCCACCGCGCCCGACGAGGCCACCGCGGCCGATGGGGCTGCGAGCTTCGATGGGGCTGCGACCGGAGACGCGGCAAGATGACCCGTGCCCCGCTGCCGTCCCGAATCCTTATCCCGGTGTCCAACCCGCTCACCGCGGAGGAGCTGGTCCGCCTCGGGGCCTCGCTCATGGACCGTCGCACCGGCAGCCTGACTGTCCTGGGCATCGTCGAGGTGCCTGAGGGCACGCCCCTGAGTGAGGGCGCCACCCGCGCCCGACAGGCCCGCCGGCTGCTCCAGCGCGTCCTCGACTTCGCGCCTGAAGGCGTCACGATCCACCCCATCGTCCGTATCGGACGGCGGGCCGCCGAGGGCGTGGTGGAGGCGGCCAAGGAGCTGGAATCGGATCTGATCGTCTTCGGATGGGGCGGCAAGCCTCCGGCCAAGCCGGGCGCCCCCACGGTGGTCTTCTCGCCAACCATCGATGAGGTTGTCCGCGACGCGCCGTGCGACATCGCCGTGGTCAAGCAGCGCGGCCCGGCCGCCATCAAGCGTGTTCTCGTCCCCATCCGCGGCGGTCCCCACGCGGTCCTGGCGCTCCGATTCGCCGACGCCCTGGCTCGCCGCAACGACGGTCAGGTGGTGGCCCTGCACCTGATCCCACCAGGCACCGCAGACGGAATCCGCGCCCAGTCCGAACGGGCGCTGGCTCACTTCATCCGCCAGCACGCCGACGGCCGGGTGAAGCAGGATGTGCGCGAGGCGACCAACGTCCGCAACGCCATCCTGCGCGAGAGCGATAACGCCGACGTCGTGGTCATGGGCGCGTCGGCGACGCCGGCCACGAGCAACGGCGAGACATACCTGTTCGGAGCGCTGCCCGAGGCCGTGGCGACACGTTCGCGCCAGACGGTCATCGTCGTCAAGACGCGCGAACCCATCGGCAAGGCCACGTTCGAGAGGCTCGAGGCCCGGGCCGAGACGCTGGCTGCGGCCGAACGAGCGGCCCATGAGGCTCGATCGATCCCCCTCCGGGTCGAGCGCTGGTTCGGCGAATCCAACTTCCACCATCGTGAATTTGGTGACCTCGACCGACTGGTCGGGCTCAAGCAGAAGCAGGGCCTGACGGTCAGCCTGGTCCTGCCGACACTCAACGAGGAGGAGACGATCGGCATCATCGTCGAACGGGCCCGGCGCGAGCTGATCGATCGCCATGCCATCATCGACGAACTGCTCGTCATCGACTCCGACTCGAGCGATCGAACGCGCGAGGTGGCCGAAGCCGCCGGTGCGCGCGTCGTGGTTCACCAGCAGGTCCTGACCCAGTACGGCAGTTTCCCCGGGAAGGGCGAGGCCCTCTGGAAGAGTCTGTACGAAACGAGCGGCGACATCGTCGTCTGGGCCGACACTGACGTTCGCAACTGGCACCCCCGCATGGTCTACGGCACCGTGGGGCCGCTGATCGTCGAGGAGCGGATCCAGTACGTCAAGGGCTACTACCGGCGCCCCATCGTCGAGGGTGGCTTGCTCAAAGAGGGCGGTGGCGGGCGGGTCACCGAACTGGTCGCTCGGCCCCTGATCAACCTCTTCTTCCCGGAACTGTCCGGTCTGATCCAGCCCCTGTCGGGCGAATATGCGGGGCGGCGAAGCCTGCTGGAGACGCTGCCCTTCTTCACTGGCTACGCGGTCGAGATCGGGCACCTGATCGACGTCACCGATCGGGTTGGGCTCGAGGGACTCGGCCAGGTGGACCTCGAGCGGCGGATCCACCGTAACCAGGAGCTTGAGGGCCTGTCGCGGATGAGCTTCGTCATCCTCCAGGCAGTCATGAAGCGGCTCGAGGAAAGGCGCCAGACGAGGCTCTTCGCGGAGCTGGGCTCCACGATGAAACTGCCACGCTCTGGCCACGGGCAATTGTCATTGGAGGTGATCGAGCTGGCGGACTTCGAGCGGCCGCCGATGATCGGCCTCCCCGAGTACCTGGCGAAGCGGCGGAGCGCGGGCGCGGTTGGTACTGGCGCGGTGGGCGTGGCCGAGGCTGACCTGGTCGAGGCCGGCGTGGTCGAGGCCGGCGTGGTCGAGGCCGGCGTCGTCGCCTCGCCGGGTGCGGAGGCATGAAGGGCCAACGTGGCGATCGACTGCGCGTGCTGTTGGCCCCGGACTCGTTCAAGGGCTCACTGTCGTCCGTGGAGGTGGCCCGGGCAATGGCCGAGGGCTGGTCGCGCGCCCGTCCCAACGACGAGTTGATCCTCGCCCCGCTCGCGGACGGCGGTGAGGGCACGCTCGCCGCCATCGCCGAAACGGGCGGCTGGGAGTGGCAGGAGTGCCCGGCTCATGACCCGCTGGGTCGTCCGCTTACCGCCCGCTGGCTGCGATCCGCCGACGGGTCCCGCGCCGCCGTGGAGATGGCCGAGGCCTCGGGTCTGTCTCGTCTGCCTGATGGCGAGCCGCGCAGCCCGCTCGCTGCCACGACCGAGGGCACCGGCGAGATCCTGGCGGCCGTCCTGGACGCCGGAGTGCGCCACGTGGTCATGGGCGTCGGCGGGAGCGCAACCACGGACGGCGGCGCCGGCCTGCTCGGGGCCCTTGGCGTCTGGTACAAGGGCATCTCGGACATCCCGCTGCCGGGGCCGCTGCCCGACCTGTCGGTGGTGGACCTGGCGGGTCTGGACCTGCGCCTCGGCGAGCTGGAGTTACGCATCGCCTGCGACGTGACCAATCCGCTGTTGGGCGAGCATGGCGCTGCCGCCATCTACGCCCCGCAGAAGGGCGCCTGGCCGGAGGACGTGGCCGCGCTGGAGATGTGGCTGACCCACTTCGCCGACCTGCTAGAGAAGGCGTGCGGCACCCGGGCTCGGAACGTCCCGGGGGCAGGCGCCGCTGGCGGCACCAGTTTTGGCCTGCTATGCGTGGCCCCCCGGATGCGTTCGTTCGAGTTGGTCCCTGGCATCGACGTGGTTATGGAAGAAACTGGATTCGCCGGGCGGCTCATCGGCGCCGACCTCGTAGTCACAGGCGAGGGCCGGATCGACGATCAGACCGCGTACGGCAAGACGGCGCTTGGAGTGGCGCGCCGAGCGGCTGCGGCCGGAGTGCCGTGTTTGGCCCTGGGCGGTGGCATCACGCCCGAGGGGGTGGCTGCGCTGGCCGCGGTCGGCGCCGTGGCGGTGCCGATGCTCGACGGGCCGATGACGTTGGAGGAGGCCATGAGCGAGGCGGCGTCCCTGGTCGCAGCGGCCGGCGAGCGGCTTGGCCGCTGCGTGGAGTTGGGAGCGGCGGTCGGGCAGCGGCGATCCACGCGGCTGGCTCCAGGCGAGCCCGGTGACCGTGAGGTCGGCGCTCGAGAGGCCGTTCGATGACGCCGGCCCGCATGTCCAAGCCCAGGGCCGATACCGGGGCGAAGCCCGGGCGCGTGGCCAAGGCCGCTCCCCAGAAGCCCCGACGCGGGGCTAAGGCCGCTCCCCCACAGAAGCCCGCCCGCCAGCCTAAGCTCGATCCCGACGAGGTGGCCCGCGCCTGGGCCGCGCGGCTCGAGGTCGAGCGACCGGGCCTGCTGTCATTCGTGCTCGACCGCCTGGCCGAGGCCAACGGTCGACCGGTCTGGCAGCCGCGGCTCGACCCCGTCAGCGAGTTGATCCTGACGATCCTCACCGCCAACAGCGCCGACATCAACGCTGAGGTCGCCTTCGGTGCGCTGCGAGACACCTATCCCTCGGCACCCAGGCCTCCGCGCGCCTCGCTCGAACCCCAGACCTGGCCCGGCTGGGGTGGCGTCGGGCTGCCGGACCTGCCCCCGCCCGACTGGGCCGCCGTGGAATTCGCACCAATCCCGGAACTGACCGACGTCATCCGGCCCGGTGGCTTGGCCAACCAGAAGGCACCGCGTATCCAGGCCGCGCTCCGGGCGCTGGTCGCCAACGGCGGGGGCTACTCGCTGGAGTTCCTCGCCCCGAAGTCGCCCCTGGAGGCGCGGGACTGGCTTTCGGCGATCCCGGGAATCGGCAAGAAGACGGCGTCCGTGGTGTTGCTCTTCAGCTTCGGCACGCCGCTCATGCCCGTCGACCGTCACGTCTTCCGCGTCAGCCAGCGCGTCGGCCTGATCCCGGTCGGTGTCGATGCCGATGCCGCCCACGACTACTACCTCGCCATGCTCACGCCCGAGCAGATGTACGAGGCCCACGTCTCGCTGATCACCCACGGCCGCCGCACCTGCCACGCCCGCAACCCCGACTGCGAGCATTGCCCCCTGGCTCCGCGCTGCCGCTACTTCGACCCCAAGGCGGAGTAGCGACGCCACCTGGCGGTAACTCGCCGAAGCCGGCGCTTCGCGCTATGGCGGGCGCGGCACCTCGCAGCTCTTGACGAGCGGTCAACAGGAATCGGCCGAGAGGTCGGGTGCGGCCGCGTCTGAAGCCCCTTTGGCCACTTGAGCCATCCGAGCCCAGGTTGTATCCGACCACAGGCCGCCACAACAGTGGCGATCCGGCCCGGATTCGGCCACATTCTGGACGCAGAAACTTGCCGAGCCGCAGATCCCGTTGACGAGCTGTCAGTAGATGCGGGATCGGCCATTCAGGCAAGTGCGCACCACTGTCGCCTCTGGCTCGAGCGGTTGGGGAGCGCGGTCCAAGCGGTCAGTTTCTCGCAGTCCAGCGAGTCGCCCGCAAACCCCGTTTGAAGCGAGGACATGCGCGACGTTGTCCGCTTCACATATCGGCGCCCGGTACCTCGTGGCAGCTTGCCAGCTGCGTCCGTCGCTGGACCACCAGGCATCTACGTGAGCAGGGCTGCCCGAGGACCCGACAATCTCGTAGGCATCGAGCTCGAAAGCGAGGCTCTAAGGAACCAAGTGGGCGGCCGGCGGATCACCGCGCGCCCAGGTGACCCCTCTTCGGACGACGCCGGCGCGCAGTCATGCTGGGGTGGGTCCATCTCCGGGGCGTACAGCGAACATACGACAGCGACGAGGGCGCCCCGAGGGGAACCAGCAAGGACCCAAGACCTCCACCGCGCCAAGACCACTAGGTGATCCCAGGCGAAGAGCACGCTGCCATCAGCGCGGCAATTGCGACGAGGACGAGCGATCGACATGAACGATTTCGCACAAGTCGAAGGCGGCTCGGTGAAGCCTCAGACTCCCACTTTCCCCCCATGCGCGACCTCCCCTCTCGCTCTCATGGGCGCAGGAAGCTGATCTGCGGTCGCCAGTTGACGATCTCGCCGTAGGCCAGTTGACCTATCGAGGCAGACGGGCAAGAGGCCCGCCGCCCCCCCCCGCCCCTCGCCACGCCGCCGCCACCTATACTCGCCACAACGTCACGGGCGCTCTGACGGTGAGGTAGCAAGCGCGAATGATCGAGCACAAGCCGCAGCGGATTCTGCTCGTGGACGACGATGTCAACCTGCTCGTCGTCCTGGCCGAGCAGCTGCGCGACGACGGCTATGAAGTTTCGACCGCGCGGGACGGCCAGGAGGCGCTGCGCCGGCTGGAAGCCGGCTGGCCCGACCTCATTCTGCTCGATCTGATGATGCCGAAAGTAGACGGCCTGGCCCTAGCCCGCGAGATGAAGGCCGCGGCGGACCTGCCGATCATCGTCCTCTCGGCGATCGACACAGCTGACAGCAAGGCCCGGCTGCTCAACGAAGTGGCCGAGGATTACGTCTCCAAGCCATATCACTACCCCGAGTTGCGGGCCCGCATCGAGCGCGTCCTGCGACGGCTGAGCGATCGAATCCCACGCCAGTCGCTGGTCATCGGCCCCAACCTCACGCTTGATCTCCATCGCAGGGCGGCGACTGTCTCCGGCACGGAAGTGCATCTGACGCCGACCGAATCGCGACTGCTCCACACCCTGGCGGCGAGCCTGGGCGAGACGGTTACGACCGACACGCTGCTGGCCCGCGGTTGGGCCGACACGGAGGAAGCCAACTCGTCGTACGTCTGGGTCTCGATGCGCCGGCTGCGCCAGAAGATCGAAGCCGACCCCGACCGGCCGGTCCATCTGCTGAACGTCCGAGGGGTGGGTTATCGACTCGTTCCGAGCCGGCCCGAGAATGGCTGACACGCCACCCGAAGGCGGCGACCTTCGCATCCCATCCGCCGCTCAGCAGCCTGCAAGAGAGGGCCTCTTCGAGTTGCCCTTTCGCGTCCTGCTGACGACGGTGCTCATAGTTGCCGCGGTGCTGCCGCTGGCGATGTTCGGCGGAGTCCTGATGGCAGCCGGGCTCGACAACAACGACGCAGTCGTGGCTCCGTTGCTGATCGCCGCAATCGTGGCCGCGGCGTTCTTCGGCCTGCTGATCGCGGCCGTCGCCGCCGCCAACCTGACCAAACCACTGCGCCGCATCACGGCCGCCGTAGAACGAGTTGCCGCAGGCGAACCCAGCCCGCCCATCCATCTCACCGGCAGCGACGAGCTTGCTCGCCTCGCCGAGAGCCACAACCGCATCGCTGCCGAGGCCCAGCGCCGCAACCGGGAGCTCGGCGCCCTGCTGCAGGCCATCGCCCGATATACGCCGGCGCAGGGAGTGGCGGCCCTGACAAATCGCGCCGAGTCTGACTCGTGCTCGATCTTCGGCCTGATAGACGCCCAGCTTCGGCTCGTGGACCCGGCCACCGTTCCGCTGGCGGAACCGATTCCAGGCGATCCACGACCCCTTCGGGCCGAGGTCCGGGCAGGGGGCGAGACGCTCGGCTTGCTGACCGGCCACCTGCCGGCGACGCGCAGCTGGGAGCGCGCCGACCAGGACCTGCTCGACCTGTTCGCCAGCGAAGTCGGAGTGGCCCTCCGTAACGCCGAGTTGTTCGGGCAGATCGAGCAACAGAACGCCAGGCTGCTCGAACTCGACGCGGCCAAAGACGAGTTCCTGCGGGGCGTGAGCCACAACCTGCAGACCCCGCTGACCAGTATCCGGGCCTACGTGGACCAGCTCCGGGCCTCGTCTGAAGAGGCGGCCCAGGACCGCCGTCTTCAGATAGTTGCCGAGCAAGCGGACCGGCTGACCCGCTTAGTCCGCCAGCTTCTTACAGTCACTCGCCTCGAGGCGGGGGCGCTTCATCCCGAGGTCGAGGTTATCGCCCTGGGGCTGCGAGTTCGCCGAGCTTGGGAAGCCCTAAACGCCGCCACGGTGACCTTCGAGTTGCGGGACGGCGCCCCAGGCTGGCTAGGCGTCGCCGACCCGGACCAGCTGGACCAGGTTCTGTGGGCCCTGCTGGACAACGCCGTCAAGTACGGCGGCCGCGACGGTAAGGTGGAGGTCGACGTGACGGTGGACGACGCCACGCAGGGGCTCCACCTCACCATCACCGATCACGGCCCCGGCGTCTCGCCCGTGGACCGCCAGCGACTCTTCGCTCGTTTCACCCGCGGCGCTGCGCAGATGAGCGGTGACGGCACCGGCCTGGGCCTGTACGTATCGCGTCAGCTGCTGCGCCAGATGGGCGGCGAGTTGACGCTCGAGCCGGCTCGCCAGGGGCTGGGCGCCACTTTCCGGATCGCGATCCCCGGCGAGCCGCCCGGCGACGGCAGCTGACCGTCGAGAGCGCCGGGGTTCAGTTCCGAAGGCCTGAACCGAAATCTCTTGCAGGCGTGCTCGAGCGGCACCTGATAGAGGCTAGGCACCGAACCGATGGCTGGACGACCCGGATTCCTGGGCGGCTTGCGCGGCGATCCGCAGGATCGCGACGCCGACTCCGGATTTGAAGCCGGCCTGGGTGACCAGAACGTCCGCCTCGGCGATCCGACCAGCCGCGGTGACGGCAGGCTTGGCACCCTCCCTGACTTCGACCCCGTCTGGGGAACGCTCGGCGCACCCACGGCCGGTGGCAGCAACGACTGGCTCGCTAAGTCGACTGAAGAACAGCCGGAGGGTATTGCAGTCGACGTCGAGATCTTCGGCAACGGCTTCCAGATCTCCGGCCAAATCCATACCGGACAGTTCGATCGGCTATCGGACTGGATCAACATGCAAAGCGGGTTCATCCAGGTTCGCGATGCCTGGCACGTTCACCTCGGCCAAAGGAACCTGCCCGATCCAGAACAGCGACGGGGAATACTCTGGGTCAGACTCGAGCAGATAGTCCTGATTGCGGAGCGAGCGGCGGTCCAGAAGAGCCGGCTCGGCGCCCCCGTCGTCCAGAAACAGCGCCGCAAGGTCTCGGTCGTCACACCTGGCTACGGCCTGCGCGGGAGCCTCTACATTCACGCCCATGGCTCGATGAAGCAGTACCTCGAGTCGCCCGATCCGCACTTCCTGCCAATGACGGAGTTGAACGTACGCTGGCTCTCCGACCCGACCCTAGTCGCCCGCTTCCCATTCGCCATGGTCAACCGCGTCCAGCTGGTGACAATACTGGACGAGTCGGCCGCACCAGCCGGCGACACCGCCAACACGCTCCCCGAGGCCTCCGAGGGCGACATGCAGCTCGAGCGGATGCGGGGCGCCGCCTGAAGTTGCGGGGCGCCGCCTGAAGTTGCGGGGCGCCGCCTGAGGTTGCTGAGCGCCGCCTGAGATTGCGGGGCGCCGCCCGATCCCCAGTCAGCGCGCGGGCTGCGTCGGAAGCTGACGTCTGACCGCGACCACGCGCTCCAGATCGAGGTCCGCGGCAATGACGCCCGGTCCATCGGGGGCCTGGGCGACGACGGTCCCCCAGGGGTCGACGATCATGCTGCGGCCGTATGTCGGGACGCCGGCGCCGATGCCGCACTGAGCCGGGGCAATGACGAAGGCCCCGTTCTCGATGGCTCGAGCCCGCAGCAGCACCTCCCAGTG
>JANYJI010000087.1 GCA_025358525.1 Chloroflexota bacterium | reverse complement strand
TTGGCTTCGCGCGCGGAGATGGGACAGACAGAAGCCATCCCGACGCTGTGGAAGGCCTCGTAGGAAACAACAAGGGCGCGACGCGTGCCGGCCTGCTCATGGCCCTGAACCAGGTCGAAGCTAACGACAACAATCGCCCAGCGAAGTGGCCCGGCGGTCATGCTGGCCAAGCCTCGACATCCCCGAAGTCACGCGCGATCGAACTCATTTCAGTTGCGAACGAGGGATCGCTCGCGGCAGTCTTCCAGATCTCGGCTTCCTCTCGCGCACGGACCTCGAGATATAGGCGTTCGACCGCCATCTCGACAACGCCATCTTGGCTGCGTGCAACGCGGGATCGTTCAGCTAGTTCGCGCACGTGTTCGACAGTAGCCGGGTTGAGATTGAAGGTACGTTTCGTCTTCGTAGCCATGACGGGAGTATTTGGGTCCGCCAAGCGGGTGTCAATAGTGCGTCCGCATGATGAACCCGGATGCTCCACCGCCTTGGTCCGACCATGCTTCGGGCCAAAGGCTTGTCCAACGGCACATCCTCAGGCGACGCGCTAGGGCGTGATGTGCTGTACGTCGTCCTGGGTCGCGGCCGCCGTGTCGTGGAGATCGACAGCATGCTGCAGGTTCAGCCAGAGCGCCGGCGAGTTGCCGAAGAGGCGACCCAGCCGCAGGGCCATCTCGGGACTCACCGCCCGTCGCTCGCGGAGAGTTCGTTCACGGACGGGCGCGAAACGCCGAGGGCAACTGCAAGCGCGCTCACAGTGAGCCCGTGGTCGGGCATGAAGTCCTCGCGCAGCATCTCGCCGGGATGAACCGGTCGCCGCTGGAGCTGATGGTCGTTGGCTATGCTCATGGTTGGCCCACCTGATCTCTAGTGGTAATCGCAGACTTCGGTGTCAAGACGGATCCGAGTCCTGCTCGAATCCAAGACGCCCTTAAGCCGTCTTCCAGACCGGACCAACGTAGCTCGGCATGTTCGCGACCGGGATCGGCAACGATGGCGACGGCGTGTCGGCTCTCATCATCTCGCCCCGACCACTCGAGTAGGCGGCTTTCCTACCCCGGCAGTGATCGCCGGCATTCGCCGCGTCAGGTTGTGGCCGCTCCTGCAACAACTGCTACGGGGACCGGCAGGGATGACCATCCGGCCTCTGTCGTCAGCAGGATGGCGGCACCCAGTTCAACCGCCGTGGCTACGACCAGGGCATCGGGCAACCTCAACTTGGTTCCGTGCTGGGCCCTCAACCTCGCCGCGGTTGCAGCAATCTGCCGAGTGGCTGGCTCAACTCGAGCCGGAAGAGCTGCGAGAAACTCATCGACCTTTGCAACCGCGTTCGGCCCCTGCCTGAATGGCCCGACTAGTACTTCGGCGTAGGCGGAGGCCGGGATAGCCATCTCCTCGCCCCGACTCCGAGCGCTCGCCACGGCCTCCCTGGCCGCGGCATGGTGGGCATCGCTAGAATCGAGAATCGCGATGATGACGCCGGCGTCGATGATGGTCAGTGCCATTCGCGGCGCAGTTCGTCGAGGTAATCTGGACCGAAGGCGCCCGTCAACGCGCCGGCAAATCGATCGACCGGATCCTCCTCGCGGATCAGGATCAACTCACCGGGCCGGCTTGCCTCGGCCCGGAGGCGATCGCCCACCTTGAGCCCAGCCCGAACCAGGGCGTCCTGAGGGATCGTGACCTGGTTCTTGGCGCTCACCCTGGTGTACCCTCGACGTCGATCGGTCTTTACTCGTGCACTCATAGGTAAAGCTTACGCCAATGAGGTCGGCTCGGCAAGATCGACGTTGCCTAGGTGGCCATTGCGCGGCTCAACTGACACTTCCTGGGCACTACGTAGGCCACCGCACCCAGGGCGCGATCACCTCCGGCTTCGGTCGCATCAGCAGGGCATCAGCGTTTGATCAGCGACCGGGGGCATGGTGAGTTGCATGGAGCCTTCGTCATCTTCCGACGGTCCAGCGATAGGTTCCCCGTGACCTGAAACCCAGCTCACTCAAACCGCATTCGGCACACCACCCACGGAAGGAAACGGCACATGACCACAAGGCTTCGATCCAGAAACCTGCTTCTCGCGACTGGCATGACCCTGCTCCTCAGTGCATGCGGGGCAGCGAGCACCCCGGCGGCGACCTCGGCACCCATCGGCTCGGTGGGCTCAGCACCCACCGCGGTAGCAGCGACGCCCCCGCAAGCATCACTTTCTGTGGTGACTGGTTCGACGGGTCCGGGCGCCGGCGGTATCGCGGAACCCTGCTCGCTGCTCACCCAGGCGGAGGTCGACGCCGCCGTTGGGCAGCCGCTCGGGCAGGGCAAGTCGACCATCGCGCACCTAGACTGCGTTTGGTCGAGCAGCGATTTCGCCGCGAATGTCAACCTCACCGTCGGCGATTGGGACAACGTCAAGAGCGCGGCAAGCGCCAATGGGGGCGCGCCGACCGCCATTGCCGGCCTCGGCGATGAAGCGTGGACCGCCGGTGGCAACAATGGCTCGCTCGTCTACGCCCGTAAGGGCAGCAATGGGCTCCTGCTGATCATCGACGGCCCGAAGATCGACTCGCTTTCCGACCACGGCGTGGCGCAGGAGAAGGTTCTCGCTGCAGCGATCCTGGGTCGGCTGTGACCAACCGACCCGAGAGCTAAGCGAGCTGTAGCTTGCGGAACGGACAGTCGGGTGCTACCGGTGACAGGTTCTCAGGCGATGTGGCGCAAGAACCAGGGAATGCCGGATGCATCGACACAATGTGGTCATCGTGTCGATGCATCGGGGGAACGTTCTCGGGGACCACGATCGGTGAGCGTCTCGACCGCACGGTGCAGATCGCGAGACCGGCCGCGATGGTGCGATTAACCTCCCTCGTCGCCGGTGATCATGCTCGGGCTGGCGAACATGCATCCGTGCGCGCGGGCGTCGACGTCCCACTCCAGTCGAATCCCGGACCCGCCAACGAACCGACGTCTACCACCATGGTCCTGGCGTGCACGCGGCTGGCGCCCAGTTCTGCGAAGCCTTGTGGATGAGCGCGCGGCTTCCCTCGGTCGCGTACCCTTGCCCCCAGGCGGTGGCATTCAGCCGGTAGCCCAGCTCCGGGTCGTCGTCCGGGTCCTCCGCCAGTGGCCGCAGATGGAACCAGCCGAGGAACGCGCCGGTCCCCTTCTCGATAGCTGCCCAGAACCCGTACCGACCTCGGTCGTAGTATGCGAGCCATGCCGGCAGGTATTCGTCGCGGATCTCGTCCCGCGGCGTCGGCCGGCCCCCGTTTACCCTCTTGTCGAGGGTGACTCAGGCGGTCCCCTCTTCCTGGATAACGCAAGCAGCGTCAGCGCTCGGGGGATGGACATCGCCGTAGCTGGAACCATCTCTTGCGGGAGCCTTGGTCTCAGCTTTCGAGCTGCTTCGGAATATCCTCGATGCTAAATCTGCCTCCATTTGACCCAAAGCGTTCGCGCCTGGATTACATCACGGTCGGGGTGTCATCCGTACCCAACGATGCTCGATTTCGCACCGCGACTTGTGCCGTTCTACTTATTGAACCTTTTCGAGGGCCCCATTCGTCTTGTGGTTGTGGACGCCCAGAAGCAATCAACTCAACACTGGGTATCGGTTGATACGCCATCAGGAGATTCGCAGTTGGCTGACCGACGAGAGGCCTTCGATCGTCTGACCCAGGCGCGATTGGACCGTGCCTACCGACTGGCGGCGACGATTCTTGCCGGAGACCTGGAGGCCGAGGACGCCGTCCATGACGCCGCCGTGCAGGCTTGGACACGCTGGGCGACTCTTCGGGACGAGAGGCGGTTCGAAGCCTGGTTCGACCGCATCGTTGTCAACGTATGCCGCGATCGCCTTCGCCGGAGCGCTACTTCAGCTCGCAAGATAGTCGATTCGTCGATCGACATCGCTCCCGGCAAAGTAGCCGGCGAGGATCACGCTCTTCGGCAGGCCATGGCCAGCCTGAGCCCCGATCACAGGATCGTGATCGTGCTCCGTTTCGGCGAGGATCTGGATATCGCAGAAAGCGCGAGAAGGACAGGCCAGCGGGAAGGTACCGTCAAGTCTCGCCTTCACTACGCTCTGCGCGAAGTCCGAGCCGCCTACGACGCTGCCCACCGTTCGAGAGGAGCAGACCGATGACCAATCGCACCTTCGAGGACGACCTGGCTGGGCTGTTCTCCGACAAGGTGGAGGCGCCCGCCACTCTGCGAAGGCGCGTGGCGGCTGTGCCGGACGATATCGGGCATTTGGCCTGGTGCCGCGACTCGCACTGGCCGCGCCTCGTATCACCAGAATCGCGGCCGTACTTGTCGTCCTGCTGTTGGCTGCCGGCTCAGCGTGGCTGCGCTTTGGAACTGGATCTCCGGGAGCTCAAGGACAAGCGTTTTCGATCGTGAACGACGCGGCCCCTACCCCGCTGCCAAGTGGTTTCTCGTACGCATGTCCTGCCACCCTGACGAACATGTCGCTGCGTGTGGAGGTTGCGGGCACTCGGCTCGTGATCGTGGATGCGACAACCGGAAGCCCCGTGGACGCCGTCTGGCCCTACGGGTTCTCGGCGCGCCTCGTTGATGGCAAGGCCGCGTTGCTGGCCTCCGACGGCACGGTGGTTGCCCGGGAGGGAGACGTACTCACGAGCGTGAATGGAAGTTGGACGGGTGGAGAAGTTGGCGAGCCTGGTCGGGCCTTTCACGTCTCCGGGTTCAACGGGGACTGCTACACGCCGTCAGGCCTCAAAGTCGGCGGCCCAGGATGGCCGATGCCTACCGCCACCTCAACGGGGCTCGGTTCGCAGGATCCTTGACGCGTTCTCGCCCAAGCTCCTCCAGCCCTTTCGCCAATACATCAACCCTCCGTTGGGAAGTCCCGAACGTCAGCCAGCGCACTCCATCAGCCTCGCCGGCGAGCTGCGGATGAATACCCGTAGAGTGCGGCCCGTGGGGGTCAAAGACCCAGATTCGCGATTGTCCGGACTCTAGCCGCCGATGTTGTTCCTCCTCAGCCTGATCATTCGAGGATTCTCTCGTCTCTTGGTGGCCCACTTGCCGACCATGGCGCCAAGGGTCTCGAGATCCTCGTCCTTCGCCACGAGCTCCGGGTCCTCCGGAGAGTCCGGCCCGCCGCAGTTCCGGGCCATCGATCGGGTCTACTGGCCGCGCCAGTCGGTCAATACCGCGCTAGGCAGGCGGGTCGGCAGTCCACCGGAGGATGTCACCCGGCTGGCAATCGAGCACCCGGCAGATCGAGTCCAGGGTGCCGAACCGGATGGCTCGGGCGCGCCCGTTCTTCAAGACGGCGACGTTCGCCGGGGTGATGCCGACGGCGTTGGCAAAGTCG
>JANYJI010000257.1 GCA_025358525.1 Chloroflexota bacterium | reverse complement strand
AGGCCGAGGCCGCCGAAGGCGAGGCCAATCAGCAGGGCGAAGAGCGGGGTCGAGCTGTTGCTCGAGCCATCGCCGCCGGTGCTGGTGGGCGGTGGGGTCGCAGCCACTTTGGCTGTGGCCGTCTCGCCCTGGAAGGACTCGAACGGGGTCGACGTCGGGTCGATGGTCGGCGTGGCCGTCTCGCCCTGGAAGGACTCGAACGGGGTGGGGCAGGACGTCACGGTCGACAAGGCAGGCTTGGCGTCAGCTAGGACGCAGGGGGACCCGGCCACCACCGGCGTGGCCGTCGGGGGTGGGGTCGGGGTGGGCTGGCTGACGACGACGTTGTAGGCGATGCAGTAGATGTGCTGATTGCTGCTGCCGACATTGCGGATGTTCTCGACATTGTCGCCGTAGATGATGTCGGTGTAGCAGCGCAGGGCGCCGAATGTGGCCATGCTGGGCTTCTCGATCTCGCTCACCCAAAGCCCGGCGGGGGACCCAACCGTTTGCGCCAGGGCGAGCTCAGACGGGTCGAGCCAGATGCTGACAGAGCCGGATCCGGCACCGTCCGCGCCCGTAGTCAGAGGCGAACCGACCGTCGGGGCGAGTACGCCGCTGGTGAGGGCACCGTACAACTGGAACTTCCAGCCGTCGGCGCGTGCGCAAGTCTTCGGAATGTCAGTCGTCGGATTGACCAGGGCGGTCTGGTAGCTCGTGTCCAGCTGGCTGCCGTGGCCGCCGGTGTGGTCGAAGGCGGTTGGGTTGTTGTTAGCCGGCACGACGGAGTAGCTCGGGCACAGGACCTTGATCAGGGTCAGTTCAACGGCCTGCATCGGCGATCCGCTCGGGCTCGTCGTTGGCGCGATTGTGGGAGTGCCCGTCGCGCCCTGGAAGGACTCGAACGGCGTTGGAGATGCCGTCGGGGGAGGCGTTGGCGTGGAGCAGGCACTGCCGCTCCAGGCAGCTGAACTCTTGCTGCTGTGGTCGGAAGCCCAGCGCACGAAGAGCGTCGTCACGGACGTGGGTGTCGAGACCGAATTGGCTCCCGCGTGCAGGGTGACGTTCGTGGGGCTCACGAAGCCAGCGTTGTCGGCCCACTGGATGTCGTAGTTGGCCTCAGTCGACAGGGTGACGGTCCAAGTGTGGACGGCTTGATCGTTGGAGCATACTGAGGCAATGCTCGGCGCCGACCAGGCGAGCACCAGGCTCGTGGTCGCAGGGATGAGCGCAGCAAACAGCCCTACAGCTGCCAGCAGCGAGAGAACGCGGTGCGGCTTCACGGTTCCTCCGGGCGTTGGGCCCATTTCCAAATGCCTCCCCGCCGATGGAAGTGAGGTTCCTCACTCCGCGGCGGTCCTCTTTGATCGATCGGACACTACTCGATCACGGAGTACATGACTATTAGTTTCAGGGGTTGACTATTAGGTGTGCTAGAGGGCGCAACAGAGCCAGGGCTGAAGGCCAGGGCGGCTCACTGGGTGAGATACGGCGAGCTCCAGAGCTGGTCGGACCTTCACGCGAGCCTGTGCGCTCAGAGGACCTCGCTGGCTAAACCGCGACGGCTCCCGCTCTATCCGCCGGCCCCGGCCGACCCAGTCGGCGGCGTGTAGCCCTCGGGCAGCTTCGGCGTGAAGCGGAAGCCGCCGGCCACGCCAGGCTCCGTTAGCTCGTGCGGGGCGAGTAGCTGGTCCAGCTCCTCGGCGGTGAAAATGCCACGCTCGAGTACGATCTCGCGGATCGTCCTCCGCTCGCGGACGGCCTGTTTGGAGATGTCCGCGGCCAGGGCGTAGCCGAGGTACGGCGCGAGTGGCGTCGAGAGGGCCGACGAGTGCTCCATCAGGTCGCGAGCACGCTCACGGTTGGCCTCGATGCCGGTCACGCAGAACTCGGCGAAGGCGCGGCTCATGTTCGTGAGGATCGTGAGGCTTTCGAGGGCCGTATGGGCGATCACCGGCATCATCACGTTCAGCTCGAGCTGGCCTGCAGAGGTTGCCCAGGCGATGGTTGTGTCGTTGCCAATGACCCTGAAGCAGACCATCGAGAGACATTCGGCCATGACCGGGTTCACCTTGCCCGGCATGATGGAGCTGCCCGGCTGGACGGCCGGCAGGGTGATCTCGGCGAAGCCCGTCATCGGCCCCGACGACATCAGCCGGAAGTCCTCGCTGATCTTGACGAGGTCCACGGCGATGCCGCGTAGCGCAGCGGAGACCTCAAGCATGGGGCGCATGGACTGGGTCGCCTGGACCAGGTGCTGGGCGCCACGGAGGCGATGGCCGGTCTGCTCGGCGAGGTACTTGACCACGAGGTCGATGTACTCGGGCTCTGCGTTCAGGCCCGTACCAACGGCGGTGGCGCCGATGTTCTGCTCTTCGATCGAGGCAGCGGCAGTCTGCAGCCGCTCCAGGCCGCGGCGCAGCGTCAGGGCGTAGGCGGCGAACTCCTGACCCAGCCGAATCGGGACGGCGTCCTGCATGTGTGTCCGGCCCGACTTGATGACGTCGTCGAACTCCTTGGCCTTGGCCTCGAAGGCACCGATCAGCTCCTCGGCGGCGGGGACATAGTCGCAAATGAGGTCCAGCGTGGCGATGCGCATCGACGTCGGGAAGACGTCGTTGGTCGACTGGGCCATGTTGACGTGGTCGTTCGGGGAGACGACGGCGTAGTCACCCCGCCTGCCCGAGCCGACGCCGCCGGCGTGGAGCAGTTCGATGGCGCGGTTCGCGAGGACCTCGTTGGCGTTCATGTTGTGGCTGGTGCCCGCACCGGCCTGGAACGGATCGATCCGGAAGTTGTCGGTAAGCTCAGCCTGCATGGCCGCCCGGGCGGCTTCGAAACCGGCCCGCATGGGGTCCGACCGACCGGTCGCGGCGGTCGCGCCGTCCTCGTCCTCGGCCACGGGGGTCGACGAGAGGATTTCGTCGGCGGCCTCGACGATGGCGTTGCCGAGCCCCTTGGGTAGCCGGCCGGTGGTTATGTTGGCTCGGGCAGCCGCCTTCTTGACCTGGACGATCGCCCGGACGAGGGCCGGATGGGGGCGGGCCCCCGAAATGGGGAAGTTGTGGATGCCGCGGGCGGTCTGCACGCCGTAATACGCACCGGCCGGAACCTCGAGGTAGCCCAGAGGATCCTTCTCGATTCGGAAGCCGGGGCGAGGCGTCGGGGGAGTGGCAGGGGTTGTGGACATGGCGGTGGTGGCTCCTGGCTCGAATAGGTCGCCACGTGGAGCGACCCGGGGCGCCGGCGGACCCTTGCTCGGTCGAAGGGATTCTATCGCCCGCCGCGAGCTGGGGGCGTGGTCGAGGGCCGCAGTCGCGTATATTCCGCGCACGGATCGCCCTACTCGTGGGGCGTCCGGCACCGCGGCCGCAGGGCGACACGGGGTCCCGCGATCCCGACCCCTGGGTTCGGGCGCCTAGGTCGGAGGAGGTCCCGGATGAGTCAGCAGGCCCCCAAGTCGCGCGAAGAAATCATTAAGCAGGATGTCCACGACCTGCATCGCCTGGGGTATGCGCAGGAACTATTCCGGACGATGGGCGGGTTCTCGAACTTCGCCATCAGCTTTTCGATCATATCGATCCTGACCGGCGCGGTAATCCTGTTCGACTACGGCCTGGCCTGGGGTGGCCCCGCCGCCAGCACAATTGGCTGGCCCCTGGTCTCGGTCTTCACCCTGTTGATCGCGGCCTCGATGGCGGAGATCGCATCCGCCTATCCCACGGCAGGCGGGCTCTACTACTGGTCGAGCCGGATGAAGAACAAGGACTGGGGCTGGTGGACGGCCTGGTTCAACCTTGCCGGTCAGATCGCCATCGTTGCCGGCATCGATTTCGCCGCCGCCAGCTTTGTCAACTCGTCCATCGTCACGCCGATCCTGGCGAACTTCAACATCGCGTTCGGCAACTCGAGCCCAGTGCTCGGCTCGTTCGTCAACGGCCAGCTGCTCACGATGGCTATTCTGCTGGGTGTCCAGCTCGTCCTGAATGTCGCCGGCATCAAGATCGTGGCCAAACTCAACGATGCCTCGGTGTGGTGGCACATAGGTACCGTGGCCGTCATCGTGGGCGCGCTCTTCCTCATCACCTCGGGCAAGGCCCACGCCGACATCAGCCCCTTTGCGATCAAGCCACTCGACACGACGGGCAGTGCCTCGCCGCTGGGGTTCAATCTCGGGCCGGCTGTCGGCTATGCCGTTCCGATCGCCTTCCTCTTCTCCCTGCTCCAGGCGCAATGGACCTACACCGGCTACGACGCCTCGGCCCACGTGGCCGAAGAGACGGTCGGCGCCAGACTGTCGAGCGCCTGGGGCGTCTTCATCTCGGTCGCCGTCTCCGCCGTGGTCGGCTACATCGTCCTCTTCGCCCTGGTGACGCATCTGCCGCCGCTCGACCAGATCATGAACTGCGATCCGGCGACACAAAGCCTCTGCAGCAGCTACTACCTCGGCAACAATCCGGTCGTCTTTAGCACCCTCAGCTACAACCTGGGCCAGCTGGGAGATGTCCTCAGCGCATGCATCGCGGTGGCCATGAGCCTGTGCGGGCTGGCCTCGATCGCCGCCGCCGGCCGAATGCTCTTCGCGTTCAGCCGCGACCAGGGAGTGCCTGCCTCCGGCTGGCTGCGCCGGGTCTCACACCGCCACCGCACTCCGGCCAACGCCATCGTGGCAATCGTCGTCTTCAGCTACCTGCTGACCAACGCCGCTTTCGTCGTGGGTGGAGGCACTGCGATCCAAATTGTCACCGCCATCAGCACGATTGCGCTGTACTGGGCCTACGGCGTGCCGATCCTACTGGGGCTCTTCGGCAAGCAGGGGTGGCGCGACCATGCGGTCTGGAGGCTGGGCCGTTTCTCAAGGCCGATCGCCGCCTTGGCATGCCTCTGGATCGTCCTGATCTCGATCCTTTTCCTGTGGCCCAGCTCTGGCAACCCCTGGACGCTGATCGCCTACGTGGTCTTCCTTGGCGCGCTCGTCGTGTACTACTTCGTGTGGGCCCGCAGACGCTTCAAGGGCCCGGTCGTCGAGGTTGGCGAAAGCGAGCTGACCGAGATCGAGCGGGAGTTTGAGCACGCGGCCGAGGAGCTTGCGGGGGCCTGAGCGCGCTTTTCAGGGTGGGCTACTGGCTCTTGAACTCTCCGAAGTAGTCCTTGAGCTGGCCGGGGCCGTCCATGCCCACGATCACGATCCGGTTTCCGATGGCGCCCACGCCGGCCGTGCGCGGGCCGCGGAACAGGAACTCGTCAGCGGGAGGCCGCTGCCAGGTTTTGCCATCGGCGCTGGTCCAGACGGACCAGTTGGCGGAGTCCTTTGCGGGCGCGTCGAGGACCAGGATCTGGCCGTTGATGACGGCCGTTTCGCCGTCCGCGGTAGTCAGTCCGGTCGACTGCCAGACCACGCCGGTGGACGACCAGTACCAGGTCAGCTTGGTCTGAGCCGGCCCTAGAGTGGGAGTAGGGACAGCCTTGGGAGTGGGGGTAGCCTTGGGAGTGGGCGTGGCCTTGGCGGAAGCGCCGGCGGTGGCCGACGGGGCAGGGGAAGCCGCCGGAGTCACGGCCACGGCCGAGGCCACGAGTCCGTTGTCCTGGCCGAAGAGCTGGGTCGCGTTGGCCGGCAGACGCCAGTCGGTGCGCATCGTCCAGGTTCGACCATCGGGCGAGGTCCAGGCCGTCGATGCTCCTCCGTGGGCGGGGTCGGCGCCCAAGGCTACGAAGCCGTAGCGGTAGGAGGCCACGGTAAGGGCGAAGCCGCTGGCCACTGCGATAGACCCGGCCTGCCACGTGTCGCCGTCGGTGGAGTAGAGGATCTGCGATCCGCCGGCCACGTCGGAGGACGCCACGAAGCCATTTGGCCCCGCCGCTATCGAGGACAGTTCCGGCGGCGCGTCGTCCCGGATCTGAGCCTGGTGCCACTCTCCCGGCTTTGCCTGGTGCCAGATCGTGCCTGTGTCGCCCGAGCTGCTGGTGACGCGACCGATGCCGATGATGCCACCCTTGCCGTCCGGGATCGCCTGGAGGATGACCGGTCGACCGGTGTTGCCGGAGGTGGTCAGGGCATCCGAATCGGCCTCCTGGGACCACAGGCTGCCGTCCGGGGAGCTCCATACGGAGGTGCCGGTCGGACCCGTCAGGAAGACCACGAAGCGATCCTTGGAGTTCACGACCGGGCCCAGAACATCGTCCTTTGTGGCGACAGCGATCATCGGCGTGCCTCCGCTCTGCAGGGTGAGCGCGTAGTTGGCGGGAAGGGCGGATGCCGCTGCCGGCTTACGGGCCGTGCCCATGACTACCTCTCCCGTGACGACGTTGAGGTTGCCGCCGACACGGCCGACGAGGGCGATCATGCCGCCGACGCCGGTCATGCGGGCGCGGCTGAGCGGTCCGGCCGAACTCGCGATTGGGATCCATGAGCTGCCGTCGTCGGAGGACCACAGGGTCTCGACTGTGGCCGGCCGAGGAGTGCTGCCGGGGAGGGCCGACGCGGCCTGGGACGCGCTGGCGGCGGCGCTTTCCGGCGGGGCTCCGAAGGCAAGGAAGGTGCCGTTGACGGCGGCCACGCCGTCCATAGGGACGGTAAGGTCTTCGGACGGGGCGGTGGCTTTGGTCCAGGTGACGCCATCCGAAGAGGACCAGGAGCCGGCAAGGCTTGGCGCGGCGATGCTGGTGTCGGTCCCGACAGTCACAATGCGGCCGTTCGCACCGGCGATGCCGCGGGCGTCGAAGCCGTCCAGCGAGGTCGCGGCCCTGATCCAATCGCGGCCAGTGGCCGAGTACCAGACCGCCGACCCGGCACTGCGCGACGGTCCGGTGCCGTTCCAGAGGCCGACGATGACGAAGCCGCCGTCCCACGAACCGACGGTCTTGAGGGTGTAGTTGGCCGCGCCGGGCATGACCTGCTGGGACCAGGTTCGGGCGTCGGTGGAGAGCCACGCCACGCCGTTCCCGGCGGCCACCGCCGCGCCGGGCCGCGAGGCAACTCCGCCGATCATCTCCTGGCCGGAGGCGTTATCCGCGGGCATCGACGTCCAGGTGCTGCCATCGCGCGAGTGCCAGGCCGTGGCCACTACATCGGTCGCGCCGGACCCCAGGCTGTTGCCGACGGCCACGAGACCGCCTTTGCCGTCGTCGGAGATGCCCTGGGCCACGAACCGGCGGCCACTTATGTCGAACGCCCCAGATCCGGAGCGCTGGGTCCAGGTGGCTCCGTCCGTCGAGGCCCACACCGTCGTTGTGGGGCCGGTCGTGCCAAGCATGAGGATATCCGGGCCGTAGGTCGTGAAGTAGGGCCCGAAGTCGATCTTCGCGGTCGGCGCCTTGCCAGCCCCGTGCCAGGTGATGCCGTAGATGCTGCCCGAGGCGGTCGGCGCCGCTGGGTGGTTAGGCAGGGCTACGAGCAGGGATGCCACGATGGCAATAACGGCCGCGCCGCCGGTGAGGGCGAATACGCCCTTGAGGGTGGGCCGACGGAAGACGAGGCGGCGCAGGTTCGCTGGCCGGAAGGCCTGGCGCGAGACAGGCGGCCGGTAATTGCCAAGGCCACGGCCCAGAGAGGCCCAGCCGCTCCTAAAGCCAGTCAGAGAAAAGGCGCGGCGCTTGAGCTTGCGCTCGCGGCGGGGTCGCGAAAGCGGGTGCCCGGCGGTAAGGCGAATGGATGGTGAGGCGGGTTCGGCCACTCGGCGGGCCTGCGAACCGGGCCGCATGCGACGCGCCTGGTCGGATCGCGCCACGTCTGCCTTGCGGGGCGTGGTAATGCCCTGAGCCGACTCGGGTCGCTCGAGTGTCTCGCCTTCAAGCTCGATCTTTTGGTTGTCGCCGGGCTGGGCCTCGACTTCGCGATCGTTCATCGGGGTGTTGCCCACCTCTGTCCGTGCTTGGCTCTTCGACCGTGCCCTGGTTCGGAGCGGGATGAGCCCGGCTCAGGACTCAGGCTGGACGCGGCGAAGACTCGAAGTCTGCCACGGTTCGGCCCAGTTAGGCACGCCACAGGTGCTGAGTAGGTCGGTCTGGTGCGGTTTGGTGAGTTCTGGCCAGAGTTCTGGTGCCCAGTTCATGTGGCCCTCGGGCGCTACGCGCGCCACAATACCGGCCACAGCACCGCAGCCACGCGAGCCACTGGCCCCAGCACCGCATAGGGAGGAACCGATGAGCGACGAGCACGGCGCCGGCAGCCGCCGCCTGGGCCACGCAGTGCCCCAGCGCCACGAAGTGCCCCAGCGCCACGAAGTGCCCCAGCGCCACGAAGTGCCGCGCCAGCTCGAGGAACTGCGGCAGATGGTCCGCGACGGCCACATCGACACGGTAATCGTGGCTCTGACGGACATGCAAGGCCGCCTCATGGGCAAACGCGTCCAGGCCGAGGCATTTCTAGGTGGCGTCGTCGACCACGGCATTCACTTCTGCACGTACCTGCTGGGTACGGATATGGAGATGAACACGCCGGCCGGCTTCAAGCTCATGAACTGGGAGACCGGCTACGGCGACTGGATCGGGCGCCAGGCCTGGGAGACCACGCGGGTCCTGCCCTGGCTCGAGGGGACGGCGATCGTTTTGTGTGACGCGATCGACGAGGCCGGTGTGGAGATCCCGATCTCGCCGCGGACGATGCTCAAGCGCCAGGTCGAGCGGGCGGCCGGCATGGGCTACACGGTCAAGGCCGGCACGGAGTTCGAGTTTTACGTCCTATCCGACACGTTCGAGGACCTCGCCGAGAAAGGCTACAACGACGTCGAGCGGGTGGGCTACTACAACGAGGACTACCATCTCCTTCAGGCTACAAAGCTCGAGCCGCTCTACCGCCAGATCCGCAACCAGATGACGGCGGCGCGCATTCCGATCGAATTCAGCAAGGGCGAGGCAGCGCCGAGCCAGCACGAGATCAACATCAGCTACGACGAAGTTGTGGAGTCGGCCGATCGCAGCGTCCTGTTCAAGCACGGGGCCAAGGAGATCGCCTGGCTAAACGGCTACGGCCTGACATTCATGGCCAAGCCATATGCCGACTGGACCGGCTCGAGCGGCCACCTCCATATCTCTTTGTGGGGCAGCGGCGGCGACAAGGCACTCTTCTTTGATGAGGCGGGCAGCCAGCCATACGGCATGAGCGACACCATGCGCTGGTTCCTGGGCGGGATGATGGCG
>JANYJI010000080.1 GCA_025358525.1 Chloroflexota bacterium | reverse complement strand
ACCGGAACGAGCATTCTGCTAACTAGTCCGGCCTACCTAATGGGACTGCTGGCCTGGCGTCCGGCACGACACCTCACAATGGATCGGGCCACAGCAGGGGCTACGATCGCCGTGCTGGCCATCGCCACCGTCAACCTGATGCATTTCAGTCAGGGCTGGGTCCAGTTCGGCTACCGGTTCAGCAACGACTTCGCGCCGTTTGCCCTCGTTCTGGTGGCCCTTGGAGCGAACCGACTTCGCCGGCTCTGGCCGCTGGCCGTCCTGGTGGGCCTTTCGATAATTGCCAACTTCTGGGGAACAATGTGGGGAGCCATCCTTGGCTGGTAATCGCGTGAACAGGCTCAAACCCGCCCTCGGCCCCGGATTTCGGCGCCTCGCCGATTCAGGGCTCCGAGGAGCGGCGGCACCCGCGGCAGCGGCAGCCCTGACGCTGCTCCTCGTGGTTCCGACGCTCGCGCCAGGCATCGGCAACTGGGACACGGCCGAGTTCCAGACCGTGGGCCCCGTCCTCGGAACAGCCCATCCCACCGGCTACCCAGCCTACGTGATCCTGGGCTGGCTGGCCTCGATCGTGCTCCAGCCATTCGGCGACCCGGCTTTCCGAATGAACCTCCTCCAAGCGCTCCTCGCCTCCCTGGCCGTCGCTGGAGCCGTGGCCCTCGTCCAGGTCCTGACGGGTCGCCGCCTGGTCGCCCTGGCGATCGGCCTCGTCCTAGCCGGCACGCCGCTCTTCTGGCGGTTGTCGACCCACGCCGATCCGCACATGTTCCACGTGGCCTTGGTGGCGGTCCTATTCGTCGTTCTGGTCGTGTGGGACCAGCGCCGCCGGAGCGAGGACCCCGAGACGGTCACGCGGGCCGATCGCTGGCTGGTGGCTGCGGCCGTGATCTTCGGCTTGGCCGTGGCAAATCACTCGCTGGCCCTGCTGCTGCCGCCTGCCATTGGGCTGTACGTCCTGGCGTGCGACCCGCGGATCATCTTTCGCTGGCGAACCATCGTGGCCTGCCTCGCGGCCCTGACCTTCACGATCGCGGTCCTCTTCCTGGAACTCCCCATCCGCGCCGCCATGCACGCCCCGCTCGTCTACGGCCATCCGGATACTGCGAGCGGCTTTCAGTATGTGGTCCTGGCAGAGCAGTTCCGGGGCAGCCTGTCGGATCCGCTCGGCGACCTGGGCACGAAAGCCAAGCACGTCATGGACCTCATGACGGGCTGGATCGGGCCGCTGGCCGTGCTCGCCGCCGTGGGCCTCGGCACGAGCCTGGTCCGGCGACCGCGCTACATCCTGCTGAGCGGCCTCTCCCTCGTGGCGTCAGTCGTCTTCGCGGCCTCGTACGCCAACGCGGACATCGAGCGCTATTACCTGGTACCGCTGCTGGTGGTCCTGACCTGGGCCGCCCTTGGTGCGGCAGACGTCGTCACGGCGACCACCTGGGCTGTGAGCGAGATCGGCAAGCGTTTCCTGAGCGGGTCCCCGGTGGGCGAGCCCCCAGCGGTCGGCGCAGTCGCGGTCGCTGCCGGAGCCGACACCGATGCCCCTGCGATTGGGCGCGCCCTACGGCCCTCCGGGACGCGCCGGCGCGCAGACGGCTGGGCCCCCTGGCTTGTCCTGATTGGCGAGATGGTCGTGGCCGCGGCCCTCGTCTTCCCGGTCGTCGGCGTCGTGTCGCAACGCCAGAGGCCCGAAGGAGCCCTGAATCCGGGAGGCGCCAGTGAGGCCAACAAGACCGCCGACGCGGTCTGGCTGCGTGCCGTAATGGCACCTGCCGACCAGGGCGGCTTGCCCAATAACTCGGTAATCGTCAGCTGGTGGAGCGCCTCCACAACACTCTGGTACGGCCAGAAGGTTCTTGGAATGAGACCGGACATCTATGTTGTCGACGATCGGACACGCCTGGACGACAATTTGGGCGGGGTTGAGGATGTTTTCAAAAAGTTCCTGGGTAGTAGGCCTGTCTTCACCATCAGACTGAGAGGCGGCGTCGACGGAATGGAGGCGTTGAGCTCCGACTTCAACTTTAAGCCGTACGTTCTGGGTAGCGGAACGACGATCATTCAGGTAATTGGTCGAAAGGGGATGAAGTGAGCGCAAGCGCGGATCTGGTCAAGTCAGGCGAGGCGTCGCGAGCGACGGCTTTGCGAGCGACGACTTCCGCATCGACGGCCAAGCGCGTCGCGGAGCTCTCGCTCTTCTTTCCGGCCCACAATGAAGAGGCAAACCTCGAGGCCCTCGTTGAGGAAGCTCTCGGCGCCCTGCCCGCCCTGGCCGAAAGGTTCGAGATCATCGCCGTCAATGACGGCTCGCGCGACCGGACCGGAGCCATCGCCGATGATTTGGCGGCGAAGCATCCGGACGTCTTTCGAGTCGTCCATCACCCAACGAACCTCGGCTACGGAGCAGCTCTTCGCTCCGGCTTCCGCGCGTCCCGCTATGGCCTCATCGCCTTCATCGATGGCGACCGCCAGTTCAAGGTGGCCGACGTCGGCCGCTTGACCGAGCGGATGGCCGCAGCCGATGCCCCGGACGTGGTGGTTGGCTTCCGCCTCAAGCGAGCTGACCCGCCGATTCGGCGTTGGTACGCCCGCATCTACCGCTTCGCTAACCGAATCCTCTTCGGCGTCCGAGTTCGCGACATCGACTGCGCCTGCAAGCTCTTCAAGCGTGACGCGCTGACCCCGATCCGGGTTTCGTCCGGCGGAGCCTTCTTCACGGCCGAGCTGCTGATCAAGCTTCGCTTCGAGGGACTCAGAATGGCCGAGGTGGGCGTACCGCATTACCCGCGCACGGCCGGTTCGCCGACCGGCGCCAAGCCAGCGGTTGTCTTCCGGGCGATCCGCGACTTCTGGGCGCTGCGGTTTCGACTGTGGTTCCGGCGGGGCGAGGGAATGAGACTCGGCGAACCGATGCGCGGCTAGAACCACGGGCAGCGCGGTAGACGCTAGGCGCCCTTAGGTGCGGGGCGGTTGGTTCGACCCAGGGCCCTCGCGGTGTTCTTCGTCGAGGTCCAAGTCGAGCGAGTTGATGAACTCGCGGAAGACCTGAAGGCGCTCGTCAGCCTGAGATTTCGGCTCGACGCCGGCGCGATCCAGTACTTCGGTGGAGACGTAGATCCGCACTCCGGTCCGAACCGCTAGCGCCAGGGCATCCGATGGCCTGGCATCGACAGCGTAAGTATGGCCGTCCTTTTCGAGCTCCAGAGTGGCGTGAAACGTCTCGTCGGCGAGGCTGGACACGATGACCCGCTGCAACTCGACCCCTAATTCGGCGAGAGTGGTAGCGAAGAGATCGTGCGTCAAGGGCCGCTCAGATGTGACGCCCTGCAGGCGGGTGGCGATGGCGTTCGCCTCCCACGGGCCGATCCAGATTGGGAGGTATCGCTCCCTGTCCGTTTGTTTGAGCAGAACGACGTGCTGGCTCGAGAGCATGTGGACGCGGACGCTCTCGACCACCACTTCGGCGAGCGGCTCTGTCATGGCTCGATTATCCCACTCCAGCCGCGGCGTGGGCGGCTGGCGCATGGACCTGTTGCGCCTGACTCGAATGGACTTAGCGGCTGGTGCCCGCAGAGGCTGTCGGCACTCCGGCGCTGCCTGGCGTGAGCTGGGTCGGGGTTGTCTTGGCCGACGAAGGGGAGGGGCTAGGCGGCAGTCCCGATGGGTCCAGGTAGGCGCTCATGAGGTTTGAGCCCTCGGTCCAGTAGAGGGTGGGCATGGCGCTTCCCGTCCCGGGGACGACGAAGAGTCCGGTCAGAGCAGAGAACCAGTTCATCCTGGGCGGGACAATGTACTGGCCCACGATCGAGCCGTCGCTCTTCTTGAAGGCAACGACTTGGCGATTGAAGCTATCGTAGGCATAGAAGGTGCCCTGGTCCTGAGCCGCATTATCGGCCGTGATGTGCTTGTAGTACGGCGCCGTAGGTCGGAGCAGAATGTTCTTGGGTGGGTCTGGCGTCCAGCCGCGGGCCGCCTGCCCGAGTTCATATTGGGTGATCTTGCCGTGGTCGACCAAGTAGACCTTGCCGTCGACGTACATGTCGTCGACTGACGTCAGGTCCTGCCCAACGCTCAGATAGGGGAGTCGCGCGGCCGTAGGGTAACTGCCGCCATCGGCTGCGGGCTGGTACTTCAGGATCTGCTGCGCGCTTGGTACGACGATGTAGAGATTGTATTGGCCAAGCTGCGCGTTGACGATGAAGGTGCCAATCGCTCGGGCCCCGGTGTGCCAGTTGTTGTTGTCTGGGATGTTGACCGGGAGGAGCTTGCCGTTGCCCTTTTTGTCGCCATTCGCCGGACGCCAGCGCCAGAGTGAGTTGAAGTCATCAAGGACGAGGATGTTCGGTCCTCCGGTGCCCAGCAGGCGCGGGTTGCCGACGATGGCCCCGCCGCTTTGGGGCTCTCCGCCCACCCGGACGACTGGGATCTTGGTGCCCGTCTCGAGATCGATGCGGTAGACGGTACTGACCGTACGATCCAGGACGTACGCCGCGCCGTCCCCTGGCGGTCCCAATACGGCCGCCGTCAGATCGTCGGTACCGAGCGAGGCCACTATGTGTGGCTGGATGGTGGTGACGTGGTAGTAGCGATTCAGGCCAGCCGTCACCTTGTCCTGAGAATCGGCCAGGAGGGCAGGCTCGTAGCCGTTGTCTTGGGCCACCTTGAGGTTGTTGAAGGCTTCCTTAAGATAGATGGCCGCCTTCTCGGGATCGCTGGACATCAGATCGGGGAGTTTTCCGTAGACGGCGTCGATGTCGGACCGTGCCTTGGCAAATGCCTGCTGGGCCGCCTGTTGGCGGGGGATGTTGTCGTTGTGGCTGCCGCCGGAGAAGACCCACATGCCGCTGACGACTATGGCGATGACGGTCAGCAGGCCGATGACGGCAATCGCGGCTCTCTGCTGGCGCTCCCGCCGGACGATCAGGGGCATCACGCGGCCGCGTGACATGGTCCGCTGGGGCATGCGGTCGAAGATGCTGTAGACGCCCCGTCGCAGCCAGCTGTCGGCCGCCACCTGGGCGTGGCGCGCTGACATCTGGACCGTGGCCACGCCGCCACCTACCGCGTCCGCCAGGGGGATAGGAGAGCGCTCAGGAGTGCCCGCCAGCGAGTCGCTGGGCCAGACGGGCTTGAGTGGCCCAATCTTGTGCGTAGACGCCACTTCGGACGCTTCGACGAAGAGGGCACCGTCGCCGCCGATGCTGCCGAGGCTGCCGGAGCCGAACTGGCTGTGTATCTCATCGACGGCAGCCTGCGGGTGAAGCTGCAGGACCGCATCCTGAATCGGCCCGAGGCCGATGCGCCTGGTGACGTTGGGTGATATCAGGATCAGGCAGTCGCCGGCGGCTATCTCGCCGTGCCAGACCTCGGGCCCATCGATCTCCTCTGCCGGCAGACCGCTCCCGGGGCTCGGATCTGGCAGCGTCAGAAGGCGTGCCTGTCTCATGAGGTAGGCCTCAGCCGCACCAATGGTGGCGACATATAGCTCGTTGCCTCGGACCACGGCCAGGGCGAGGCCGATGGGTGGCGGCTCTCCCGGACCTGTCGCGGGCCTCTCGGGCGAGTGGAGCAGGACGTTGTTGGCGGCCCGAACGGCCTTACGCAGGCATCCAGCGATGCCGGCCGACAGATCGTAGTAGTAGTCCTCGCGGATCCGGTCGGCGACGAGCTTTGTGGCCTCACGCAGCGTTCGACCGCCCGCCGCCGTGACGAGCAGATAGAGGTTGCCCTTGGTGCGGGACGTAGAGCCGATATTTGGCTCGACCACGACCACCGTGTCAGCGGAGCCGGGGAGGCGTTGTGACTCGGCGACGACGCCGAGATTCATGTGCAGACGGACGGCCATTGGCGGCTACTAGCGGCGGGACTGGTGGAGTTCATGGGACCCGGCCGCATCCCAGGCGGCCGGGCCGGCTTTCACAGGCGGCGATTATACGTGTCGCGTCGCCACCCTGAGCTGACGGACAGGGGTCCGGATTGACGTGCGAAGGGCAGTCAGGAGTTCCGGCGAGCGGAGGCGGATCTCCTGGGCCACGATTGACTGGTCGGCTTCGATCGTGGCAATACCCTGACTCAGGCCGCTCAGACGGCACGCACCGACGGCGGCGGGAACACGCTCCTCGATCAGACGCAGCCAGGCCGCGGCTGCCCTGGCCTGCGCGAGTTGGTCTTCGAGGCCGAACTTGCGCGCGGTCTGCGGCAGCAGGTCGGCCAGTCGTTCCATGCCGCGCGTCTTCGCGTCTGGGTCTCGATCCTGCGAGCGAGGCTCGGGCCGGCGATCGAGCTGGCCGTGGACCGGCCGAGGCTTGGGCGATCGAGCCTCGCCCTGTCGAAGTTCGTCTGAGTGGCGGCCACGCGGATGCCGAGTCGGCCCACTCACCCGTCCCCCTCCACAACCCGAGCACCGCCATCCCCGCCCGCAGGAGCCCCGCCCGCAGGAGCCTGCTCCGGAGGAACTTGCTCCGGCAGCTCGATGCGGACCAGCTCCTGTCCGTACTCTACGGCCTCACCGGCCTCGGCCAGACTCGAGCCGATGACCCCGTTGACGGGCG
>JANYJI010000078.1 GCA_025358525.1 Chloroflexota bacterium | reverse complement strand
GGAGGCCACGTCTGGCTGATGGCAGCGCCGCTCACGATGCAGGGTCGACCGCCCGGGATCTCGATCAGCGTCACCGACGATGGCCCCGGCTTCCCTCCCGGCACGACCGAAAGAGTCTTCGAGAGGTTCTTCCGGGCCGATCCATCGCGCAGCGGCGGCGGCTCGGGCCTGGGGCTGGCCATCGTTCGCGAGATGGCAAGGGCTCATGGCGGAGAAGCTTGGGCGGAGAACGTCGCACCTCGCGGAGCCAGAGTCACGGTCCTGCTACCTGTCCAGTTGATCGTTTCGGCTGCGCCGCAGCCGTCGGTAGCGGCCGAGGAGTAGAGCCCGTTCTGAGCCAGGAGCCCTAGCTGGCCGAGGCGGGCGTGGCGGTCGGGGTGAGAGAGCTCTGCACCTGGCCGAGGACGACCCGAACATGGTGCGTGGCGCCGTCGTCGACGAGCGGGATCGCGGCGCCGCTTGGCAGCAGCCCTCCGTCGAGTTCCGACGACGCCACCCCGCGACTGACCCCTTGGGGGTTCTCCACGACGATCTCGTATGTGGCGGAGTGATAGCGGAAGTCAATCTCGTAGCGCGGCCAGGCGCGTGGAATGCAGGGCTCGATCAGGAGGGTCGTGCCACGCAAACGGAAGCCAAGGATCCATTCGAGGCCGGCCTGGTACATCCAGCCCGCTGAGCCGGTGTACCAGGTCCAACCGCCGCGGCCGACATGCGGCGGTTCGGTGTAGACGTCCGCCGCCATGACGTACGGCTCCACCTTGTAGCGTTGGACTCCGGCCCGGGTGCTGGCGTGGTTGATAGGGTTCAAGATTGAGAACAGATCGCCCGCTTTGTCACCGTCGCCCAGAGCGGCGAAGGCAAGGACCGACCAGATGGCTCCGTGGGTGTACTGGCCACCGTTCTCCCGGATGCCCGGCACATAGCCCTTGACGTAGCCCGGATCGACGTCGGAGTGGTCGAACGGCGGGGTGAACAGGAGGACGAGACCATCGCCGCGTCGGACGAGGTACTCCTCAACAGCGGCCATCGCCCGGTTCGCATGCGTAGGATTGGCGGCCCCCGACAGGACGCTCCACGATTGGGCGATCGAGTCTATGCGGCACTCGGCGTTGCTGGCGGAGCCAAGCGGAGTGCCATCATCGAAGAAGGCTCGACGGTACCAGTCGCCATCCCAACCGTCGCGCTCGAGCGCCCGCCGGAGCGCCTTCATGTGAACTCGCCAACGATCCGCACGAGGACGCTCGCCACGGGCATCCGCGATCGGCGCGAAATCGGCAAGGACGGTGCACAAGAACCAACCCAGCCAAACGCTCTCGCCCCGGCCCATATAACCCACCCGGTTCATGCCGTCGTTCCAGTCGCCCGACCCGATGAGCGGCAGACCGTGCGCACCGACCGCGAGGCTTCGGTCAACAGCCGCCACACAGTGGTCGAACAGCGAAGCCGTCTCCCGTGACTCTTCCGGCATAAAGTAGGCGTCCGTTTGGTCCGGCCGTAGCGCCGGCCCCTCGACGTATGGAACGTTCTCGTCGAGGACGGACGTGTCGCCCGTAACCGCGAGGTAGCGACCAACCGCATACGGCAGCCAGAGGCGATCGTCCGAGATCCGAGTCCGGACGCCCCTGTCGGAGGGCGGATGCCACCAGTGCTGGACGTCACCCTCGACGAACTGATGTGCCGCGGCCCGCAGGAGATGTTCCCGAGCGAGATCGCGCTTGGAGGTCATCAGGGCGATGACGTCCTGAAGTTGGTCGCGGAACCCATAGGCGCCGCCGGCCTGGTAGAACCCCGTTCTCGCCCACAACCGGCAGGCGAGCGTCTGGTAGATGAGCCAGCCGTTGAGCATGATGTCCATCGAGCGGTCGGGCGTTCGCACCTGGACAGTGCCCTGGGTATCTTCCCAGTGGCTCGCCACGGTGCGCAGCGTCGCCTCGTGGTCGGCTGCTCGCCCTCGCCGTACGAGGTCGGCCGCCGCCGTGGCTCCGTCCGCCTGGCCAAGCAGCACGAGGACCTGGGTCCGCCCTCCATTCGGAAGCTCGAAACTGGTCTGCAGGGCGGCGCATGGATCCATGCCGGCGCCGATGGATCCCCCCAGACTGTGTCCGCGTTGCAGGCCGGCGGGCCGTTCCGGAGCGCCGTTGCGGCCAAGAAATTCGGTCCGATCGGCCGTCCACGCCGTCTGCCTTCCGCCGAGGTCCAAGAAAGCGACCCGGCCGCCAAATTCGGTGTTCCAGGGGTTACGCACAAGGATCGCCCCGGTCGCCGAGTCCAGAGCCGTAACGATCCCGGGGGCGCTGGCGCCGCGCGATGTGCCCAGCGCCCATTCGGCATAGGCGGTCACCGATAGCCGCCTGGAGCGCCCCGATCGGTTCTCGATAGTCAGCACCGACACCTTCAGGGCGTCGTCGAGCGGAACGAACTGGACGAGGTTGAGCCCGATGCCGTCGTGAAGGTGCTCGAAGCGGCTGTATCCAGCGCCGTGACGGGCGACGTATGTCGATTCCTCGCACCGGATCGGCTGGGCCGTTGGGCCCCACAGCTCCCCGCTGTCGTCATCCCGTATGTAGATCGCCTCGCTCACCGGATCGCTGACTGGGTCGTTGGACCAGGGGGTGAGCTGGTTCTCGCGGCTGTTCCCGGACCACGTATAGCCCGACCCGGACTCGGAGACCTGGAACCCGAATGACGCGTTGGCGATCACGTTCAACCAGGGCGCCGGGGTGGACTGTCCCGGACCGAGGATGGTGACGTACTCACGCCCGTCCTGAGCAAAGCCACCGAGCCCATTGAAAAACTCCAGCTCCGGACGCGGCACCGGCGGCTCGCTCCTGGTCTGCCTCGAAACAGGTGGCGCTGGGGGCGGGGCGATCCTTCCCGCGGGACGCTCCAGGCGGATGACCTGATCCGAAAGACTGCCCCGGCGGCTCAGTAGGACGGCTCGAGCGGCCGTCTGGAGGAGCGTGCGGTCCTCTGTGGAGAGTTGGTCGCCGCGCAGGATGTACACCCCGCCGTGTCCCGGACGGCCCTCCGGCACCAGACTCGACTGGCTCGTCCGCACGACGGCCTCCAGCGACTCCTGGAGGTTCAGGGCGTAGGTGGCGCCATGCTCGTTGAGGATCACGAGGTCAACGTCGAGGAGCTTCAGTCGCCAGTACTCGTGGGCGCGGAGCAGCTGCCGAACGATGTCGAGGTCCTCGACTTCGTCGATCCGCACCATAACGATGGGCAGGTCGCCAGAGATGCCGTGGACCCACAATCCAGATGCCCCCCGCTGGTTGCTGGCCAGCAGGCTCGCCGCGGGGCGAAGTGACGGATCGGAGTAGATGATTCGATTGGCCAGGCGCTGGAAGAGGTGGGCCTCGTCGGCCTCGATCCCCAGGTGATGGAGCTGAACCTGGGCTTGTGTCCAGGCCAGGGTCGCCGCCCGCTCGAAAATGGCCGACTCACGGTACTTATCGGCCAGGTCCAGGACCTCCTCCCGTGACTCGGCGACGACCGTGGAGAAGATCGCGTGGGCGGTGGCGCCCGGAGCCAGCCTGACCCGGCAGCGCAGGCTGAAGATCGGATCAAGCACCGAGCCGACGGTGTTCGAGAGCGGCCGCCCATCAATGACCGAGACCGGCGAGCGGACGGACCGGCCCCGGCCGAGGAAACGAGCACGATCCGTTTCGTACTGGATGACCCCCTCGGCCTCATCCTCGACGGCCGCCACATGGGCAGCCCAGATCGGCTTCTCATCCTTGGATCTTGGGCGGCGGGTCGCCAAAAGGGCACCGATATCGGGCACGAACTCGGTCTGAACGAACAGGTTCTGGAAGGCCGGGTGAGCTGCATCGGCCGCCGGAGGCGCGAGAGCGATCTCAGCGTATGACGTCAGTTCAATCTCGCGAGTGTGCGAGCCCAGATTGGTCAGCGAGACGCGGCGGATCTCCGCGTCGTGCTCAGCCGACACGACGACGATCAATCGCGTCGCGATCGAGCCGTCGCGACGGGAGAACTCGGCGTGATCCTCCGAGTAAACGGCCTCGTAGGTGTCTGCTTCTACACCACTGGGCTGATGGCCCGCCGACCACACCACGCCGGTGTTCATGTCGCGCAGGAAGAGATAGCTACCCCACGAGTCACGAGTCACGTCCTCGCGCCAGCGGGTCACCGCCACGTCACGCCAGCGGCTGTAGCCGGATCCAGCGGACGTCACCATGACCGCGTACCGGCCGTTCGACAGAAGGTGCGTGCGTGGTATCGAGCCGTGGGGCGAGGTGAAACGACGGACGACCGGCGGCACGAGATCGCGCACATCGGTGGTGCCCTTCACCTCTTCAGCCCGTGGCCTGGCAACCAGCACGTCGCGCGGCACCCGCTCCTGAAGCAGCAGTTCCGTGGCCTCGACGATCGGGTCGGAGTGGAAGCGCTCTACCATCGCGCGGTCGTTGATGACGTTGCCGAGGGCCACCAGCGCCATCCCCTGATGATGTGCCATGTAGCTCTTCACGATTGCGACCGAGGCCCCTTCGGGGAGCCGGCGCGCCGTGTAGTCGAGCGCCTCCCGAAAGCCGTACGGCCCGCTCGCTCCAGCGTTGCACAAGCGGGCGAAGTTCCGAACCGCGGCCTGTGGCTGGATCATGGCCGCGAGCGCAGTCGCGTACGGCGCGATGACCACATCCTCACTCAGGCCCCGCTTGAGGCCGAGGCCGGGCACGCCGAAGCTCGAGTATTGATAGGTCAGGGCGACGTCACGCGCGTTGAATGCGGATTCGGAGATTCCCCAGGGCACGCCAAGCTGAGCGGCGTAGCTCATCTGGCGGGCCACGACGAGCCGGTGCGTCTGGTCGAGGAGGCTCAGGGCAGGAGCGCGCATCACGAGGGCGGGCATCAGGTACTCGAACATGGACCCGGACCACGAGATCAGGGCGGAGCCACGACCGACGGGTGTCAGGGCCCGGCCGAGCCTGAACCAGTGGTCTGGGGCGACGTCCCCCTTGGCGATAGCGAGGAAGCTGGCGAGGCGTGCCTCGGAGGCGAGGAGGTCGTAATAGCTCGTGTCCAACGTGCCGTCCTGGACCCGAAAACCGATTGAAAAGAGCTTGCGGGTCGGGTCGAAGAGGAAGCTGAAGTCCATCTCCCTGAAAAGCTGCTGGGCCTGGTCCGCGATCGCCTGGAGGCGCCGCACGAGCATCGCCGCGGCCGGAGATACGACGCCCGTTTCGCCAACCGGCGGATCGGACATCTCGGCGATCGTCGGGAAGGCGGGCACTCCTAGATGGGTTTGGAGTAGCGCGAGGTCTCGAACGTGGCTGCTTGCGGCCAGCCGAGCCGCCTCGGCCCAGGCCACCAGCTCGCCCTCCGGAGCCTCGCCCCGCTCTGCGGTGAGAGCCGCGGCAACGTCCGCCAGCGTCCGGGCGTATGCAGACAGTTCGGCCAGGCGGTCCGCCCAGGCCTCGGGCGTCGCGGGGACAGCGGCGTTGGCCCATGCGGGCGGCTGGAGGGCTTCACCGAGGTGCCGCCTGGTGAGCGTCTGACTTCTCCGCTCGTCGCCGATCGCGCCGGCCGCCTCCCGGGTCAGCGCGATGCCATCGCCGATCCCGGCCAGCGCGGCCGCGACCGGAAGGGGCTGGTCTATCATCTGGCGGCACGCATTCGACAAGGTGAGCAGGTGGCCGGCGAGATTGCCACTGTCGACCGACGAAACGTACGCCGGATCGAGACGGCGCAGGTCGCGCGTGTCGTACCAGTTGTACAGGTGACCGCGGAACCGCTCGAGGCTCCCGATGGTCGCGAGCGTGGTCTCGAGTCGCTCCACCATCTCCAGCGTCCCGATCCAACCGAAGTCGCGAGCCGTCACGGTCGCCAGCAGGTACATCCCGATGTTCGTCGGCGAAGTGCGATGCGCGATGACCGGCGTGGGGTCGTCCTGGAAGTTGTCGGGCGGCAGCCCATGGTCCTCCGGACCGACGAAGGCCTCGAAGAACCGCCAGGTCCGGCGGGCGGTCAGGCGGAGCGCCCCGACGTCGGCCGGAGAAAGCTGCCGCGCGGCCGAATCGGCGGGTGGGAGGCTGACCCATCGAGCCACCACGGGCGCAAGCAGCCAGAGCACGATGAACGGTGCGGCGAGCCAGCCCGCGCCCGGCTTTACGGCGAGGACGAGAACGGCGGCCACGGCCGCGATAGCGACGCCGCCCGCCATCTGGCGGTAGAACGATGCGAGATCGAGGTCGTGGCTGGCCTTGGCCTGGGCGGCCGTCATCCACTCGAGGAGGTTTCGCCGAGTGGCGTAGAGCCGCGCCAGTGTCCGCAGGATCGCGTCGACCATCAGCCACGCCTGGTGCGCGAGGAACATCAAGTTCAGGCCGACATGAGCCGCGGCGAGGGAGAAGTCCCCGCCCACGGCTCGCAAGTGGCTTCGTTTCGAGATGCCCTGCCGCTTGGGGCGCAGTCCCGCCAGGACGGGCAGCGCCTCGGGCAGCATTACCGATGCCATGATGAACGCGGTCCACACGCCGGCCGAGACCCACGGGAGCGTCCAGGCCGCAACTAGCGTGGCCAGCGTGAGCGGGGCGGACATCGTCCGGCGCAGGTTGTCGACCATCTTCCAGCGGGCGATACCGGGCATGGAGCGCCGGCTCGCGCGGCCCGTAGCGTCGCGGGCGCGACCAACGATCCAGGGCAGTAGCTGCCAGTCGCCCCGCGCCCAGCGGTGCTGGCGAGCCGTCGATACCAGATAGTTCGAGGGGTATTCATCGAAG
Organism: Chloroflexota bacterium; assembly: GCA_025358525.1. GTDB lineage: Bacteria > Chloroflexota > Limnocylindria > Limnocylindrales > CSP1-4 > Fen-1039. The sequence goes on along the minus strand of JANYJI010000078.1, from coordinate 411 downwards.
AACTCGACATCGGTCACGAGCCCCGCGCGGGCGAAGACGCCCTCGAACAGGTCGTGGCTAAGGAGCGTGTTATCGGGCACCCGGTCCGCCATCGCGGCGCTAAAAGCATCCAGGTCGTAGATCCCCTTGCCCGTAAAGCTGCCCTCGCGGAACAGGTCCTGATAGACGTCGGAAACCGCAAATGAATACGGGTCGATTCCGGCCGACCCGGAGAAGATCCGCTGGAATGCCGAGCCTTCGTGCTCGGCCGGCAGGGTCGAGGTGATCCGAGGCTGGAGCACGCCGTAGCCCTGGGTCACGCGGCCGGCTCGGATATCGAAGGTCGCCTGGTTGAGCGGGTGGGCAATCGTGCCCACGAGGCGCCCCACGGCGCCCCGAGGCAGCCGCGTATCGGCGTCGAGCGTGACCACG
>JANYJI010000074.1 GCA_025358525.1 Chloroflexota bacterium | reverse complement strand
GGGATCGACGTCGCCGGCCTCGCCGCGACGGACACCGGGACGTCGGCCAGCATGGTCTTCGTTTTTCCCGGCGGTGAGCGCTGCATGCTCCACACCCTGGGCGCCATGGGGACGTTCGACGCCACCGACATCGATTGGTCGGTGGCGGCCCGCTCCCGGGTCTTCTTCATCGCCCAGTTCGGGCTCCTCGGTCAGTTCGACTGGTCGGCGGCAAGTGCCCTCGCGCGAGCTCGAGACGGCGGGATGCTCACGGCTCTAGACACCGTCTGGGACGCGACCGGGAGGCTCTCCGACAAGGTCGCGCCGTGCCTCCCGCTGCTCGACTATTTCCTGCCGAGCTACGACGAGGCGAAGGACATCACAGGGCTGACGGACCCTCGCGCGATGGCCCGCTTCTTCCTGGATCGGGGCGTGGGTACTGTTGGGATCAAGCTTGGCCAGGACGGCTGCTATCTGCTCGGCCCGGAGGGCAAGGAGGTCACCGTGTCGGCGTTCCCGGTGACTGCGGTCGACGCGACGGGGGCAGGCGATGCCTGGTGCGCTGGGTTCATCACCGGAGTCCTGTCCGGGCGCGACCTGGCTGAGGCGGGCCGCCTCGCAAATGCGGTTGCCGCCTGCTGTGTGACCGCCCTCGGCGCCTACGACGGGATCCGTCCCATGGCTGAAACCCTCGCCTTTATGGCCGGCGCGAGCCAGCCCGAGTCGGCCTCCTCGGGGCTATCGGACACAGGCACTCCTACGCGCTGAAGACCGCGTTGAGCGCAAGCAATACGAACAGCAGCCCCAAGCATGGGGACGTGAACTTGAACAGCGTCCAGGCGTGCCCGCGTCTGACTGATCGAGAGCGGGCCAAGGGACAACGATGGCCAGTGGCGGTGGTGGTATGATACGGGCCTGGCCTGTATTCCTACTCAGGATGGACCCGATGCCTACTGTCGACAAACCGCGTCCTCTCATCGAGACTCGCCGCTTCAAGGTCATGCGCCGCGTGGTCGACGCGCTGAACCCGCTCATGCGACGCCTGCTGGACTCCCGGTTTTCCGGCCGGGTGGCCCGCCAGCTCCTGCTCCTCGAGTTCCGGGGCCGCAAGAGCGGACGGATGTTCAGGACGCCGGTCGGCTACGTCCGGCGCGGTGACTGGGTCGTCATGGTGACGTCACCGGCCTACACCTGGTGGCGCAACCTGGTCGGCGGTGCGCCAGTCCGCGTACGGCTCGCGGACGGTTGGCACGGGGCCCACGCCGAGGTCGTTATGCCCGACGACCCCCGCTACGATGAGGTCGTGGCCCTCCAAGTATCCGGCCGCGGGCCCGGGATGCTCCGCGGATTCGGGCTCGCGGTGGACGATACAGGGCACGTGGCGCCCGAGGCGAAAGCCACGGCCACGCAGCACGCGCACCTCGTCCTGGTCCAGCTCGAGGCCGCCCAATGACCGCCGCGGCCCCGGTCACGAGGGGACGACCTCGCCACTCGTCCATCGACCGGGGGATCATGGACGCCACGGTTCGGATGCTCGGCGATGTCGGCTACCAGAGTCTTTCGATGGCCGGAGTTGCGGCTGCCGCCGGAGTGGGCCGACCCGCCCTCTACAGGCGCTTCCCATCGAAGACAGAACTGGTCGTCGCGGCCATCCTCAACCTGACCGACGCGCCGGAACCGGTCCTGCCGGCGGATACGCGTGGCGCCCTTGCGGCGCTACTCGGGGCCACGGCCGACGCGCTGGCGAAACCGGGCAGTATGGCGATCCTCGGCTCGCTCCTCGCCCAGGAGACCCGTGACCCGGAGCTGATTGCCTTCTTCCGCGAGCGCGTCTTCGCGCCCCGGCAGGCCGTGGTCCACGCCCTCCTGCAGCACGGGATCGACTCGGGCTATGTCCGCACGGACCTCGACCTCGAGGTGGCCGACGCGCTGCTGTTCGGCGCGCTGCTGGCGCATGCGACGTTGGGCGAGCCCGTCGACGCCGCCTGGCGCGATCGGGTCATCGACCAGGTCTGGAAGGCCATCGCATCAGTCGGCCCGGGGCTTCAGTGAGCGCCACGATCCTCGTGACCGGGGCGCCCGGCAACGTCGGCACGCCACTGGTCCGCGAACTGCTCGCCCTGGGCGCCAGCGTGCGCGTCGCCGCGCACAACGTTGAGACTGCCCGGGCGGAGTTCGGGTCTGCCGTTGAAATCGTCCGGTTCGACTTCCGCGAGCCGGCCACATTCGGCGCATTCGACGGCATCGAGCGGATGTTCCTTCTGCGTCCTCCGGCAATCGCCGACGTCAAGGGCGTGATCGCGCCCGCCCTGCAGGCCGCCCACGGCCGGGGCGTCCGGCACGTGGTCTTCCTCTCGATCCAGGGCGCGGACAAGAACCGTTTGGTGCCGCACCGCAAGATCGAGGACGCGCTGCGAGCCTCCGCTCTTGACTGGACATTCGTGCGCGCCGCGTACTTCATGCAGAACCTGTCCACGACGCACGCGGCGGACATCCGGGAACGCGACGAGATCCTGATCCCGGCCGGGCGTCGGTCGCGCACGGCGCACGTCGATGTCCGTGACGTGGCGGCCGTCGCGGCGCGAGCGCTGGTGGAAGACGGACACGCCGGACGCGCCTACACACCAACCGGGCCTGCGGCCCTGACCTACGACGAGGTCGCCGGGGCTCTTACGGCCGAGCTCGGGCGAACCATCCGCTATGAGAACCCGGGCCCGCTTGCCTACTGGCGTCGGATGCGAGAGCGAGGCATGCCGCGCATGATGGTCGTTGTGACCATCGGGATCTACGCCGCCGCGCGGTTCGGCCTGGCAGCCGGGCTCACCGATGACATCGCGCGCATCGTCGGCCGGCCGCCGATCACGTTTGCGCAGTTCGCGCACGACAGCCGAGAGGCCTGGGTGCGGGCGCCTGCCGAATAGTGGCCACCGACTCCGAGCATCATGGGGCGGGACGGTCTGTCGAGTCGGCCCGCTCGTGCTCGGGACGGATGGATCGGAAGCCGCGATAGAGGGCCACGTCGTAGCCGATCTTGAGCGCGCCGGCCAGGAGGAACGGTAGGGCGGCCAGGCTGGCCACACCGAACAGCGGCGCAGCCAGGAGGGGCGAGACCGACGCGCCGAGGCTTCGGGCGATGCCCGTGACGCCTGCCGCGGCCGAGCGCTCGTCGGGGTCTACGACCGACATCGTGTACGACTGGCGAGTCGGGACGTCCATCTGACTGATCGAGAAGCGGGCCAGCAGGACAATCACGGCCAGGGGCAGGGTCGGCATCAGCGGCACCATGGCGAGCAGGATGTTCGACGGCAGGTGGGTGAAGACCATCGTCCGAACCAGGCCGATGCGATCGGCGATCCGTGTCGCCGCGAGCGCGGAAATTCCGGCCAGCAGATTCGCCACGAAGAACACGGCGCCCAGGAGGGCCACATCGGCGCCGAAACGGAGATGGAACCAATAGGCGACGAGGCTCTGCACGACGAGGCCCCCGCCGAAGGCGTCGAGCGCGAAGATCGCCGACAGGCGAGCGATTACGCCGCGCGATCGATGCAGCCCGAGCCGACGCGCGATCGAGGCATCAGGCGGTTCGGCGACCTCAACTCGCGGCGAAACCCGCCAGAACAAGGCCGCCAGCAGGAGGCCGAGAAAGGCGTATATGACGATCACGACCCGGTAGGCGTCCACCGGTGCGCGACCGGCGGCGATGAGGGCACCGGCCACTCCTCCACCGACGAGCGCACCCGTGGCCGTCGCGAATGAGCCGGTCAGGTTGAACCAGGCGAAGACGCGGGTTCGGGCACGGTCGGCGATGGTCTGGGAAAGCGCGGCCTGCTCGACTGCCAGGAACGGGCCGACCTCGTTGCCACTGGGGCTGATGACGCCGATCGTGGCCGCCAGGATCAGCACCGGCAGGGCACTCGTCGAGGCGAACCCGACGCCCGCCAGGCACATCAGCAGCGCCCCGGCGAAAAGGACACGGCGGCGCCCGACTCGATCCGCGTGCGTCGTGAGCCAAAGCGAGATCGCCGCGTCACCCAGCAAGGTGAGCGTGAGCAGGAGCCCGATGGCCGGATTCGGCAGACCCAGGGCGGCCAGGTACAGCACGAGCACGACTGAGGCAAGCCCGTAGCCGAACATCCGCACGGCTCGCGTGGCGAACAGGAGTCGCTCGTCGCGACCGAGGGTCATCTTGGCCGGGCCTGTCGCCGGGTCTGTGGCCGGGCCTGTCGCCGGGCCGGGGGTCGGGGCGACGTCGGTGCCACTCAGGCCGCCCCGACTTCTCGCCGGCACCAGGCGTACAGGGCGTCGTAGACCGGAAGTTCAAGGGCGAGCTGCTCCTGGTCCGGCAACCCCAGCATGGCGAAGCCGTCGGCGATGGCGAGGAGCCCTGGCGATTGGGGCGTTGCGTCGCGATCCTCCGAGACATCGGCCCCGTGGACGACGCGGGCCATCAGCGATAGCGCCGGATCTCCGCCGAGGCTGTACTCCTCGACGAGCACCTCGAAGGAGCACAGGCCGTCGCGATGGGTGTATCGCGCGCCCTTTGTGTCGAAGCTGATTGCACCCGTACGCTCGGCGTAAGGCAGGACCTCGTCAGCGGGGAGGAACACGATCTCGGCGTCGGGCTCGATGAACTTGCGGACCAGCCAGGGACAGGCGACCCGGTCCGTGTGCGGGTGTTCACGGGTGACCCATTGCATTTCGGCCTCCATGCGATTCTCGCGGAACCCGCGTGGCGGGTCGAGTGGCTCGGGCGAGAGGCTACACCCGTTTCCCACAAATGGCTCGCGGCCATGCACAGAAAAGTCGGGCGGTGCGGGAAATCCCGTACCGCTTGACCTGCTTATCAGATGCCCTGGCGAATTACCAGGCTGAGGGCGGCGGGGGTGGTACGACCACCGGACGGTCGTTGCAGATGGATGTGCTCATCCAACCACCGTTGTTGCCACCGAGGTCCACGATGCCGAAGAACTGCGT
>JANYJI010000175.1 GCA_025358525.1 Chloroflexota bacterium | reverse complement strand
CTAGAGCAGCTCCCCGTGGGACCAGCCTGTGGGCTCGCCCTCGGCTGGGCGGGGCTCCTCGCCGGGAGCGTACGTGAACGTGGGCTCGCGCACAGCCTGCGGCTCTGAGGCGCCGCCGCTCCCCGCCAGCGTGGGCTCTGGCACGGCGAAGCCATTCTCGCCCCCGGCCACCGCGGTCCCCGGCGTCTGTGCGTTCGAGCCCGGCTCCAAACCGTCCAACGGCTGCCTGGCCGTGCCTTCAATAGCTCCAACGCCGTAGGGGACCCACTTCGAGGGATTTTGGAGCCGGTGCGCGGACTCGTTGCCGCGGCGATGCGTCCGCTCGAAGCCCGCCGGCTCGATCCACATCTGTTTGCCGTCGAGCAGGCCCTCGACGCCGGCCTGGCCGGATTCGGAGCGCGGATGCTGGCAGTACTTGCAATTCGCCTTGTCGTGCGACTGGTAGTGCTCCGGCTCCTCGTAGGTCGTGATGTAGCCCTCGTAGTTCCGCAGCACGACCTTGCGATCGGAGTAGCTGATCAGGTAATTGGGCATGACCGGGATCTTGCCGCCGCCGCCCGGAGCGTCCACGACATACGTCGGAACCGCGTAGCCGGAGGTATGGCCGCGCAGGCCCTCCATGATTTCGATGCCCTTGCCGACCGGCGTTCGAAAATGGCCGGAGCCTTCGACCAGATCGCACTGGTAGATGTAGTACGGCCGAATGCGAAACTCGACGAGCTTGTGAACCAGGGCTCGCATGATGTGGACGCAGTCATTGACGCCGGCGAGCAGGACCGACTGGTTGCCGAGAGGAATGCCGGCCCGGGTCAGCTTGTCGCAGGCTCGGGCGACTTCGGGCGTGAGCTCGTTCGGATGGTTGAAGTGGAGATTCATCCAGAGCGGGTGGTACTTCGCGAGCATGTCGCACAGCTCGTCGTCGATGCGCTGCGGCATGAAGACCGGAACGCGCGAGCCGATGCGGATGATCTCGATGTGGGGGATTTCGCGCAGGCTGCGCAGGATCGATTCGAGCAGCTTGGGGGCGAGGGTCAGGGCGTCGCCGCCGGAGAGCAGCACGTCGCGAACCTGCGGGGTGCGGCGCAGGTAGTCGAGCTGGGCTTCGATGTCGTGGCGGTTGAAGTTTTGCTTGGCGTCGCCCACGATGCGCGACCGGGTGCAGTAGCGGCAGTAGCTCGCGCATTGGGTCGTGACCAGCATCAGGACGCGATCCGGATAGCGGTGGACAAGCCCCGGAACGGGGGAGTGGCGGTCCTCGGCCAGCGAGTCCTCCATCATCGCCGTGAAGGCTTCCTGCTCGCAGTCAGTAGGTATGACTTGTTTTCGGATCGGATCCTGTGGGTCGTCAGGGTCGATCAGACTCAAAAAGTAGGGTGTGATGTCGACCCGGAACTTGTCCGTGGCAGAGAGCCCGCCACGCTCGTCGTCGGTGAGGTTGAGGACGCGGCCGATCTCCTCGACGGTGTTGACGCGGTTGGACAGCTGCCAGTGCCAGCTATTCCAGAGCGCGTCGGGCACGTCCGCCCAGATCGCCGCTCGGCGGCTGACGGCGGGGTGGCCGTCCGGCCCGAGGGCGCGGGCAGGGTCGCGGAGGTTGACGAAGGGGGCGTCGTCGGGACGCGTGGCGAGTGCGGGCGCGGCGTGAGCGGCCTGAGTGGCGGCGGGCTCGCCGGCAGGGCCAGGCGCCGGCTCGGCCGAGGGACGCGCCGCAAGGCCTTGGTCTGAAACCCTGGGCTCGACCATGACGCGCCTCCGGTCTTGCGCCGCCTGTGCCGGTCGCCTCTACCGGGGGTGCCCGGGGTGGCGACCGAACGCATAATCCCTATGCACCCTGCATGGAAGAGGATCATACATCGGGCGGCGCGGAGTGGACTTTGGCCCATTCGGGCCATGCCCCAGGTCCGCCTGGCGGGCCGGTGAGCAAGCGCTGCCGCTACGTGGCGCGCCACGTGACGTCGCCCCAGCCGCCCCTGCCATTTCCGCGCCCTACCGCGCAGCCCGCTCCAGGGCCAGTTGCTGCATGGCCAGGATTGTCATCGCGTCGGCGATTTCGCCGCGCCGGATCATAGCCATGACCTCCGCGAACGGAACCCAGCGCAGCTGGAGTTGCTCCGTGCCTTCCGGAGTGGCCGTTCCCGCGACGAGCCCTGTGGCCACGAACAGGACCGTAATCTCGTCCGTGACCGAGTTGGACAGCTCGGCCCGGCAGAGCTCGCGCCACTCGCCACCGCTGTAGCCCGTTTCTTCGGCCAACTCGCGGCGGGCCGCCTCCTCGGGCGACTCGTCGAATTGACCGCCGCCCTCGGGGATTTCCCAGGAGTAGTGGTCCAGCGTGTAGCGGTACTGCCCGACCAACAGCACAGCGTCGCGCTCCGTGTCCAGCGGCACGACGCCGATCGCCCGGTGCAGGAAATGAACAACGCCGTAGATGCCGGGCTGGCCGTCTGGCCGGATCACCTCGTCGTGGTACAGCTCGAGCCAGGGGTTCTCGTAGGCGGTTCGGCGAGAGACCCGCCGCCAGGGATTGGCTTCGGTCGGACTCATGCCGCTATCGTAGCGAGCGGGAACCGGGATGGCGCGGCGGGCGTCCTTGGCGTGTACCGCGCCGAATGCGGCCTCAAGAACCATCACGGAGACGACGATGAACGACCAGACACCGAACACCACGGCCCAGCAAAGCCCGGGCAGGAGCCATCTCGGCCCGATCACATTCGGTCGGGCGATTGCCGTGACCGCCGCCGCCAGCCTCCTGGTCGGCCTCATTCTCGGCCCGATCATCAGCGGCCACCCGACCCTCGGCGCCGACCCCACCACGACCGCGCCCGAACACACTGTCTCGGTCTCCAGCAACGGCGTGGTCAGCGTGGCGCCGGATGTCGCCGATGTGGTCATCGGGGTCATGGCCCAGAAGCCGACCGTTGCCGCGGCCCAGTCGTCTGCGGCCACGTCTATGACCTCGGTCATCGCCGCCGTCAAGAAGACCGGCGTGGACCCGAAGGACATCGTCACCGTCAACATCAGCCTGAATCCGGTCTACGACTACGGCACAAACGGTGCCAACCCACGGCTGACGGGTTATCAGTTCGCCAACACGATCCGAGTGACCGTCCGCGACATCAGCAAGGTGGCGTCGGTGGTGGACGACTCGATGGCGGCGGGCGCAACGACCGTGAACGGCATCACGTTCCGCGTCGGTGACCCGAAGGCGCCACAGAGCCAGGCCCGCCGACTGGCCATGGCCGATGCCAGGACCAAGGCCGACGCGTTGGCGCAGGCCGCTGGGGTTTCGGTCAAGGGCGTGGCCAATATCACCGAGACGTCGAGCCAGCCGACGCCGATCTACTTCGCCGCGGGCGCGGCGCTGGATGGGGCCAAAGCCATGTCATCGACGCCGATCCAGACGGGCACGACGGACATCACGATCCAGGTCACGGTCACCTACCTAATAGGCTGACGAATGGCCGAACGGGCGGCCGTGCTGCCGGCCCGCGCTTCCTTGCGTTGCCACCTGGCTTGCGTGGCAACCTGGCAAATTGCTGCGCAGATTGCTACGCTTTCTGCCAGCCGTCACGACATGCCGGGACCAACGGCAGGGTGCTGGCGCGCGTGGAGCGCGCGATACTCAGGGGACAATGCGACTCGACCTGACCAAACGCAGCGACTACGCCATCCGCGCCATGCTGGCGCTGACCATGGCCCGCGAGGGTCTCCTGGCCAGCCGCAAGATCGCGGAGGAGATGAAGATCCCGCCGCGCTTCTTGCCGCAGATCATGGGCGACTTAACACGGGCAGGGCTCGTCGAGGCGCATCCGGGCCGGGCCGGTGGCTACAAGCTGGCCAAGTCGGCCTCGACGGTGACCATCCTGACGGTCATCGAGGCGGTGGAGGGCGATCCGCACCGCCAGATCTGCGTCATGCGGGGAACGGCCTGCGGCGCCGATGGCGAGTGCGGCGTCCACGACGTCTTCTACGCAGCCGAGAGTGCCATTCTGAAAGAGCTCAACGCGGCGACGCTTCAGAGCATCATCGACGCCTACCTGGCCAAGCAGGCGGCTGTCGCGGCCAGCTAGCCCGGGCGGTCCGGCATGACGGCTCCGCCCCGAAGGCCCGGCCCGGAGGCCGTGCAGGCGCGCTAGCTCTTCTGACGCTCCTCCCACTCGTCGAGCAGGATGCTCATGTGGATCTCGTCCCAGAAGCGGCCATTGCGGAAGACGGCCTCGCGGGCCCGACCTTCGACGACGAACCCGCTTTTCTCATAGGCTCGAATTGCACGCGCGTTGAACTCAAAGACGGTCAGCCCCACGCGGTGCAGCGCCAACTTCTTGAAGGCGTGGGCCAGCATCAGATCCGTGGCCTCGGTGCCGTAGCCGCGACCCCAGGCGTCGGGCTCACCGATGGTGATGTGATAGAGCGTCGAGCCGTTGTCGCCGTCCAGCTGGCTGAAGGCGCATGTGCCCACCAGTCGGTCGGTGTCGCGCAGGTGTATCGCCATCGCCAGGAAGTCCGCGCCCATGATCCTCGAGTAGAAGAAGCGCTGAACCTCGTCGTTCGAGAGCGGCGCCTGGTGGTACCGAGTGAGGTGGGCCACCTCCGGGTCTGAGTACCACCGCACGAAGGCCCGCAGGTTCTCGGCCCGGTGCCGACGCAGGACCACGAGCCGTCCCCCGATGGCCTCTGGACGCCACGCTTCGTGGTCAGGCAGCGCGGCCATGGTGGCCTCCGGTTCGGCCCAGCGGATCGATCGGGGAGCGTCGAGCGGGATACACGAGGCGAAGGTATACCATCGCCGCCATGCTTGGCTGGAGCGAGTTGGCGGAACGCGTCGCCGGCACCACTCGCACCTCGGAGAAGACCTCGCTGCTGGCAGGGTATCTAGCGCTGCTGCCGCCTGCCGAGTTGCGTGTCGCGGCCACCTTCCTGGCCGGGCGGCCGTTCGCCGAGGTGGACCAGCGCTCGGTAGGTCTGGGCTGGGCGACCATCGCAGCCGTAGTGAGCCACCTGGCGGCGGCGCCGGCTGGAGCCCTCGGCGAAGCCTATGATCGCAGCTCCGACTTGGGCCAGGCCGTCGCCGACGTGCTGTCGCTGCGCTGCGAAGCCCCAGACCCGGACCTCTACCCGACACTCAAGGAAGTGAGCGAGGCATTCGCCGCCGTCGAGTCGGCCGCAGGGTCCGCGGCCAAAGGGGCGGTGTTCGCCGCACTCCTGGAGCGCTGCGACGCCGCAATTGCCAAGTACGTGGTCAAGATTCTGACCGGGGAGCTACGCATCGGTCTGCGCGAGGGCCTCCTGGAAGCGGCCATCGCCCAGGCGTTCGATCAGCCGCAGGCGGCCGTGAGCATGGCCGCGATGCTGACCGGCGACACGGGCGAGACGGCCGTCCTTGCGAGCGAGGTTCGCCTGAACGAGGCCCGCCTGCGGCTCATGCACCCCATCAAGTTCATGCTCGCGTCACCGTCCGAGGACGCGGCCGCGATCATCTCCCGCCTGGGGCCGACGGTCTGGGTTGAGGACAAGTACGACGGCATCCGCGCCCAGCTTCATCGGCGCGGGTCCGAAGTTCGGCTGTACAGCCGTGACCTGCACGATGTCAGCGACCAGTTCCCGGAGATCGTTGAGGCGGCCCGGCCACTGGACTGGGACGGCATCCTGGACGGAGAGATCCTGGCCTATGCCGACGGCCACGTCCTGCCCTTTCTAGCGCTCCAGGCCCGACTCGGGCGCAAGGGGCCCACCGCTGCCGTCCAGTCGGAGATCCCCGTGGTCTATGTTGCCTTCGATCTGCTGGCCATCGGGCCGCGGTCGCCTGGCCCGGACGGTTCGCACATCGGGCAGGGCTCGGTCGCCGGGAACGGCACCACGGCCACCGCGGTTTCGCCGCTCCTCGGGGCAGCCCTGGCGGAGCGGCGTCAAAGGCTCGAGGCGCTGAGCCTTCCTGCGGCGGAGGAGGGCTCTCGATTCGCGCTCTCGCATCTCGTCACAGCCTCGTCGGTAGAGGAGTTGGATCGGGTCTTCACCGAGGCCAGAGCCAGGCGCAACGAGGGCCTGATGGTCAAGGACCCGCACAGCTTCTACTCGCCCGGCCGACGCGGCTTGGGCTGGCTCAAGATGAAGCGTGCCCTGGCGACTCTGGACTGCGTCGTCGTCGGTGTGGAGCTTGGGCACGGCAAGCGCCATGGCGTGCTATCGGATTACACGTTCGCCGTGCGCGATGAAGTGGCGGGTCGGCTGGTCACCATCGGTAAGGCCTACACCGGGCTGACCGATGCGGAGATAGCCGAGATGACGACCTGGTTCGAAGCCCGCACGGTCCGGCAGCTGGGCCGATTCCGGCAGGTGGAGCCGCTTGTCGTGGTCGAAGTCGCTTTCGATGTCATCCAGCGTTCTACGCGTCACCAATCGGGCTTCGCCTTGAGATTCCCGCGCATCGTCGCCCTTCGGACCGACAAGAGCCCGAACGAGATCGACACGCTGGCCAACGTCGAGCGCCTGTACCGGGAGCTGCAGCACGGCGCCGAATACCTGGTCACCTCGGGGGCCAGGCAGTCTCGGAAGCGGCCGCTCGAGACCACCTGAATCAGGTCCGTGAACGACCTGAGCCGGGCGCCCAGCCACAAAGGTCTGCCACGGCCTGCCTTCGCGCCGACCGGACTATCGGAGAGCACCCAGAAGGACCACACGCAGCCGGACTCGGACGGCTATCCTGCGGGCATGCTTGGTTCATTTAATCCCGTCCAGCCGCTGCCGATAACGGTCGTCACCGAGCACCTGATCATCCAGGGCGTTCTCCGCACGCGTCTCCCCCGCCTGACGGACGTGGTCAACGAGCCCAACATCGATCATCTCGTCCTCATCGACGCCACCTTCATGGAGGTGGGATCAAGACGAGTGGTGGCCGCCTCCGGCGTGTCGCAGATCCAGCTCGCGGACATGCTCTTCCTGCACACGTCCGGTCCGATCGAATCAGGCCAGGAGATGCGGACGGCCAAACTGCCGATCCGGGCGATCTTGCTCGCCCCTCCGTTCACCATCGAAGGTCAGATCCACCTGCCCATGGAGGAAGAGCTGCAGCAGGCCGTCGATTCCTTGAGCGACCGCTTCCTGCCGGTTACGGGCGCCAAGTACTGGGCCTACGGAGTGGCCGAGTCGCTCAACAACGTCGAACTCCTGGTCGTGAACCGGGCGCGGGCGCACATCGCCATCCCAGAAGGGACGGAGTGGCACAACGTGGCCCCGCCTAACGTGGGCAGCTCCCGAGGCGGCCAGAACATCTGGTAGGGAGCGGCGGCCGCACCTTGGGCCGGCCCCGGGCCACGACGGCCCTGGCTCACGGCAGTGGCGCCGCTGCCGCTTATGATGTCAGGCGTGGTGACGCCATTCCTACCCGACGACGAGAAGACACCGGCTCTCCGGGAAGCGCTGCCGGCCACTGCCGCTGGCATCTACCTCAACACCGGCACCGCGGGGCCGCTCCCCCGAGAGACCGCCCATGCGATGTCCGAAGCCGAGGCCTGGGAGTTGCGCACGGGCCGGGCCGACATGGACTACTACCTCGACTCGGTCGAGCGCAAGGCTGAGGCACGGGCCTCGATTGCGGCGGTCCTGGGCACGGACCCGAGCCACATAGCCCTGACCCACGCTGCCACGGACGGCATGAACGTGGCGACATGGGCAGTCGATTGGCGCCCCGGCGACCGGGTCGTGACCACCAACCTCGAGCATGCCGGAGCCCTCGGACCGCTCTGGGTCCTGCGCGAGCGTTTCGGCGTGGACCTGGCCATCGCCGATATCGGCTTGGGTGGGGATGCGGCGGCCACGCTCGAAGCCATGGACCGGGCAATCACTCCGGGGACGCGGCTAGTCTCGGTTTCGCACGTCACCTGGGCCACGGGGGCGCGCCTCCCGGTCCGCGAGATCGCAGAGCTGGCCCACAGCCGCGGGGCGCTGGTCGCGGTCGATGGGGCGCAGTCGGCGGGCGCCATCCAGATCGGCGTCGAGGAGCTGGGGGTCGACTTCTACGCCGTGCCCGGCCAGAAGTGGCTGCTCGGGCCGGAGGGCATTGGGGCGGTCTACTGCGCCTCGTCGGTCCTCGATCGACCGCGCCTGACCTTCGCCGGCTACTCGAGCTTCGAATCGATGGATTTGGGGGCCACCGGCAAGCTCTGGCCGGACGCCCGAAGGTTCGAGAGTTCGAACTACCATCAGCCGTCCGTCATCGGTTTCGCTCGTAGCACCGCCTGGCTGTCGATGTACGTCGACCTGCGGTGGGCCCACGACCGCATAGCTCAGCTGGCGGGAGCGGCGGCCGAGATGCTGGCCGAAATTCCCGGTGTAGAGGTGCTGACGCCGCGCGCGAACATGGCCGGCCTGGTGACGTTCAAGATCACCGGCTGGAAGTCCGCGGCTGCCCTCAAGGAGCTATCGCAGCGGACGCTGTGCATTGCCCGCACGATTCCGCCATTTGACGCCATCCGGATCAGCGTGGGCTTCTTCAATACGGGCGCCGAACTGCGCCGATTCCGCGACGGCGTGGCCCTGGTTGCCGAAAACACTCCCGCGACGATCCCGCATCGCCCCAAGATCGAAGTCCTCCACGGCGGCGTGGAGTAGGGCACAGGGGTTCGCTCGGCGCCGTCCTTGGTGTACGATCGCGGCCGGCGGGGGAGTAGCTCAACGGTTAGAGCATGGCTCTTATACAGCCCCGGTTGGAGGTTCGAATCCTCCCTCCCCTACCAATGTCATGAGTCGCGACATCGGTTACACATGAGTCGCGACATCGGTGACAGTTGCGCTCAGTTCAGAACCTTCGACCCCGGCCATCGGCCGGGGTCTCTTCGTTGGTTGCGCCAGTAGCCCTTGTTGGGTTCGATGAGATGGATCGATAGGATCTCGCCGGTGGCGAGATCGACCACGGTGACCTGCCGCTCGTCGACGATGGCGAGGACACGGCGGCGGGCGTGGGCGGCGCCGACCTTGAGGTGGTGCATGCGTCCGCCGCGCCGCAGGGTCATGACGCCCTTGGCGTCGGTGAGGTCGTAGCGGAGGCGGAAGTGACCCCTGCCGGAGGCTTCCGACGGTCGTGCCTTGGCCGTCGCCCGGTAGGCTTCGCCCGGTGTCGCTCGGCCAACCGCACGGTGAGGCCGCTGCTCGTGATCCGCTCGCGCACGGTAACCAACGTCCGCTGCGGGCTGTCATGCGGCCGCCGGGATCGGGGTTCGACGGCTTCGAGACCACCTTCCCGATACCGACCGATGAGCCGGTGCAGGTGGCCGCGGCTGATGCCGCATTGGGCTGCGGCGGCGGTTACCGATAGCTGCGCTGAGACGACCTTGAGGACGGCCACTTGGTGCTTGGACATGCAGCGGACTGTCGCGCATGTCCCGACTCACCAGTAACCTATCAGGTGTCACCTATGTCCTGAACTCAGACACTCCCTCCCCTACCAAGTCCGGGTGTGCGAACCTCGACGGTTGCGAGTGAACTGGCGGCCGCCAGCGCATCCAGTTTCGATGCACCTAGCGGTCGAGACAGCGCATCCGAGAGCAGTCAGGTTTCGTTCGGGCCGTCCAAAGCACGTAGAGGCGTTCGAGACCGTCAAGAGCGCCCTCGCACGGAACCCCGGCATAGTGACGGCACGTCGCGTGACCCAGGACCGGTTCGCAGTGTTCGTGCGTTGCCGCGCCGAAGCGACGTACGAATTCGGCGACGTCGTGCTGGTGCAGCGCCCGGCGGTAGTCGAGCTCAAAGTCTCGGAGCTCGTAGCCGTATTCGGCCAGTTCCCATCGATCGAGCCCAATGGATCGCCAGCGCTCAGCAAGACCGATCTCCACGAGCGTTCGTCGATTGGCAGGGGGACGGATCTCAAGTTCCATCACCAGCTGGTTGCCGTAGCGACGCCACTCCACCTCTGGTGCGTCGTTCGGGGGTTGGACAACTGCGCCATAGCGCTCTGCTCGTTCGATTACATCGGCGAGATAGCCGAGCAACTCGTCGGTCGTGGCCTCGATCACCGGCGGAGGCTAAGCGCTCGGTCCGGCAACTCTTCGCCCTCGCCGATCTTCGCGGGCTTGTCACCCGGTAAGGCGGCGATACGCACCCGTCGCCGAACGGGCCCACGCCCCTCGCGCCAGGCGTCGAAGCCGGCCGCTGGGATCCGAATGATCCGCGCCGAAACCCGTAGGGCCGGGATCTCGTCGCGACGAATCAGATCGAGCACAGCATCGTCTGAGATGCGGAGCAACTCGGCGATCTCCTTGGGTGTGTAGTAGACCCTGTCCATGAATCATCTCCGAAGGCGGTATCGGCAATATACCGCTAAAACCGCTGTTGTCAAGCGATGTGCGGGCTCTCGGACGAAGCACGGCGCGTGACGAACCTCGACTGCCGGCGGTCAGCCCCTTGGGCGCCTCGGACCTCCTCGGACCCCCCAGGTCGATTCGGGCGCTTTCATACGCGCTTCAGGATGATGCCGAAGGCTGTCCCTCGGCGATTGTCCGCCGGGCGGTCACCGAGGTACTTCCACTTGGCCGCAAGAGTGATCGGGACACGACCTGCTTCATGACAGAGCTGCAAGATCCACCTCACGAGCCAGCGATTCGGCCATGGTCGCGGCTTTCCCGCGTCCGGACTCCGGCCCGCTGGGCTGCGGTCTTCGCGATGGGGATCGCGGCCGCTCTGGTCGCGGTGTCGTTGTACGGCGTCATGGTCCCCGGTGCTCGGCCGCTTACTCCGCAGGATGTGACCACGCGCATCAGCCAGGCGTTGGCGTCGGTCACCCCAGCCCCTGCTTTATCGCAACGTGCGTACCAGGCCGTTCAGCCTTCACTCGTCCTGGTCGAAGCCCAGGTGCCAGGCGCCCCGGCGACCCCAGGCACCTCCACCGCCCCAGGTAGTTCGGCGGCCCCAGGCGGCAATGCCACGCCCAGCAGCACCCCCTCGCCGGCAGGCGTCGGCGCGGCCGACGGTTCGATGGGCAGCGGCGTTGTCGTGAACGCCAGCGGCGACATCCTCACCGCCCTGCATGTGGTCGCGAACGCAACGTCCGTCGAAGTGACCTTCGCCGACGGCACGAAGTCGCCGGCCACGATCCAAGCCACTCAGCCCAAGAACGACATCGCCGTCCTGCGGGCGACCAAACCGCCGGCCAAGCTTGTACCAGCCGTCCTAGGGAATCCCAGGAGCATGCAGGTAGGTAGTGAGGCCTTCGTCCTGGGGAGCCCCTTCGGCCTGACAGGCTCCATCAGTTCGGGGATCGTATCCGGCTTGAATCGTTCGTTCCAGCTGCCCAATGACGGTCCGCTGCTTACGGGTTTGATCCAGGTGGACGCCGCCGTCAACCCCGGCAGCTCGGGCGGCCCGCTGGTTAACCGAGCCGGCCAGGTGGTCGGAATCGTGTCCGCGCTCATCAATCCCACCAACCAGGGCGTGTTCATCGGCATCGGTTTGGCCGTGCCGATCGACGTAGCCGGCGGAGCGGCCGGCTTGCCGCGCGCCTAGCCCTCGATCGTCTCAGGAGGTAGAAGCAGTGCAAGCACAGGCCAACGCGGAGCCAACGGCGCCGACGGAGCGCCTCCTATACGAGGTCAAGAAAGTCATCGTCGGCCAGGATCACCTGCTGGAGCGGCTGGCGGTGGCATTGCTGGCCAGGGGCCACATCCTCGTCGAGGGCGTTCCTGGGCTGGCCAAGACCATGGCCATCAAGACTCTCGCCGCGGCGATCGGCGGCGAGTTCAAGCGCATCCAATTCACGCCCGATCTGGTCCCGGCGGATCTGATCGGCACGCGGATCTACAACCAGAAGACGGGCGAATTCAACACGTCGCTGGGTCCGGTGTTCACGAACCTCCTGCTCGCCGACGAGATCAACAGAGCGCCGGCCAAGGTCCAGAGCGCGTTGCTCGAGGTGATGCAGGAGCGGCAGGTCACGATCGGACGCGAGACTCACAAGGTGCCGGACCCGTTCCTCGTCCTCGCCACCCAGAATCCGATCGAGACCGAAGGCACCTACGCCCTCCCCGAGGCCCAGGTGGACCGCTTCATGCTCAAGGTGCTGGTCGGCTATCCGAGCCCGACCGAGGAGTTCGTGATCGTTGAGCGGATGACCGGGCGGCTCGATCCCGTTCAGGAGGTTCTCTCGACGGCCAGCTTGCTCGACTTGCAGCAGCAGGCCGACCGCGTCTACGTCGATCCATCCCTGATGGAATATGCCGTCCGACTGTCCACCGCGACCCGCGCCCCGCAGGCCCATGGCATGCCGGATCTGGCCCGCTACATCACCTACGGCGCCAGCCCCCGCGCGTCGATCAACCTCATCCTCACGGCCCGCGCCCTGGCTTTCGTTCGCGGCCGTGACTACGCGCTACCACAGGATGTGCTCGACATGGCTCGCGATGTGATGCGCCATCGCCTCGTCCTGTCGTTCGAGGCCCTCTCCGACAATGTGACCGCCGACGACGTGCTGACGACGGTCCTCCAGCGAATCCCGGTGCCGAAGGTACCGCTGCGGGAGCGTTCAAACGTCCACGTTGGCGCCTGAGCGCCTCGTCTGGACATCGACGCCGGGGCTCGCCGGAGAGGAGCGCCCGGCGGAGGAGGGGCGCCAAGAGCCGCCCTTCGCCGCCTCGACGCGGTCACCGTTCGCCCCCGCGCCCGCCGGTGCCGCGCAATCCGTAGTCCCCTCAGGCCAGCCCGTCGCTGCCGCCGAGAAGATTCTCCAGCGCCTCGACTGGCAGGTCATCCGCCGGCTGGACGGTGCGCTGCAGGGCGACTATCGGAGCCTCTTCCGCGGCAACGGCATCGATCTCGTTGACCTGCGCGAATACCAGCCCGAGGATGACGTGCGGGCCATCGACTGGAACGTCACGGCCCGAATGGACACGCCCTACGTCCGCGAGTATGTCGAAGACCGCGAGATAACGGCCTGGTTCCTGCTGGATCTGAGCCCATCTATTGACTTCGGAACCGCGGCCACGGAGCGCGACAAGCGAACCGTCCTGATCGACTTCGTGGCGACGCTGGCCCGGCTATTGACCCGGCGCGGCAACCGAGTCGGGGCGATCTTCTATGGCGGCGCGGGCGATCGGGCGATCCCGGCACGAGGCGGGCGCGATCAGGTGCCGCGTCTAATCAACGACCTGCTGCACCAGCCACGACTGCCAAATGCCCCGTTCACGGACCTGGCGCCGTTGCTCGCCGCCGGGCAGCGGGCCATCAAACGCCGCTCTCTGATCTTCATCGTCTCGGACTTCATCAGCGTCCCGGGCTGGGATCGGTCGCTGAGCCTGCTCAACCGCCGGCACGAAGTGGTCGCCGTCCGCCTGACCGACCCACGCGAGATCGAGCTTCCTGATGTCGGTCCAATGATCATGGAGGACGCCGAAACCGGTGAGCACCTTTATGTGGATACGCACAACGCCGCATTCCGGCGCCGCTTCCTGGCTGCGGCCCAGCGGCGGGAAGCGGAAGTCAACGGCGCGTTCAGGAGGGCCGGGGTGGAAGCCCTTTCTCTTTCCACGGACGAGGATCTCGTCCGATCCATCGTCCGAATGGCGACCGTTCGCCGCCGGCGTAGGAGGTAGCCGATGTCGTTCATCTGGCCGCCGATGCTCTTTTCACTGGCTCTCATCCCGATAGGCCTGCTGCTGTATCGATTCCTGGACGGGCGTCGCCGCCGCCTTGCCGCCTATGGCGGGTCGGGGCTCGCGCTCGGAGCCGCCCGCCGATCGGGCTTCCGGAGTCGGGTTCCAGCGGCATTCCTGCTGCTCGGGCTGGTCGTGATGTCGTTTGCACTTGCTCGACCACAGGCCGTCGTAAGCCTGCCGCGGCAAGAGGGCACCGTTATCCTGGCCTTCGATGTCTCGGCCAGCATGGCCGCCACGGATCTGGCGCCGACTCGCATCGCCGCGGCCAAGGTGGCGGCGAAGGATTTCGTGGCTCGCCAGCCAGCCAGCATCAATGTCGGGGTCGTGGCCTTCAGCGACTCTGGCGTCTCGGTCCAGGCGCCGACCAACGACCAGGCCACGGTGCTCGCCGCCATCGATCGCCTCACGCCGCAGCGCGGAACCTCCGTCGCCCAGGGCATCCTCGTCTCACTCAAGGTCATCGCCACTGCCCAGGCCGGGCCGTGGAGTGGCGACTACTACACCAATCAGACGCCCGGGCCAGCGCCCACGCCGACATCGACGCCAACGCCCATGCCGGCGGGAGTTCACATCCCGGCCGTAATCATCCTGCTGAGCGATGGCGAGAACAACGAGAATCCTGACCCGGCGGCCGCGGCCCAGGCAGCCGCGGACAAGGGCGTCCGCATCTACACGGTCGGCATCGGCAGCGCGACCGGAACGACCGTGGACGTCAGTGGCTTCCAGGTTTTCACGCAGCTCGATGAGGCCACTCTTCAGGGCATTTCGGACACGACGGGCGGAACCTACTACGCCGCGACCGACGCCCAACAGCTCCGCTCGGTCTACGACAACATCGATACCCAGGTCGTCCTCCAGCCGCAGATGACGGAGATCACGTCGCTTCTGGCGGGCCTGAGCCTGCTGCTGCTGATGGCTGGCGCCGTGACCTCACTCCTATTGCTGGGTCGACTGCCATGACTGGACGCAGATAGATGAACTTCCTGTGGTCAGGCCTATTGGCCCTGCTCGTCCTGCTTCCGATATTGATCGCGATGTACGTTTGGAGGCTGCGGCGAGGTCGTCCGTCCGCGGTTCGCTATTCGAGTCTCGCCCTCATCCGGGACGCCCAACCGGGTTCTGCGCGGTTAAGGCGCCACCTGCCCGTGGTCCTCTTCATAGCTGCGCTTGGCGCCACGATCGTAGCCATGGCGCGTCCCGTGGTCATCCTCGCCGTGCCCACCAACCAGACGACGATCATCCTGACCATCGACGTTTCGGGCAGCATGTGCTCCTCCGACATCCCGCCCAGCCGCCTCGAGGCGGCCGAAGCCGCAGCGGCCGCGTTCATTAAGAGCCAGTCTTCATCGACTCGAATCGGGATCGTGGCCTTCAGCGGCTTCGCCGAAGTGGTCCAGGTGCCCACGAACGATCAGACGGCGCTCCTTAGTGCCCTCCACAGCCTCGCCACGGGACGAAGGACGGCCATCGGCGATGGCATTCTGGCCTCGATCGACGCCATTTCGGAGATCGATCCGTCCGTGGCCAAGAGCCTGACGGACTCGTCGACCGGAACCGCCCCCGTGCCGGTAACGAAGGGTGCCTACGCTCCTGACATCGTCGTCCTGCTAACCGATGGGGCCAGTAATACCGGAACGCCGCCCCTCGATGCCGCCCAGCAGGCAGCCGACAGGGGAGTCAGGGTCTACACGATCGGGTTTGGCACGGCCAACGGTGGAGACCTTAGCCCCACCTGCGCGCCCCAGTTCCAGGGTCGTGAGCCCGGGGCCGGTGGTGGCGGCGGTGGCGGGTTCCGGGGCGGCGGCGGTGGCGGATTTGGCGGTGGCGGCCCAGGCGGTGGCGGTGGTGGCGGCAATTTCCCGCGTGGCATTGACGAGGCGACACTCAAGCAGATCGCCGAAATCACCGGCGGGACGTACCATCCGGCTTCGACCGCGACCGAACTCGACAGCGTCTTCCAGAACCTCCCCACGAACCTGATCTTCAAGCACGAAGTGACCGAGGTCAGTTTTGGCTTCGTTGGCCTCGGCGGCCTTCTAGCCGGCCTGGCGATCCTGCTCGGCAAGGCCTGGCGCCCACTGCCCTGAGGTCGGAGTCTCCACTCCTCTCGCCCCGACCATTCGAGTAGGTACAAGCCTACCCTCACTGAGGGCGCCGCACGATCCCCGCTTGGCGAGACTATCGTCTTCGATCGCCTCGATCTGCGGCCGGCGGTTCGGACGCCGGACTGGGGGCTGCCGCAGGTGGTCAAGCCGTACCCGTGCAGCCACTTCACGCGGGCGTGGACACCGCCCTGCGGTCGCGCGCCCAGGGGCTCGCCCCCGCCCGACGCCACAGCGATCGAGCTGGGCGTCGCCAAGCCCGTCCGGCGCACGATCGCCGAGCCACCCAAGGGAAAGGCCACGGCCGGCCTCCGGGTACCACGCGGCGTTCAGCGGCCCCCATGCGGCCGCCGCGGCGCTGCTCGCTGCAGCGCGTCGGTCCCGCACGCCTTCGCCGCCGTCCTGCGCGCGACGACCCGCACGAGCGGGGAACTCGAGGCCCGCGTCGAGGTCAACCGCGGCGGCCCCGGCACCGCCCTGTGCGACGAAGAGCTGGCGAGGAAGTTCCACGACAACGCCGTGAGGTCCCTCCCGGAGAAGCGCGCGGGCCGAGATCCGGCCCCGAACGCTCGCCCTTCCCGACGCTCAGAGCGTCGAGGATCTCATTGCGCTGCTGACCTCGGCGGGGGAGCGCTGAGGTCGAGACAGTTACCGCTCCCGGACTGCGTACGTCAGGTGGGTCACCCGCTCCGTCGACTCCGCGCGGACCGGCTCCAGGGCCATGCGGCCTGCGTCCACGCCCTCGAACAGGCGGATTCCGGAGCCGAACAGCACGGGTGAGAGCGTGATCGTGAACTCGTCGATCAGGCCAGCGTTCACATACTCCAGGATCGTCGCGCCGCCGCCCGCGATGCGGACGTCCCGGTCGCCGGCGGCCTCGCGGGCCTGGTCGAGCGCGGTCTCGATGCCGTCGTTGACGAAGTGGAAGGTGGTCCCGCCCGGCCGCTCCCACACTTTACGCTTCTCGTGCGTCACGACGAAGACCGGCGTGTGGAACGGCGCGTCCTCCGGCCACATCTGCTCGCCGGCGTCGAACATGCGCTTGCCCATCACGTTCGCGCCGGTGCGCTCGAATGTCTCCCGCGCGATGTCGTTGTCGCGCCCTTCCTCGCCGCCCTCGCCGAGCTTCAGGTTCTCCCGGAAGAACCGCTGCCGGAATGCCCACCGCTGCAGTTCCATCCACTGCCGCCCCATCAATTCCCCGAGAGACCCGGGCGCGATGAAACCGTCCAGCGACATCGACACGCTGAAGAACACCTTGCCGGCCATTAGCCCTCCGCTCCTTTCCGAACGATCTCGGTGACGTAGGTAGCCAGGTTGCTCAGGGTCTGCTGGCCGCCCTCGATCGCGTGGTGCTTCTCGATCGCCTCGTCGCGCAGCTCCTTGGTGGGGAACACATTGCGCAACTCGATTCGGGTCGCCGCGCCGTCGGGCGCGAACGTCAACACCGACTCGAAGGCGTTCGGGTCGCCACGCGATTCACCGTGCAGCAGCGCGATCCGCTCCGTCGGGGCGATCTCGGTCCAGGTGATCCATTCCTGGTAGTCCGTCCCGTCCGGTCCGTGCATCACGAAGTCCCACTCCCCGCCCACGCGGAACTCGAACGCCCGCGTGGTGGTGGTGAACCCCTCGGGTCCCCACCACCGCGACAGGTGCCGCACCTCGGTGAACGCCTCGAACACCAGCTCCCGTGGGGCGTCGATGACCCGGGAGATCACGATCTCGCGGTCAGCCGTCGCGGACTGCGCCTGCGCTCCTCGTCCCATATCGCTCATCAGCGACTCCTCCTGCCATGCCTGTTTCAGTTCCTGCATATACGCGTCCAACCGGTCGAAGCTCTCGTTCCAAAACCGCTCGAACCCGCCGGTCCACTCATGGACCAATCGCAGCCCACGGGAGTCAAGGCCGTACAGGCGTTGCTTTCCTGCCTTGCGGTCCCGCACCAGCCCGACCTCCCGGAGGACCCGCAGGTGTTTGGACGCCCCGGGCTGGGTCATCCCCAGCTCCTGGGCCAACTCGGTCACCGGCCGCTCACCCGCCCGCAGCAGCACCAGGATCTCCCGGCGCTGCTGCTCGGCGATCGCGTTGAAGACGTCCGACGTCGTCGCTGCTCGTGCCATGTGCGCCATCATATGCCGATATCGGCATATGTCAAGTCGGAAGAATCAGGCGGTCTTGTCAGATGACGATCGTGACCCTTGTCGCGGCATTTGCCGACGGCTGGCGGTCCGGAGAGCTTCGACGCCTTTCGTCAGGATGCCCCGCCGGTCGGCCTGACCGGATTTGAGTCGGCGCGACCCGTCGCCAGAGTTGCGTTCCCACGCGCCTCAATTTCGAGCGAGCGAGTATTCATCGTCGCGGCAGGCGCCAGATCGAGCCCACACTCGAATGGCAGGTCCGCGAATCGCATCAAGAGGAAACTGCCCTCCGTCCCGGGACAAAGCAATCTAAGGAGGACACAGGTGTCCAGAGGTTTCGAAGCGGTCAAGACCGTCACGATTGACGCTCCCAGGGCCAAGGTCTGGGACGCGCTAATCAATCCCGCCAAGGTGAAGAAGTACATGCATGGGACCAACCTCTCTACGGACTGGAAGGTTGGCAGTCCGATCGCCTGGAATGGCGAATGGAAGAGCAAGTCCTATACCGACAAAGGCACTGTCCTTGCGTTCGAGCCGCAAAGGCTCCTGACGTACACCCACTGGAGCCCGATGGGCGGTACCCCGGACGAGCCCGAGAACTACCACACCGTCACCTATGAACTGACAGAGGACGGTGGCGAGACCACCCTCACTCTCACCCAAGACAACAACGCGACGCAGGATGAAGCGGACAAGATGGCCGAGGACAACTGGGGGCCGATGCTTCTTGGCCTCAAGGAAACGGTCGAGCAGTAGCCGCCCGAGGGACGCCTCGATGACCGACGCGTCTCGTTACATGGACCGACAGGGATGGCCATCGGGCGTCTGTCGTCAGCACGGTCGGAGGTGGCTGAGGAGTCAAGCCGACCGCGCTTTCCAGACCCGACCAACGTGGCTGGGTATGTTCGCGACCGGGATCAGCAACGATAGCGACGGTGTGTCGGCTCTAACCCTCTCGCCCCGACCATTGTCTTGAGTCGCGACATCGGTTACACATGAGTCGCGACATCGGTGACACTTGTGATCAGCTGATCTCCTTGGACCTCGGCCATCGGCCGGGGTCTCTTTGTTGGTTGCGCCAGTAGCCCTTGTTGGGTTCGATGAGATGGATCGATAGGATCTCGCCGGTGGCGAGAT
>JANYJI010000147.1 GCA_025358525.1 Chloroflexota bacterium | reverse complement strand
ATTGCGGCGTGGGCCGTCCTCCGGTCCTGGTTGCTGGAACTCGTTCCGGTGGCCTGGCCGTCGCTCGTCGACTCCCTGACAGACGCTCTGCTCGTGCTGGATCCGGAGCGGCGAATCGCGGCCTTCAACCCCTCGGCGACTCGATTGCTCGGGACCGGGAGCCAGGTAGTCGGGCAAGCGATCGATCGGGCGCTCCGCCAATTCCCCGAACTCGTGGCCGTCTGCCAGAGAACGGGCGATCAGGAGGCCGAGATCCCCCTGAGCTCCGGGCAATCCGGGCCGCCAGGCTCCGAGCGGCCGACGATCCCGCCGCAGGCCGCCCGCTGGTTCAACGTTCGGGTCACCGAGATCGAGGACTGGCGAGGACGCGACGCCGGCTCCCTCGTGGTCCTGCGCGACGTAACTGAGCGCCGTCAAATGGTCGAGACCATCCGCATGCTTTCCCTGACCGACGAATTGACGGGCTTGCTGAACCGGCGCGGCTTCACGACGCTCGCCGAGCAGCAATTGCGCACATCGATCCGAACACGGAACAGGCTCTGGCTGCTATTCGCCGACCTCGACGGCCTCAAGGACATCAACGACCGCCTTGGGCACGAGGCTGGAGATCGCGCCCTGTGCGAGATCGCTCGGCTGCTCAGGACGGGGTCGTTCCGGGAAGCCGATCTCGTTGCCCGATTGGGCGGCGACGAATTCGCGATCCTGGCGACAGAGATCTCGCGCACTGACGGAGACGAGTTCGTGAAGCGTGTCGACGATGCCGTGCGGAGGGCGAACGAGACGCCGGGCCGCGAGTTCGAGCTGTCGCTTAGCACGGGTATCGCCATCTTCGACCCGGAAAGACAGCAGACTCTCGACGAGTTGATAGGTGAGGCCGACCGACGTATGTACCAGGCGAAGCACTCCCAGCGAACCACGACGCGCCAGGCCGAATAGTCTCGAGCTGCCTGGCACCGGGGCCGGGATGACCACGATGCGGCAGGTACCACGCCCGGACCCACAGCCCGCCGCTGACAGCGGCCATGCCAATCTCCCTGTGGGCGGACAGCGGGCCGCGCCGAGCGCGCGGCCGACGCGTCCGGGGTGACTGCCGACGAGACCCCAGGTAGCATTGAAGCATGGAATATCGATACCTCGGCGCCAGCAGATGAGAATTGCCGTTACAGGCGGAAGCGGAAAGCTCGGCAGGAGCGTGGTACAGCGGCTCAACCACGAGGGCCACGAGGTGCTGAACCTTGACCGCGCGGGTGAAAGAAGCCCGGGCCTGGTCTTGGTGGACCTGAAGGATTACGGACAGGTCGTCGACGCGATCCTCGGCCTTGACGACCGGCACAAAGGGTTTGACGCCGTCGTGCATCTGGGCGCCATTCCTGCCCCCGGCATCGTCCCGGACGTCGCCACGTTCCACAACAACATGCTCTCCACGTATAACGTGTTCCAGGCCGCCCGGCGTGCCGGCATCAAGAAGGTGGTGCACGCCTCCAGCGAGACGGTCCTGGGCCTGCCTTTCGACATTGACCCGCCCTATATTCCCGTGGATGAGGAATACCCGGCCCGGCCTGAAAGCACCTACTCGCTGGTGAAGCATCTGGAGGAGCAGATGGCGATCCAGTTCACCCGCTGGGACCCACAGCTGAGCATCACCGCTCTGCGCTTCTCCAACGTGATGGATCCGGAAGACTATGCAGCCTTTCCCGCCTTCGACCTGGACGCCAAGCTGCGCAAGTGGAACCTGTGGGGTTACATTGACGGCCGCGATGGGGCTCAGGCCGTTTTGAGGGCGTTGGAAAACGCTAAGCCGGGATTTGAGGCGTTCATCATCGCGGCCGCGGACACGGTGATGAGCAGATCCAGTGCCGAGCTCGCCGCGGAGGTCTTCCCAGACGTCGAACTCGTCAAAAAGGTCGGTGAGCGAGAGACCTTGCTCTCCATCGACAAAGCCAGGCGGATGCTCGGCTATGCGCCCGAGCACAGTTGGCGCGACCACGCCGAATCCGGCGCTACCTCAAGCCTGTGAGTCCTCTCGATGTCCTCCGGCGGGACGTGCTCGGCCATCTGGGCCGGGAGTACCAGGGAGCGGCGACGGGATCGCCGAGGTTTTGACCCCAACGGGATTCGAACGTCCGTAGAGCCGGTGCGCCCTTCATTCAGGAAGGGTTGAGGCTGAGCACTACACTGAATGCGCTCTCCGAACCCAGCAGCCTTGCTGCGCTCCGGCGGAGTGGACAGCTCCGTCCCGCTATCCTTGTGAACCGCCATCGAGACACCGGACCGCATGAGAGTTGCGCCAATGACGGCTCGGATCGAAGAGCTTCCGGACAAGACGGAACGGCCGGCACGGTCGTCCCGTGGACTGAAAGCGTCCGTACGGGAGGCGGGTTGGGGTTTCTTCCTCATCAGCCCCTGGATCGTCGGTCTGCTGGTGTTCACGGCGATCCCGATCATCGCCTCGCTGCTGCTCTCGCTCACGAACTACGACATCCTGCATCCGGACAAGATCCGTTGGGTAGGACTGGACAACTACGCCTGGGCCGCATCTGACGCGACCACGTTGAGCTCGGCGTTCCTCACGATCAAGTTCGCGGCGCTGAGCGTGCCGCTGACGATCGCCACGGCGCTGGGGATCGCCATGCTCGTCAATCATCGGCTCCTGGTCGGGAAGAGAGTGTTCCGGACGCTCTTCTTCCTGCCCGTCCAAATCCCTATCACGGCGAGCGTCTTCATCTGGCTCGGCTTCGTCACGGGCGCCCGCGGCATGCCCATAGCCTGGCTGCAGTCCACCTCGACGAGCATCGCCCAGACGCTCGGCAGCCTCCCGGTGTTCAGCACTTTGGCCACCGTCTATCCGACGGGCTGGTTCACCGACAGGAGCTGGATATTGCCCTGGCTAATCCTGATGAGCGTCTGGGGCATCGGCAACATGACGCTGATCTTCCTAGCCGGGCTGCAGGCGGTTCCAAGCGTGCTACACGACGCCGCCAGAGCCGACGGCGCAGGCGCCTGGCGGACCTTCCGCCACGTGATCCTGCCGATGATCTCGCCGATGGTCTTCTACAACCTCATCCTGAGCATCATCGGGGTTGCGGGGTACTTCACGCAGGCCTACTTGTGGAGCCGAAACTCGCGAGCAGGCGGTCAAGCCGACGTGTGGAACCTCAACCTCTACAACACCGGTTGGGGCTCTGACGCCATGGGTAAGGCCTGCGCCCTGGCCTGGATCCTGTTCGTGGTGGTGATCGCCATCTCGGTGGTTCTGTTTTGGACCGCGAGACACTGGGTCTTCTACGCCGGAGCCGATGCCACGAGCTCGAAGGCAACGGCGCTCGAGACCGAGACCACGCCTTCCGAAACTGAGCCTGCGCGGGCGGCCGCAATCCAGCCGGCGACCGCGGGCGAGGCCGAGCCTGCGCCTGTCGAGACCGAGACCGCGGCCGCGGTGACGGCATTCCGGCGCAGGCCGGCCAGGCCCCGCTCCAAACTGAACCACTTCATGCGCAAGCTGACATCCCGAACAGCGTTCACGGTAGTGACTGCGGTGCTGTGCGGGATTTTCCTGCTGCCCTTTCTGTACGCGCTTTCCGGGGCGTTCAACGCCCCGAGTGCCGGCTCGAGGCGTGGGGCACCCCCATACCCGGCCATCGCCCTCACGTACAAATGCACCGACTCGCAGATATGCACCTACCGGCCTCTTGTGCACGACGTGGACATTGGGAAGTGGGTTCCAAATGGCTCGCCGGTCGACGCCTCTCAGCTGGACGACCCAACGCTTCCGGTGTATGCGGTGCCCGGGCACGGCAACCTCGCCCTGCTGGAGGATCTCTCACTGTACGACCAGCCCAGCATCTTCATCGACCCGGCCGCGAACAAGCAGGTCGACATCTCAATCGACACGGGCAGGCTGAGCCGAGTTTGGGACCCCCACATCACGCTCGACAACTTCGCGACCGCGATCGACTGGGCCGGAAACATCACCAAGACCGGGCCCGGAGGGATGGCCACCTGGCTGCTCAACTCCGCGATCATCGCCATCTTCTCGGCCATCGGAGTGGTTCTGTCGTGCGTGCTGGTCGCGTACGGCTTTGCTCGGTTCAAGTTCCCGGGCCGCAGTGTGCTGTTCCTGATCCTGATCGGTTCGGTCCTTATCCCGTATCAGGTGACGCTGATTCCTCAGTTCATCCTGTACCGAACGCTGGGCTTGACTCAGGGCTTCCTGCCGCTCATCTTGCCGAACTTCTTCGGCTACGCGCTCTACATCTTCCTGCTGAGGCAGTTCTTTATGGCCCTTCCACGGGACCTTGACGAGGCGGCCATGGTCGACGGGGCCGGCCCGTTGCGGATACTGAGATCGGTCATCGTCCCGCAGGCGCTTCCGGCGATCATCGCGGTCGCATTGTTCCAGTTCTTCTTCTCGTGGAGCGACTTCTGGGGTCCTTTGATCTACCTGAGCGGCAATTCCGACCGATACCCCGTGTCGCTGGGAGTGAACTACTTCACGTTCACTCTCCAACAGGGCGGCACAAACGGACCCGGGATCCTGGAGGCGGGTGCGTTCCTGACCCTGATCGTGCCGGTGGTGATCTTCTTTGTAGCGCAGCGATTCTTCATGCGCGGCATCGTGGTCTCGGGTGTCGAGAAGTAGCCGGGTCTCGGGAGATATCGACGCCACGCAGCTCGTCAAAGACCGCCATCTCAGCGTGCGGCAACCGCAGGTTTCGAAGACCAACGGCCTTGTTCTTGCGCGCTTGGCGGCCCACAGCGAGCCGGCCGCTTATCTCGTTGCGCGATCACATCACGTTCCGTCGGGTCATCGACGTTGACGCTGCACTGGATCAGCGCCAACCCGTCGAAATCTGTGGTGGCCGGGGCATTGATGTCCTGCGAATTCAGGATGCTGAGCCCGCAGAGCAACGCTCCAGCGCTGAACCCGATGCAGGGCAATCCGGCGCGTATGCAGCGCTTGATCCCGAGCGATGGCCGTAAGGCGCTCGACCTCGATGAGTTCAACTGAGTGGGCCTCTGGGTGAGTTGGCTCGACGAGCCCGAGGTCAACGTGGCAACCCTTGCTCTATGGCGTCGCCGGGGTGAAGAGGTCGCCTGGGCGGAGGCTGTTTGGGCGCCTCCAGTTATCAGGAGTCGTCCATCCTTAAGTTGCATACAGGCTCCCGTCTGACCGGAGATCGACCCTACTGAAGCCGACAACGTTTCGTTGCTGGGATCGAAAAGCGACAGAAGGACCGGGTATTCGGTGATCACGCCCGGAGGGACTGGAAGAGTCCGAGGCCCTCGCCGGGATCGTCTTCATTCAAATGCCCGCTGGGAGACTCACGACTTGTACGCCTCGACGCAACTCGGGCGGTCAGGTGCGGAGGATTTGAGCCTGCGGTTCCTGCGTGCCGGATGGTCGCGCCCGAATGGATCGCCAACACACTCCGCGGGGCCGCCTGATCGCGCCCGTGTCAACCTGGGCATCAGACAGTAGATCAGCGGTCGCGACGAGCCGCCATTGCGAAGGCGAAGAAGTAGGCGTCGAGCGACTCGCCGGTCGATGCGTAGTCGTTGTCGCCGACAAGGAAATCGCACACGACTTCTCGCGCGCGGGCGATCTCACGTCGCCGCGGACCACCCCAGCGGTCGTCCATCAATGTCAGGTCGAGGAGCTCCAGCGCCCGTTCGAGTGCTCCCTGCAGGCGTATATCGTCGCGGTTCGCCTTTGCCCGAATGGCCCTACCCACGTCGCTGCCGACATTGCCGAGTTGTTCATTGAGTGTGAGGGTGTGCCAGCGCCCGGCGGCGAGGCCGGCGTGAAGCGCCTGCTCGGCCACTTTCAGCTCCTGACCAGACGGCCAACCACGGCCACGATCTTCTCCTGCGCAATTGGGTCGTCGACGCCTCGCGATCGATTGCCCTGGCGCGGGCGGATGTTGATCATCGAGTCGAACTCGATCCAGTCGGCCTGACCATATTGCGACGGGTAGAGATTGATGCCCCACAAGTCAGCCTGGCTCGACCCCAGGCCCAGCA
>JANYJI010000178.1 GCA_025358525.1 Chloroflexota bacterium | reverse complement strand
CGTGCCTCTGGAGGCCGATCTGGTCTTCGACGTTCGCTTCATGGAGAACCCGTACTACGTCGACACGCTACGATACCTCTCCGGCCTGACACCAGCGGTCCGCGACTACGTCATGGCCCAGCCGATCGCCAGGCAGTTCTTCGACCTCCTGACCGGCTTTCTGGAACTGACGGTGCCGGGCTTCAAGAGCGAGGGCAAGACGCGCCTGACCATCGCCATCGGCTGCACGGGCGGCTATCACCGCTCCATTGTCATCACCGAGAAGCTGCGCCAGTGGCTGGAAGGGCGTGCCTTCGGCACCGTCGCCGTCTTCCATCGGGAACTGGAACGCGCATGAACCTGCCGCGGCTGCGGGTGAGCGGCGCGGTCGTGCGGCGCTGGCTGCAGCCCGGGATAGGCTTCAAGCGCTGGCTCGTGGTCGTCTTCGTCGGTGAGCTGCTGCTGGCTCTGGCCGGCGCGTTGCTGCTGCGCCAGGTCTACCGTGAGTACGAATTCTCGGGGCCCGGTCAGACCGCGCTCTACCTGTTGACCATGCAATTCGTGCCGTACTGGGTCCGGGGCTTGATAGTCGCAACGGCCGGCACGGCGCTATTCGTATACGGATCGTGGCGGTCTGTGCGCGTCTTGATGGGGCCGTTCCTGAACTCGGAGGGCGATCAGCCGCTCGTGGAGGTCATCTACCAGAAGCGGTTCCTTGCCCGGGGTCCCAAGACCGTTGTCATCGGCGGCGGCACAGGCCTCTCCACGCTGCTGCGGGGTATCAAGGAGCACACGAGCAACATCACAGCCGTGGTCACGGTCGCCGACGACGGCGGGTCGTCGGGGCGATTGCGCGAGGAGTTGGGAATTCCGGCGGTCGGTGACATCCGCAATTGCATCGCCGCCCTGGCGGACTCGGAGCCGCTCATGACGGAGCTGCTCCAGTACCGATTCCCGGGCGAGGCCGACGCCAGTCTGGGCGGCCACACGATCGGCAACCTGCTGCTGGCAGCCATGTCATCGATCCAGGGCGACGACTTCGAGGAAGGCGTTCGGCAGATGAACCGCGTGCTGGCCGTTCGCGGGCAGGTGGTGCCGGCGACCGGCACGCCAGTGACGCTCCACGCTCGGCTGATCGATGGGGCCGAGGTGACCGGCCAGTCGGAGATCGCGAAGTCGCCCAAGGTCGATCGAATCTGGCTGACGCCCGAGAACGTTTCCGCCAGCGACGACGCTCTGCGCGCCATCGACGAAGCCGATCTGATCGTGATCGGGCCCGGCAGCCTGTATACCAGCATCATGCCCAGCCTGCTCCTGCCCGAGCTGTTCGCGGCGGTGCGGTCCTCGACCGCGGTGCGCCTCTACATCTGCAACGTGGCCACGCAACTCGGCGAGACGCAGGGCTACGATCTTGCCGATCACGTCAGCGCACTGGAGCGCCATACCGGACCGGGCTGGATCGACGCGGTTCTGGCCAATAACCAGTTCGCAGCGAAACGGCCGGGCGGGTACGTCGCCGAGCCGGTCAAGCTGCGCTGGCCGCCGGCAACGGTAGTCTCTGGGACGGCCATTCCGCGCCTCGTGCTCGAGGACGTGGTCGACCCGGAGAACGCGCACCATCATGACTCGGCCCGATTGGCTGCAGCAGTCATACGGGTCTTCGAGCTCGAGTCATTCGGGCGGCGCCACGCGCGGATCTCGCGGACGGCGTAGTGAACGGCGTAGTGGACGGGGACAGACGTCGGGCGAGGGACGCAAGGTGACCGCAGTCCGACATGTGGCCGGCCGGCGCCTGACTTCGGGTCGCTCGTGACCACGGCCGAGCGCGATCTCGTGGAGGGTCTGAGGTCCGAGTTGGCCGCCATCGATCCCCCGCGGCGATGTTGTCGGGTCGCCGAGGAGGCAGGCCTGGCCGGCGCCTTCGAGCCGCGCCGTCGAGCGATCGCCCGGCTGACGCTGCGGCTCGGTCGTGGTCGGGCAGGGGAGAAGGTCGACGAGGCCGCCGGTGCCGCCCGTGCCCAGGCCGGCGACGGTACGCGCACTGGAGTGGTCCCGTTCGAATGGTCCCGCGCCCCAGAGCACTGCCGGGTCGCCTTCCTGCGCGGCCGTTTCCTGGCCCACGGTTCGTTGAGTCTGGCCTCGGGCCGGACGCACCTCGAGTTCGTCCTCCCGGTCGACGAAGCGCGCGCCATGTGTGAGCGATTCGGGCACATGGAGATGCCTGCCACCTGGCGCATCCGCCGCGGCCGTGGCGTCGTCACCTGGAAGAGCGTGGAGACCGTGGGCACATTCCTGCGGGTGGTGGGCGGGGGCTCGTCGCTGCTGGAGATGGAGTCGCGGCAAGTTTCGAGGTCCGTCCGGGGTGACCTCAATCGCGTCATCAACGCCGAGTCGGCCAACCTGCAGAGGGCCGTGGCCGCCGCCGCCCGCCATCTAGAGGCCATTTCCATGCTCGAGTCGGACGGACGACTGGCCGAGCAGCCGTACGGGGTCCGGCTCGTGGCCCAGGCTCGTGTGGAGGTACCCGAGGCCACGTTCAGCGAGTTGGCTGATCGCCTCGGCCTGCACCGCTCCGCCGTGCAGCGCGCCCTGGATCGCGTTGAGCGTCTCGCTCTCCACCCCGACGAGGGAGTTGGCAGGCGGAGCCGGCGTCGCGGCGCGGCGAGTCGAAGCGCGGCAGGCCGCCGTTAGTCGCGTCGGAAGCCCGTGGCAAGGCGGCTAGGCCAAGCAGCACCGGCTGACCGTAACGAGCCTCGTCGTGGGCTGCCAGCCACGCTCGCCCGACCAATTTGGGCCGAGTAGCACGCGGGCGCGGACCGGAGGCCACGCGTTGAGGGGCCGAACATCCCTCCGGGAAGGCCCTGCGCTCTGCCATCATTGGCGCATGAGACCTGTGATTATCGCCGCCAACTGGAAAATGAATACCACCCCCGCGGACGCTGGAGAGCTGGCCGCGACAATCGCCGCCCGGACCGAGGAGCCTGGCGTCGTTCGAGTTATCTGCCCGCCCTTCGTTTGCCTGGCCGCTGTCCGCGATGCGCTAGCTGCCACGAACGTCTTTGTAGGTGCGCAGAACGTTCACCACGAGGCCGCCGGCGCGTATACCGGTGAGATTTCGGTGACCATGCTCAAGGGTCTGGCGACCTGGGTCATCCTGGGCCACTCCGAGCGTCGCCGCGACGCCGCCGAGAGCGACGAGCTGATCGGCCAGAAGCTGGCTCGCGCCATCTCCGCTGGGCTACGCCCGATCCTGTGCGTTGGCGAGGTGCTCGCTGAGCGCGAAGCCGGCCGGGCCGTGGAGGTCGTGGCCACTCAGCTGCGCGGGGCTCTCGCCGGTAAGGACATGGAGGCCCTACTGAGCGGCGGCTTCGTCATCGCCTACGAACCGGTCTGGGCAATTGGTACCGGCCGCACCGCATCGAGCGACGACGCCGCGGCCATGGCCGAAGCTATCCGAGCCACTCTCTCCGCCGACCTCCACTGGGGCGAGGCCGCCGAGCAGGTTCCGGTCCTCTACGGCGGTAGCGTAACCAAGGCCAACATCGGCGAGTTTCTGGCCGAGCATTCGATCGACGGCGGACTCGTGGGCGGCGCTTCCCTGAAGCCCGACGAGATGGCCGGCATGGTAGCCAGTGCGGCCATCACCGCCAAAGCGCGCGCAGATGCCGAGGGCAGAGCATGACGCCTGCTTCGGGCGCCAACTCGAGCGGCCCCCGTCCGATCTTGAACAATCGTCCCCGGCCGATCTGTCTCGTCGTCCTCGACGGGTTCGGCATCGGCACCAACCCGGCTGTCGACGCCATTGCCCAGGCCAGGATGCCCAACTGGCAGGCCTTCCTCGACCGCTGGCCTCACAGCTCAATCGAAGCGTCCGCGGAGTTCGTCGGTCTGCCCGACGGACAGATGGGCAACTCTGAGGTGGGCCATCTCAATCTCGGCACCGGCCAGCCGGTCATGCAGGACTTGCCTCGCATCGACAAGTCAATCGAGTCGGGCGCCTTCTTCAGCCGGCCGGTTCTCCTTGAGCTGTGCGCTCGGGCGAAGGAGGCCGATCACACGCTGCACCTGATCAGTCTTGTCGGCCCCGGAGGCGTTCACGCCAACGACCGCCATCTCGTGGCCGTGGCCGAGTTGGCCGCTCGCCAGGGAGTGGGGCGGGTTCGGGTCCACGGTCTGCTCGACGGACGCGACACGCCGCCGCGTTCCGCCATCGATTACGTGCCCAATCTGGAGAAGCGACTCGCGGCCGCCCACCCTAACGCGAAGATCGCCACGATCGGTGGCCGCTACTTCGCGATGGACCGTGACAAGCGCTGGGAGCGGACGGGCAAGGGCTACAACTCGATCGTTCATGGAGTTGCCGAGTTCCACGCCCCGTCGGCGGTGGCTGCCGTGGAAGGTGGCTACGCTCGTCGCGAGAACGATGAGTTCATCACGCCCACGGTCATCGACGGCGTGGACCACGGCACGATCGCCGACGGCGACGCCGTTCTGCACTGCAACTTCCGCGCCGACCGTGCCCGCCAGCTGTCCCACGCCCTGGCCGATGCCCATTTCAAAGGCTTCGACCGCGCGTCTGCGGAAGGCGTCGGAGGCGCAATGCCCAAGGGCATCCTCTACTCGACGATGACCGCGTACGAGGCCGACCTTCCGGTGCAGGTCGTCTTTGGGCCGGAGGTCGTGCCGTCGCTGGCGGGGGCCGTCAGCAAGGCTGGCTGGACGCAGCTACACCTGGCCGAGACGGAGAAGTACGCCCACGTGACCTACTTCTTCAACGGCCGTCGCGAGGAGGCGTGGCCGGGCGAGGATCGGAAGCTCATTCCGAGCCTCAAGATTGCCACGTACGACCTGCAGCCCAGCATGGCCGCCGAGGGCGTCTGCGATGCCCTGGTGGCTGCGATATCGGGCGGCAAGTACCACCTGATCGTGGCCAACTTCGCGAACCCGGACATGGTCGGGCACACGGGCGTCTGGGATGCCACGGTTATCGCCTGCGAGACCGTGGATGCGGCCCTTGGCCGCGTCGCCGACGCGGTCCTGGCCGTGGATGCGGACGATCCGGCTGGACCGGGCGCCGTCCTCCTGATCACAGCCGATCACGGCAACGCGGACGAGATGAAGGACGCGGCCGGCAACCCGGTCACAAAGCACTCGCTCAACCCGGTGCCGCTGCTAGGCATCGGCCGGTGCCTGGACGGGAGGCGTCTCGAAAACGGCCGCCTGGCCGACGTGACGCCAACGATCCTGGAGATCGGCGGCCTAGAGCCATGGCCCGGCGTCACCGGCCACTCACTCCTGGCGAAGAGCCAGGCCCAGAACTAGCCGCACGCGCCGCGGTCGCGAGCCGCACGGCGGCTTGCGACTCTCGAACGGTCGGTAGGCCGTGAGCTTGTGCTAACATGCGCCGGTCCGCTGTCGGGCGGACCCACAACGAGGACATTTCCTGCTGTGAATCCCGCTCTCCTCATCGGCCAGGACATCATCGGCGTTTTCCTGATGATCTCGATCCTTCTCCAGGCGCGTGGGTCGGGCCTCTCCGCCACGTTCGGCGGCGACTCGTCCGTGTATCGCAGCCGTCGCGGGATCGAGCGCCGCCTCTGGCAGTTCACGATCCTTCTGGCGGTCCTGTTCTGCTTCTTCTCCGAGGCGAGCTTCATTCTGACCAAGTCTTGATCTTGTGGCCGGCTCTGCGCGAGGCGACTTTATCTGCCACTGACGGGCTCGATCCGGGTTTCTCCGTGGTAGGGCGGACGCCGCAGCCGGTGCGAACACACGCGACGGCGGTCTGAGGCCATGAGACGACGCGATCGTTTCGCCGTCGGCTTTCTGCTCCTGATCCTGGTGGTTGTCGCGGCTGCGCTCGTCGTCCCGACACCCGCGTCCACGCCGGGCGGTTCAGTTCGCCCGGCCGTCTCGGCTGCTCCCTACCGCGAAGGCGTCATCGGCCATCCGAGTTCGATCAACCCGCTCACGGCTCGGTCTCAAGTCGATCAGGATCTGGTCGCACTGCTCTTCCGCGGGCTCGTAAAGAACGGCCCGAACGGCTCGGTCGTGCCGGATCTGGCGACGGGCTGGACGGCATCGGACGACGACCACACGTACACCTTCCAGATCCGTAGCGATGCCCGCTGGGAAGACGGCGAACGTGTCACGTCGGCCGACGTGGTTTTTACTATTGGCTTGCTGCAGGCTGGCAATTACGCCGGCCCCGTGGGTTCGTCCTGGCAAGGCGTCCACGCCTCTGCCGATGGGCCATCCACGGTCCGCTTCAGCATGACTTTGGTCACTGCCGGGTTCCTGCGCCAGGCCACTCTGCCGATCCTGCCGGCTCATCTGCTGAAGAGCACTCCGGTTGCGAAGCTCGCCGACTCAGCCTACAGCGCCCGGCCGATTGGGAACGGGCCGTACCGGATCGCCGAGATCGACTACTCGCATGTCCTGCTGGAGCGCGTTCAGTCGGTGAATGCCGTTCCGCTGCCGACGTTCAGCCCCGTGGTCAGCCCGACCCCAAGTCCAAGTCCAAGCCCGAGCGCTAACACAAGCGCAAGCACAAGCGCGAGCGCGAGCCCCCGATCGACGCCACTTCCAGGGCCCACGCCGACCCCCGCCACGTCGACCGTCGCCGCGACGAACGTGGTCACGGGCAGCGCAGTTGCGAGCTTTACCCCGCCGCCAGCGCCTACGCCGAGCGTGACATCAGCTCCAACCCCTACACCCGTTCCGACCGCGACCCCGACTCCGATGCCGCTCCCCAGCGGTGCGACACTGGGCGAAATAGGCCGCATCGAGATTCTCTTCTTCGACAACCCTCAGTCGGCGGTCGATGCCTTCCGAGCTGGAAAGCTCGATGCGGTGGGGGGTCTCACGTCGGAACAGACGGACGCAGTAGCGACGACGGCTGGTGCCCGCATCGTCCCTTACCGCTGGGCCAGTCTGCTCAGCGTGGTCCTGAACCAGCGCTCGGACCATCTCGAGCTGCGCGACGTCAATGCCCGGACGGGGCTTCTGGAGGCCATCGACCGCAAGACACTGCTCACCAATATCCTCAAAGGCCATGGCAGCTACGCCGACCTGCCGATCCCCAACTGGTCGCCGGCCTTCGACCCGTCGGCCGTGACCTCCGCGCCATATGACGTCGTCGACGCCCAGAACTATTTGACCACCGCGGGCTGGCTTCGAACCTCGGCCGGCTGGACCGCCCCGAAGACAAAGACGACGTACACGCTTGAACTGCTCACACCCAACGAGGCCAGTCACCAACTGCTGTACCGGACGGCACAGCAGGTGGCCGCCAACTGGCGGCTCATCGGCCTCGACGTCGTCATCGATGCCGTTCCGCTGAAGACGTACCTCGATCGGTTGGGCAATGGCCAGTACATGGCGGCCGTGGCGATGTTCGAAGTCGGCCTCGACCCCGACCTGGGGCCTATGCTCCTATCGTCGCAGGTGGGCTCGGGCGGTTCTAACGTCTCCGGTCTGGTCGACAAGACCCTCGACCAGTTGCTCATGACGGCCCGCAAGACCACCGAAGACGCGGCTCACCGGGTGGCCGTATTGGCCGTGGAAAAGTACATCGCCACGACGGTTCCGGTGCTGCCGCTCTGCTTCCGCGACTACGATCTGGTGGTATCTAGCCGCGTCCGCGGCCTCGTGTCGAATGACATAGCGGACCCGTCGGGCCGTTTCTGGGATGTGATAGACTGGCGCCTCTTCAGCGCCCGGTAGCCGGTCGCTGTGCGCGCCGAGGTGGCGGAATGGCAGACGCGCCGGCTTCAGGAGCCGGTGCCCGCAAGGGTGTAGGGGTTCAAATCCCCTCCTCGGTACCATGACTCGCAGCGATGTGGAGCCATCGCAACAGTTCTCGTGCCCAGGTGGCGGAATTGGTATACGCGTACGTTTGAGGGGCGTATGGAGCAATCCATCCGGGTTCAAGTCCCGGCCTGGGCACCACCTTCTCACTCACCAAAGCCCGGCCGCACAGTCGGCGGGCCGGCAAGTCGGCCTTCGGCCGACACGCGGCCCCAGCGGCGTCCACTCCGGCTTCTCGGGCGGTTAGTTCAGTGGTTAGAGCGCCTCGTTTACACCGAGGATGTCGCAGGTTCGAATCCTGCACCGCCCACCATTATCCCGATGAACGTGCCTTCGGGCGCCCACGGGCGGCCTTGGGGTTCCTGCCGTATCGGCCGATCGACTCTTCGCGACGGGTGAGTCGACTCTGCGCTGGGGTGCTCGACCGAACCTTTGGGATACCGGTCGAGTCATATGAGTGCAAACCCGCCCAGGTCCTGCTGTGCGGACTGCACAGCCGCCCATGCTGTCGGTTGTCCGCTCTCCGGATGGTCGCCTGATAGACTGAACAGACCCGCACGGTAGTTAGTGCGCCCAACTCTGATCGGAGGGAGGGTCATGACAGCCCCGCTCATCATTCTCATCGTCGTAGTAGTCCTCGTGGTCTTCCTGGTCGGGATCTACAACGGTCTCGTCACCAAACGCAATCGCGTTGACGAGGCAAATGCTCAGATCCAGGTCCAGCTCAAGCGGCGGCATGACCTGATCCCGAACCTGGTCAACGCCGTCAAGGGCTACATGGACTTCGAGAAGGGAGTCCTCACGCAGGTCACCGAGGCTCGTGCCGCCGCCGTCGCCGCTGGCTCCCAGGGCACCGCCGCGCAGGCCCAAGCTGAGAACGTTCTGACCGGCAGTCTGCGATCCCTG
>JANYJI010000172.1 GCA_025358525.1 Chloroflexota bacterium | reverse complement strand
GGCCGGAGCGCGATCGTCGCTGTAGGGCACGGTGGCCGACTCGTTGCACAAGATGAGGATGTCGACGCCGGCGTTGACCGCCAGGATTACGGCGCGCTCAAAGCCGAAGACATCCCAGATGGCGAGCATCTCCAGAGCGTCGGACACGACTACCCCATCGAAACCCAGCTCCTTGCGTAGGAGATCAGTCACGATCTTGTACGAGAGGTAGCACGGGTAGTCGGGGTCGAGCACCGGATGGATCACCCCGGCGGCCAGAACCGCATCGACTAGACCTTCTCCGATGAGGGCCCGGTATGGCTCCGACTCGGCCGTGGTCC
Organism: Chloroflexota bacterium; assembly: GCA_025358525.1. Lineage (GTDB taxonomy): Bacteria > Chloroflexota > Limnocylindria > Limnocylindrales > CSP1-4 > Fen-1039. The sequence continues at coordinate 10,527 of JANYJI010000172.1, read as the reverse complement.
AGTTCTCGACTAGCTCGCCAACGCCGGGCGAGTACGGAAGCAACACGTCGTGCATTCCAGGGAAGTGTTTGAGTGCGGTCAACAAGCCCTCCTCGCGGTGGGCCAGGACGAACTCGCGGGCATGGGCAGCCACCTGGACTGGGTCCGAGGAGAATCTGCGACGGTAAGCACCGACCTTGAGGTTGGCAGGGTTGAGCAGGTCAAGCACCGGGGCCAGGTTCATGTCGATGCCGACATCCAGCAGCTGGGCGGCGATGTTGCCGGCGGCCATTCGCGTGAAGGCCAGGTCGTTGCGCTCGCCCATGTCCGCTGCCGGAACAGCTGGACCAAACCCATACCTCTCTTTGAGGCGATGGTAGAAGCCGCCCTCGGCATCAACGGAGACCATGACCGGAATCTCGCTGGCCGACTTGAGCGCCACAATCAGGTCGCGCAGTTGCTCGCGCGACTCGATATTGCGAGGCCCACCCGTTTCGGAATCCACGTCATAGAGCACAACCGACCCGACGACGCCAGCGGCGATGTTGCGCATGGTCGGCTGGGCCTCGAGCGAGGTCATCCCGCGGAAGCCAACCAGGATCATCTGGCCAATTCGGTGGCGCAATTCCGCCGGCATTGGGAGCGGAGCCGCTGACGCTTGGCGATGCTCGGTGAGTGGAACTCGCGCGTCCATCTGACCCTCTGGGCGGTACAGCACGTTCTACGCATCTGGAACGGCTCGACACATCCAATGTTGTCCGTATCCTACCGCTCCGCATGCGTCGGACGACGCAGAAACTTGCCTCAAGGCAACAACATGCGTCCAGATCATGGTCTTGGGGTCCGGAAGCTCGCCTTGTCGGGGCTCTAGGTGGCTGTGCGCCCAGCGAGAAACGCGGGCCAGCCTTGCCTTCAGGCTCTGACGTCGGCCCGTGCCAGGCGGTCGAGTGCAGCCGCCAGTTCGACCGCGTCGGCGGCAATCTCGGTCGGCTGGTCGCGCACGGCGAGAGATGCCACCTGCTCGCGCTTCGAGATGCCAGTCAGCATCAGCACGGAGCGGGCGCCCACGGCGACGGCGGCGGGCACATCCGTGACCAGGCTGTCGCCGATCATCACCGCTGCGGCCACATCACCGCCAACGGCGTGGGCGGCGATCTGCAGGAGCAGCGGCCCGGGCTTGCCGATGGAGATCGGGGCGTGGCCGGACGCCGTCTCGATAGCGGCCACGACCGATCCGGCGCCGGGCATCAGCCCCTTCTCGAGCGGATAGACAGGGTCGCGGTTGGTGGCGACGAAGCGCGCCCCGGCTCGTACCGCCTCGGCCGCGCAGGCCAGTCGGGCGTAGGTAAAGTCGAGGTCGAGGCCGACCACAACGGCGTCAACCTGGCCAACGGCTGCCGCGGCGTCTCGACCGTTCGCCTTCCAGCGCTCGGCGGCATCGCCCGATAAGACGACTTCGATGCCAACATCGTTAAGCTCGTGGACTAGACCGGCGCCACCCACGACCAGCGCGCACTTGACGGGTGGCTCAAGATCGCGGAGGTACAGTGCGGTCGCACGGGCCGAGGAGACGATTCGATCCGGCGAAACCGGCGCACCCATACCCGCAAGACGGGCAACGTAGTCGGCGCGGTACCACATCGAATTGTTGGTTACGTACACGACGTCGTCGCCGGCCGCCGCGCGGGCGGCCAAAACTGCCGCAACGCCGGGCACGGGCTCGGTGCCGCGATATACGACTCCATCGAGGTCGACGAGAAGCAACATGCTTGCGATGCTACCGGACAGGCGCAGGACGCGCGAGATACGCACGGGTCGCGGGGCGGGTTCGCTCGCCGTTCTCCCCGCCATGGCGGGTTCGCTCGGGGCGGGTTCGCTCGCCGTTCTCCCCGCCGAGGCTCCAGCACACCCGAGCGTGGACCGTGCCTGACGACCGGCGTGTTCTGGAGGGCGTCGAGCGGCTGGTCGTCGACGGGACGAACGTCCTACACGCGCTCCGCCGATCCCCGACTCCGCTTCCCGCGGCGGCACTGATCGGACGGCTGCGGGCCATCGTACCGCCTGGCGTCGGCGTCACTGTGGTTCTCGACGGCACGCCCGAGCACGGCCTCGTCTCCCGCCGCGTCGCCTCCGGGGTGGAGGTTCGGTACGCGGGCCGATTGACCGCCGACGAAGTGATCACGAACCTGGTCGACCGCGAGCTCTATGGCCACGCCGAGGGCATGCTGATCGTCACCGACGACATCGGACTGTCCGCCCTCGTCCACCGATCAGGCGGCCGGACCGTCCGCAATGGCTGGCTTGTCGATCGCCTGGAACGCCAGCGGCTCTCCGCACCGAGCGTCGGGCGTCCCAGTGCGCCTGGCCCGAGCCCATCCGCCGGGGCGGGACGTGTCGCCGGGGCGGGACGTGGCGCCGGGGCGGGACGTGGCGCAGCACCGGGGTCGCATGCCGGGCCGGGACGTGTCGCCGGGCCGGGGTCGCATGCCGGGCCGGGACGTGGCTCGGCGTCCCCCGGCCGCACCCGCGGATCCGGGCTTGGATCCGGACCCAATCCGAGTCTTCCTCCCGGCGCCGACGGCGAGGCTGGGGCCGACGGCCCTCGCTGGTCGCCAGGCCGCGGCGCGACCCGAAAGCACGGCAACGGTCACCGCGCACCCCGCTCCGAGCGCTAGTTCACCACCCCAGCGAGCCGCCCCGAAACGCACCTGCTGGCCGCTAGCCACCCCAGCGAGCCGCCCCGAAACGCATCTGCTGGCCCGCCAGCCATCCCAGCGAGCCGCCCCGAAACGCACCTGGCCGCACTCCAGCCGCCAGGTAAGCCTGAGTTGATCGCCGCGTACCACCATTCGTCTCATGGATCGCGTCCGCGTCGGTCTGATCTTCCGCGCCGTCCGCCGGGACCAGCGACTACGGCAAGCTGACGTCGCCGCTCGGGCTGACGTCGCGCAGCAGACCATTTCGGACATTGAACGCGGCCGCTTCGGGAGACTGTCGGTCGATGTCTATTGCCGCGTGGCCGAGGCGGTTGGTGCCGAGATTGTGCTGGCTCCACGCTGGCGCGGACCCAAGCTGGCGCGCCTGCTCGATCGACGCCACGCGAGACTCCAAGACGCGACCGCCAGGCTGCTGTCTGATCTGGGCTGGAAAGTCCGGACCGAAGAGACGTTCAATGATTACGGCGATAGAGGGTCGGTCGACATTCTGGCCTGGCTGGCATCAACCGAGGCCTTGTTGATCGTCGAGATCAAGAGCGAGATCGATAGTCTCGAGGGGACACTGCGGGCCCTCAAGACGAAGATCCGGGTGGTCCCGCGTCTCGTTCGGAGAGAGCTGGGATGGCAGTCGAGATGCGTCGGGGCGGTGCTCGTACTACCCGATGGCAGCACCCATCGCGATCTCGTCGCCCGACACGACGCCCTGGTCTCGGCCTGCCTGCCGGCCCGAACATGCGCGGTTCGGCAGTGGGTCGCGACGCCCGTTGGCGATATTCGTGGCGTCTGGTTTCTCCGAGATACCGATAGGGGCGGTCTTACGGAGAAACCGTCCACGCCCGACCGGATCCGGCTCCCGAAACGGAGCGCCGTCACGCCTCATTCAGGACGGACCAGGCCCTAGAGCGCCGCGGTCGCTTGCCGCGCGTGGTCAGTTGGCGCGAACCTGCGCAATCACGACCTCCTTGAGCCCTCCGGACATCCTGCCGAGCCTGACGAACGCCCCAACTCGGGCGATCCTTCAACTTAGCACCGCCCCCATCGGTAAACCGGAATTCCACTCGCCTGAGCACGGACCCACGGCCACTCGTCACTGGCACGCGAGGGCTCCAGGGGCGGCTCGTGGCCCGGCGAGGGTTTCGCGGTCCCGAGTGCCTTCGTGCCCAGATGTGGTGGTTGCGGCGGGCAGGATACCACAAGATGTTGTGTTTTAAGGGCTTGACTACGGTGTGTCAGCGGGCGTACATTCCGGCGGTCGGTCGGGCCCCAGCAGGACCCGGACAACGCGGAGAAGGCCAGGGAAGGCCAGCGAGAGAAGGCCGGGTCCGCGCCCGAAAGATTTGGTTGGAGGAAGATCGCCCGAGTACTCGCAGCTATGATCTCGACCGCTCGTGGAGCCGGCATACGCGGCCGGAGAGCGCGGTCGAAAGGCCGGTGGCACACGGGAGGTCACCTGGCTCGCGGCACGAGAACTCTGGCAAAACAACCTGTTGGAGTAGGTCGAGTGGTTTTGACGTGCCCGGAAGCCGCTGAGCCACACCCGATTCGTTTGCCGGACAGCGGACCTAACAACCTGACGAAACAGAGGAACGGAACGACCGCATCTCTCGCGACCGAAATCACTCGCGACACGACCCGCAAGGCACGCACCGCCCGCGCTTCCAGCGCCAGGCTCGCGCCAAGCAGCCCCGCGTCCCATCGATGAATGAGCCAGCTAGCCGAGCCCAGGGAGGTCCCATCAAATGAGTCAAGCCGCCGCGAGCACGACCTCGACCGACGCCACCGGGCCGGCCGCCTCCACCACCTCGACCGACGCCACGGCACCGGCCGCCTCCACCACGGCCCAGACGGACGCCCCGATGCTCCCGGACGGCCGCTTCACCGGTGTCGGCGCCGCGGGCCTCCACTTCCCGCGCCGCTGGACCACGCCCGGCGTCCATCCCTACGACCAGATCGATTGGGAGATCCGGACCGCCGGCATCGGCAACGAGAAGGGCGTCAGCGTCTTCGAGCAGAAGGACGTCGAAGTTCCCGCGTTTTGGAGCCAGCTGGCCACCAACGTCGTCGTCAGCAAGTACTTCCGCGGCCACCTGGGCACCCCGGAGCGCGAGACCAGCGTCCGCCAGCTGATCGATCGTGTCGTCAACACGATCACCGGCTGGGCCGAAGGGCAGCACTACTTCGCGACCGATGAGGACCTCAACGCCTTCCAGGCCGAGCTGACCCACCTGCTCGTCCACCAGAAGATGAGCTTCAACTCGCCCGTCTGGTTCAACGTCGGCGTCGAAGAGCATCCCCAGTGCTCGGCCTGCTTCATCAATTCGGTCCAGGACACCATGTCCAGCATCATGGACCTGGCCAAGACCGAGGCGATGCTGTTCAAGTTCGGCTCGGGCGCCGGGAGCAACCTTTCGACTATTCGATCGAGCAAGGAGAAGATGTCGGGCGGTGGCACCGCTTCCGGCCCGGTCAGCTTCATGCGTGGCTACGACGCCTTCGCCGGCGTGGTCAAGTCGGGCGGCAAGACCCGCCGCGCCGCCAAGATGGTGATCCTCGACATCGGCCACCCCGACATCGAGGAGTTCATCACCTGCAAGATCAAGGAGGAGAAGAAGGCCTGGGCCCTTATCGAGGCCGGCTACGACGCCTCTTTCACCGGTGAGGCCTACGGTTCGGTCGCCTTCCAGAACGCCAACCATTCGGTCCGCGTAACGGACGACTACATGCGTGCCGTCACGGCCGACGGCACCTGGACAACCCATGCCGTCCGCGGCGGCGCCGCCATGGACACCTACAAGGCCGGCACCCTCTTCCGCGAGATGGCCGAAGCGGCCTGGCTCTGCGGCGACCCCGGCATCCAGTACGACACCACGATCAACGACTGGAACCCGGTTTCCAACTCAGACCGCCAGTACGCCACCAACCCCTGCTCAGAGTTCAGCTTCCTCAACGACACCAGCTGCAACCTGGCCAGCCTCAACCTCATGAAGTTCGTTGGCGCGGACGGCGAGTTCGACGTCGAGGGTTTCCGGTACGCCAGCCGCCTGACCATCACCGCCCAGGAAATCCTGGTCGACAACGCCAGTTACCCGACGCCCAAGATCACCGACAACTCCCACCTCTTCCGGCCGCTCGGTCTCGGTTACGCCAACCTGGGCGCGCTGTTGATGAGCCGCGGCCTCTCCTATGACTCGCCCGAGGGTCAGGCCTACGCCGCCGCCATCACCTCGATCATGACCGCCGAGGCCTATCGCCAGAGCGCGATCATCGCCCGCGACCACGGCGGCCCGTTCGCCGAATATGCCAAGAACCGCGAGCCGTTCCTGCGCGTCATCGAGAAGCACCGCGACGCCTCGCACGGCATCCCCCAGAAGCTGGGGCTGCCCAACGACCTGCACCGCGCCGCCCGCGACATCTGGGACGAGACGCTCGCCCTGGGCAAGGCCCACGGCTACCGCAACGCCCAGACCAGTTTGCTCGCTCCAACTGGCACTATTTCTTTCATGATGGATTGCGACACCACCGGCGTCGAGCCCGACATCGCCCTCGTCAAGTACAAGAAGCTCGTCGGCGAGGGCTTCCTAAAGATCGTCAACCAGACCGTCCCGGGCGCCCTGCGCAAACTGGCTTACACCCCTGAGCAGGTCGACGCGATCATCGCCTACGTCAACGAACGCGAGACCATCGAGGGCGCGCCGGAACTCAAGCCGGAGCATCTGTCCGTCTTCGACTGCGCCTTCAAGCCCATGAACGGCACCCGCTCAATCCACTATCTGGGCCACCTGCGGATGATGTCCGCGATCCAGCCCTTCCTTTCGGGCGCGATCAGCAAGACCGTCAACATGCCCGAAAACGCCACCCCGGCGGAGATCGAGCAGGTCTACCTCGAGGGCTGGCGCCTCGGCCTCAAGGCCATCGCGATCTACCGCGACAACTCCAAGCGCAGTCAGCCGCTGAACACCGGCAAGAAGAAGCAAAGCGACGCGGAAGCGTCGCTCGCCGCCTCCGGGGTCGCCGCGGCGCCCACCGCCGTAGTCGAGCCTAAGGCCTACCGCCACCGCCTCCCGGCCGAGCGCAAGGCGATCACCCACAAGTTCGACATCTCCGGCCACGAGGGCTACATCACCGTCGGCCTGTACGACGACGGTCAGCCGGGCGAAATCTTCCTCAAGATGGCCAAGGAAGGCTCCACCATCTCGGGCCTGATGGACACCTTCGCCACCACCGTCAGCGTCGCCCTACAGTACGGCGTGCCGCTCCACGACCTCGTCCACAAGTTCGCCCACGTCCGCTTCGAGCCGTCCGGCTTCACCGCCAACCCGGAAATCCCGATCGCCAAGTCGATCATCGACTACATCTTCCGCTGGCTCGGCTCTCGCTTCCTGCCGCCGGAAGATCGAGCCACGCTTGGTCTAGTCGACCGGTCGGCGACAGCTGAATCTTCAGTGCGCCCGCTGACCCTTGGACTAGGCGGTTCGGACGCCGCAGGTTCTGGTGGCGCCGGGACGTCAGGGAGTGGCTCGCCGGTCGGCGCGGGGCAGGCTTCACCGCCGAGTGGCGGGGCGGGTTCGTCGGACGCCCCCCGCGGGGCGGCCTCCTCACCCGCGACCGCAGTAGCCGCTCCGGGCACCGGCTCGCCCTCAACGACCCCCGCCAGCAACGGCAACGGCAGTGCCAAGGCGGCCGGCAACGGCGCGACTGGCGTCCGCAACACGCTCGGCAGCCTCGGCATCGGCAAGGCCCAGGTCACCTTCACCTCCCAGGCCGACGCTCCCTCCTGCGCCGACTGCGGCTCGATCATGGTCCGCAACGGCAGCTGCTACAAGTGCCTCAACTGCGGCAGCACGAGTGGGTGCTCGTGAGGCGGTGAACAGTACTTGTCGCAGCCGCTCACCTCGCCCCCCGAGAATCGGACCGGGGTACTCAGGCAGCGAACTCGCGGATACACTGATTCGTGGATCCGGCTCCACGCTGGCATGTCGTACTAATGGGTGGCTAGCGAGGGCAGGCACCAGCAGGAAGGCCGCCTCAGCCGCTTCCAGGTTCTGCGCGATGGGCGCTTCAGCAAGACATCCAAGGCAGCCGCGGGCAGCGCTCTCAGCCAGAAGACAAAGAAGGGCAAGTGGGCCCAGGCCGATGCTGGGCGCAACCTCAATCCACGTTCACACTCAGCGCCGCCCAAAACGATCGCTCGGCCATCTTGCGGACTCCATAGTCATCGGCCTTCTTGGATTTCCCGGACTGCGACGAGCAGTCGGCGAGGACCAGAATATCCAGATGCTTCGTGACCGAGTCGACCGGGACGAGGCCGGCGCGGACGGCCATTTCCTGCTGACCGGCTCGATCGAAGTATGCGCCCCCAATCGAGCACACGCTTTCGCCGGTGAAGCAAACCGTTTTGCCGCGAAGCTCCCCGGTGCGACTGACGCCGAGAGCGGGACTCGACGCGGTCGCGCGGAGGTCGTTCATGGCGTCGGGCACGCCGAGTAAACCGGCCATGACGATGAGGTCGTCGCGCTCAAGATCGGTAAGCACGCCATCCGCTAGAGCGAGTCGAGCGAGGTTCGAGTAGTAGGCGCGATGAATCGCGGCTGCTTGGGGAGCACCGATCCCCCACCTTGCGGCGAGCTCCGCCAACGCCGTTACCTCCTCGGGTGTCAGCCGGCGGTCTTCAAGGACTCGGTCAAGCAGGTCCACGTAGGCGAGCGCAGCTTCCTGACCTGAGCCCGATGGCAAGCTCTCGTTCGGCAAACGGCCCACGAGAGACGCAAGGTTCGTACGTGCCGTGGCTGGCGCGGCTCCCCGGACGAGGCTCCGACCCGAGGGCGGAATCGCGGGGAATGCGCTCCTGGGCATTGGCGGTGGCACCTGGCGCGGTTGGCCGCCCCGTTCGAGACAGCAGTTGAACAGCGACGCCGTCGCGCGGGCATCGCAGAGGGCGCTGTGGCTCAGGCCGGTATCGATCCCGAAACATTCACAGCATTGGTCGAGGCGTCTCACACCGGTGATCGAAAACGCCAACCACATCGTGCAGAGTCCGGGCACCCAGTCGACCGCATAGCCGGCCTGTCTGAATTCGGCGTCGAGAAAGCCCAGGTCGAAGCGGACGTTGTGTCCGACGATTATCCGATCGCCAAGGCACGCCGCCACGTCGCCGATGATTTCCGAGAACAGCGGCGCATCGACCACCAGGCTGGCCGTGATCCCATGGATCCTCGTCGAGCCTACGTCGCGACAGGGGTTGACCAGGGTCGTCCATTCGGCCACAGGCCTTCGCAACGGATCAAGCGCGACGATGCCGATCTCCACCACGCGATCGTGGCCACCAGGAAAGAGCCCCGTCGTCTCCAGATCTACAACCGCAAAGCCTGCCATGTGGGCGCCGGTGGACATATCACCACTCCAGCGAATGTGTACTTCCGAGAGACCGCCGCTTCGCCGCGACGAATTCCTCGTCCGTCAAAGCCCCCGACGCGCGCAGCGCCGCCAGCCGTTCGAGCTCGCCCGCCAGCGAGTCATCCGGTCCGTGGTGAATGTCGCGGCTTAGCAGGTAGCTCGTGATCGTGGCCGTGATCGCCCCGAACAACCCAATCCCCAGGAGCATCAAAGCCATAGCGGCGACGCGGCCTTCGGTGGTGACCGGGGTAACGTCGCCGTAGCCGACGGTGGTGAGGGTTACGACGCCCCACCAGAGCGCGTCGAAGGGCGACTCGACCGCCTTGTTGAGGCCATGTTCGGCGATATACATCCAGGCCGAACAGAGGGCCATCACGCCAAGCCAGGCAAGCAAGAGCCAGGCGAAGCCCTTGTGCCGAGCTAGGCCGTTGACGTGCAGGCCGGCTCGATAGACTCCGGCGAAGGCTCGAACGAGTCGAAGCAGCCGAAGGAGCCGAAGCGGCCGAGCGATTCGAATTGGGGGAGCCAGAGCGACGATGTCGATCCAATGGCCGCGCATGTAGTCGAGCCGGCTGCGGGCGGCGAGGATGCGCGAGCCGAATTCGAGGACGAAGAGGCCGGTCAGGACCAGCTCGACGGCTTCAATCTCGGGGCGTTTGCCGGCATCGACCTCGTCGACGAGGAACCCAAGCGCAACGTAGAGAACCGCCAGCGCCGCCATCGCCAGCTCCCACGCAATTTCGTGCGTGACAAACCAGCCGTTGAACGCATCACGGATCCGCGGCCGGGCTTCCCTCTGAATGGCGAGTTCCCCCATCCGGTCCCCTTACCTCGCGCTGCCGCTGCTCCCCGGAGCGATCTCGAAGACGCCCGCCCAGTCTAGGTGCCGCCGAGCCTCGCGTGACCGGTACGAATCTCCCCCGACTTGGCTGTGGCTGAACCGTCATCTCATGACGAAGCGGGTCGACTAGGACTACTTTGAGGTGGAGTGATCGCTGCGGGGGCTGTCGGCGGCTACTTCCTGGGTCTCCGGCCACCGCACCAGTAGCCGATAGAAGGCAACGAGGCTGCCGAAGTTGCCGAGCAGGCGCTTCTTCGCCTTGGTGAGGGGGAAGGCGGTGAGGCCGGAGTCGGTGCGCAATCCAAAGGCTCGGTTGCCCGGCATGGTCGCCCAGCCCCACCGGCCGCCGTGGTTTCGAATGAACGTCTCGCCGACGTAGGCGCCCAGTTCGAATACCAGGGTTCCCTGTAGCCTCCTGAGCTCGTCGCCCACAAGGCCGGGGCACAGCGACGCGTAGGTTCGAACGCCCATCTCCTCGGCGGCGTCGATGCTCGCGTCGGAGTAGTCGAGCGCCACGTCAAGAGCGCGGCCGCGCTCGACGTAGAGGCCGGCCATTTGGGCCAGCTCGATGGCCGTGGTTTCATCCGGCTCGAACGG
>JANYJI010000016.1 GCA_025358525.1 Chloroflexota bacterium | reverse complement strand
CGTACCTGCCGCGTCGTCGGCCCCCGCGCTGAGCTGGCTCGCGCCTCGGGGCGCTGGGAACCTCTCGGACCAGTCTGGTTCGATCGCCGCCCAGGGCGATGGCACGACTACCAAGATGGCTCCCGCGGCGGGCAATGGCAGCGTCCCGGCAACTCCAGACCAGCTGGCCCAACTCACCACCATCGAGGCCGCGCAGATCGTGAAAACGGGCGCCCTCTCGCTCGAGGTTGCCGATATTGACCAGTCGACGATACTCGCCAAGGCGGCCGTGGCCGGTCTGGGCGGATCCGTGGGCCAGTCCAATCGCTCAGGCTCCGGCGACTATACGACTGCGTCGGTCACCTTCCGCATTCCTTCGGCCAGGTGGGATGACACCTTGTCGGCTCTACACAAGCTCGGGTCCAGGATTCTGTCGGAGGAAACCAACACTACCGACGTCACCTCCCAGGTGGTCGACATCGACGCCCGCCTCGACAACCTCAAGCGGACCGAGGCCGCCATGCAGGCAATCATGAACAGAGCGGTCCTGATGGCCGACGTGCTTGCCGTTCAGAACCAGCTAACCCAGACCCAGGGGCAGATCGAACAGTTGACGGCCCAGCGGGATCACCTCAAGATCCAGGCGGCCATGAGCACGCTGACGGTCACCTTCCAGCTGCCCTCCAAGACCGTGACCACCCAGGCGGCCCAGGACTGGACCCTCAGCGGCCAAATCGATCAGGCCGGAGCGGCACTGGTGAGGATTGGTCAGGGTTCGGTCACGATGGGCGTCTGGATCGTGGTCGTGCTCCTGCCCGTCGGTCTCGCGGCGCTGATCCTATTCGTGATGCTGGCCCTCCTGCGTCGCATCTTCCGGCGGGGCAAGCGACAGGCTGCGGCCGTCGGGGCATGACACGTTCCCACGCAGCGGCCATGGCGGCGGCCTCGTGGCGGTCGGCGCCCCTGCGCTATAGCCTGCGGCCCGACGCGGGTGCGAGACGACGCGCCGGCACGGCGACCGAAATCAGTTCCGTGACGCCGTCTTGCGCTCGACCAGCTGGACGGCGTCGCGCAGGCGACTAAGCGTCTCCGAGTCCACCGAGTCAGGCCCCAGGTATGGGCCGAGCCGCTCGAGTATGTCCACGATCAGGCCGAAAAAAATGCCCACATCGGCGAGGAAGAACTGCGGCTCGTTGTTGTAGCGGACGAGCGTGAGGCGGCCCTGGAGAACCTGGCGCTCGTCGGCATGGGCGATCTGGGTCGAGAAGTTATGGCCCTGGATACCGTCCGGGTTGTTCAGGTAGTTGAGAGCGTTGTCGATCGCAAGCCCAAAGCGCGCCCGCCAGGCGATCATCCGCTCCTGGACCTCGGGCGGGATCCGAACCTCGGCCGTCTCGTCGAAGACCTCCGGCGAAACCGTCAGCAGGCCGACTAGGGTGGCGCCGGCTCGGGCACCGAGCATCACCTGCAACGAGCGCTCGAGGGTAAAGACCTCTGAGTCGAACCGAGGGCTGGTGATCACATCAGTCAGGAGATCCTCGACGTTGTCCAGCACGCTCGGCTCAGCCAGGGCGTTGACTAGGTGGAGCGTCTCCTCCTTGAACAGAAACTTCTCTTCGTGGTCGAGCATGGTGCTCCTATCCCGAGCGGTTCTTGGCCCGCGATTCCTGATCGCTGTCGTGGCAACCTGAGACGTCAGCCGTGGGATCGTAGCATCAGCACGCTCCAGGGACGACCGCCCACAAAGAAGCGGCCCCGACGTGAGGGGGTACGTCGGGGCCGCAAGGGGTTTGCAAGGTCCGAGTCTACGGGTAAATGCCTCGGACTGAGGCCGCATCGGCGACGCGCTGGACGGCCAGCAAGTAAGCCGCCGTCCGCATGTTGACCTTCTCCTTGAGACTCATCGCGAGCGTGCTCGCGAAAGCCTTGGTCATGATCCGCCGAAGCTTCTCATTGACCTGGTCGACGTTCCAGAAATCGCGCTCCAGGTCCTGGACCCACTCGAAGTAGCTGACGGTGACACCGCCAGCGTTGCAGAGGATGTCCGGGATCACGAACTTACCGTTCTTGTACAGGATCTCGTCTGCCTCAGGAGTCGTGGGGCCGTTGGCGGCCTCGCCGATCAGTCGAGCCTGAATCCGGCCAGCGTTTCGGGCCGTGATCTGGTTCTCGAGTGCGGCAGGAATGAGGATGTCGCAGTCGAGTTCCAGCAGTTCCCCGTTGCTGATGTCTTTCGTTCCCGGAAAGCCGGTGACCGAGTGGTGCTCCTGCTTCCACAAGAGAACGGCGCTGGGATCGAAGCCTTCCGGCCGATAGATCGCGCCTGTTGAGTCACTGACGGCGATGATCTTGCAGCCCTGGGCGGCCAGCAACTGAGCGGCGATGGCCCCGGCGTTGCCGAAGCCCTGCACGGCGACGCGACACTTGGCGATGTCAATGCCGAGGTGGCGAGCCGCATCGACAAGGGTGTACACCGCTCCCTGGGCCGTGGCCTCGTTGCGGCCTTCCGAGCCTCCGATCGCAATTGGCTTGCCGGTCACGACGGCCGGCGAGGTGTACCCGACGTGCATCGAGTAGGTGTCCATGATCCAGGCCATAGTCTGAGCATTGGTGTTTACGTCCGGCGCGGGAATGTCCTTCTCCGGGCCGATGAGGATGCTGATCTCGGTCGCGAACCGCCGGGTGAGCCCCTCGACCTCGCGCAGGCTGAGCTTCTTAGGGTCGACTATGACGCCACCCTTGCCACCGCCGAACGGAATGCCGACGACCGCGCATTTCCACGTCATCCACATGGCCAAGGCCTTGACCTCATCGAGGGTCACGTCCTGGTGATAGCGGATGCCGCCCTTAGCTGGGCCACGGCTCAGGTTGTGTTGGACTCGATAGCCCGTGAAGACCTCGACCGAATCGTCGTCCATCTTCACCGGGAAATGGACCGTCAACTCGCGTTTGGGCTCGCGCAGGACCTTTCTGAGTCCCGTAGAGAGGTTCAGACGCTCGGCGGCCAGATCGAACTGGCGCTGGGCCACATCCCAAGCGTTAATCGCGGCAGCTATCTGCTCGGTCGCCATGGGCCGCATACCCTCCAAGGCCGTGACCGTCGCCGCGAGAGCGGAATGCCCTGCCGACCGAGTTCGCTCGGCGGACAACGCCACCCTCGACGATCCCGACCATGTCGCGACGGCCTTCTGTTTGGTCTCGGAAAGCGGCGCCGCAGGTTCGACTTGGGGCGAGTATAGCCCTCCTGCCGAGACGCGCCATTTCTCAATGTCATCGGCGCACGGGCTAAATGGCCTAACGTTTCGATAGTAGAGCGGCCGACTCGGCGACGAATCGATGGCCCCAAGGACGTGGGGCCGATATCCGTCTAGATCTCGTGGACCAGGATCCCGCCGTAGGCGCCCGGCCCGATGTGGGCCCCGATAACGGGGCCGAGGACATGGGTCGTGACCACCGTCGGGCCGGGCCCCGGCAGCCGCGCCAGCACCATGTCACGAAAGGCATCCGGCTCTGCCGGCGGCGAGTACATGATGTGTAGTTCTGAGACGCGCCGGTCGACCATTAGCTCGATGATCCGAGCCAAAGCCTTGGACCGTGTCCGAGGTTGATCGCAGAAGACGACGATCCCCTCTTCGACTGTGAGGATCGGCTTGATGGCCAGCAGTCCGCCGATGGCGGCCCTGGCCGCGCCGATGCGGCCTCCCTTCTTCAGGTAGTCGAGCGTGTCCAGTCCAACGAATAGCTCCGTGACGTCGCGCATCGCCTGGAGGCGAGAGTGGATCACGGCCCCCGACGCTCCGTTCGCGGCCAGAGCCGCGCCGCGCAGCGCCAGGGCGCCGGTGCCCATCGAGGCCGACTTGGAGTCCAGGATCAGGATTTTCTTGCCCGGCAGCATCTCGCGGGCCATGCTGGCGTGCCTGACTGTCGACGACAGGCCTTCGGAGAGGCAGACGCAGACGATGGCAGCGTAGCCTTCGGCGAAAGCGGCCTCGAACGCCTCTTTGAACTGCCCGACGCTGGGGGCCGCCGTGCGAGGGAACGGGGAGCCAGGATCGCTGAGTCGCCGCCAGAACTCCTCGGTAGGCAACTGGTCGGGCGAGAGGAAACTCTCCTCGCCGAACGAAACCGTCAGGGGGATCTGCTTGATGCCCGTCTCGGCCAGCTGTTGCGTCGTAAGGTCCGAACCGGAATCGGTGATGATCGCGACGGACATCGCTCCTCCTATTTGCTGCCCCGCTGGCCGTGGCCGCCTCCCTCCCGTGACCGACAGGGTATCGCGGATCGGCACCTATGGGGAGAGCTCAAAGCTTCTACGGGCGGTGGTTTCGGGGACCATGGTCGCTTCGTGCGCTCGCAGGTTCAGCAACGCAACGATGCCAACCACGAGCAGGCCGCCGGTAGCCACGATCAGCCCGTCGATGCCCTTCCAGGATGCCGCCGCCCCGCCCAGGATCGCGCCCAGAACCTGCCCCATTCCCAGGAAGACCGAGTAGAGACCCATGATCGCGCTACGGTCCGCCTCGAAGCCCTCGCTGACGTCGGCCAGAAGCCCGAGCGCGGCCGGGGTGGCGCCCGACATAACGAACAGCGAGAGCACGGCCACGGCTCCTAGGGCAACGAGCAGAGTCGTGGAGGTGCCCCCAAGGTGATTGATGGCCAGGATGTCGAACGTCATCACGACGAAGGCACCAACACCGAGAAGCAACATCGTCGTGCGCCGGAATCGAGCGTAGACGAGCCCCCAGAAGAGAATACCCGACCCGAACACGACAGCTAGAGCGGCCGTGCCGAAGCCGATGGTTTGGGGCGAAATCCCATGCATCAGGAGCTGGCTCGAATCTTCGATGTTGCCCCGCAGAAGCAGGGGCGCCTGTAGAGCCCACAGGCCCAGGATGGCGTTGATGGCCAGCCAGGTCGGGGCAAAAAGAAGAACCTTTCGGTTCGTCGCGATTCGCAGATAGCGCGAGACCTCTGACGTGGCCTTTTTGCGAACGGCGATTGGAGCCACGATATCGGCCTGGCGGTTGCGGGGCACCTCGTGAACGCCATACGCGTACAGGCAGAATGCCAGGCCGTAGAAGACGCAGTTGAGGAAGAACGCCGGCCGGCCGTAGTGCTCCCACAGGACGCCGGCGAGCGCCGGCCCGACGGTCAGCATGCCGCCGAGAGACACGAGTTCGAAGAGAGACACGACCCGACCGCGGAGGCTCTCGTTGTTCTCGGTCTCGGCCGCGATGAAGCCCAGCGTCGAGGGAATGGATGCGGCGGTGGAGCTGCCCTCTAGGAGACGCGTAACGAAGAGGACGGGCAGGTGTGTCGTCAATCCGGTCATAGCCACGGCAACGCCACCGAACAACGGCCCAAGCAGCATGATGATCTTGCGGCCGTATCGATCGGCCAGCACGCCGAACAGAATGGCGCCGGTCAGCTCCGTCATGTAGAACCCACCCGTCAGGAGCGATATGGCACCTGGACCCGTCCCCTGGTTGCGGGTCATGTCGTCCACCAGGAAGACGAGCATTCCGCCGGTGACAGCCGTGCTTACGCGCAGCACGAAGGTTGCGAGGAGCATGGAGCCGATCGATCGATTCATTGGCGGATAGCCTAGCGGGACAAGCGCCCGGCCGTCGCCGCCAGAACTTCGTCGGGCCAGGGACGGTTCCGAACGATGGCAGGGTGAGTTCCCCGGTCGGTCGCGGTCGCGGCTGCCCGCCCGAACGGCCGGGGCGGACTGGCCGGTCTGGCCTCGTGGCAGGCAGGTCTATACTCCGCCGAACTGGTGGCTCGCGCGCTCACAATCACCCTGGCCACCGGTTCGGCCCGGAGCCCTGAGCGAGCGCGGTGCAGCGCGGAGTGCAACCTTGGCGTCGAACATAGCCCAGAACTATCCGTATTCGAGCGAGAGCGAGGAGGAGCGAGCGGTCGTCGTCGCGCGAACGCTCGCCAGCAAGGATGGCCTGGCTGACAGGGTTAAGGCCGAATCCATACAGGCTGACCGCGAGCCGCGGTGGTGGGTCTGGAAGTGCACCACGCCGGGCTGTCCGGGGCTACTCCACAGCGTTGGTTTAGCGCGCAACGCGCGGGCCGTATACACGCTGTGCGACACCTGCGCCCAGACGTTCCTCCGCTAGAGACAATCACAGGCGCAGCCTGATGGTTGGACGGCCGCCGGAGAGGCATATGGGCAACGAATCCGGCCAGCGGATCCGAAGACCTCTTGCACGAGGTCGCCGGTACTCTCATCATCCTGTTGACGTACAGGAGTACAGGACGGTGCAGGCAAGATGCGTCGCGCAGCCGGACCCCGCGCCGACAGCGGCCGTTCCTAAGCCCGGCGAAGCTGCGGAGTCCAACAGCCAGTCTCTGACTTGCCACAGATGAGCTTGCGAACACCCCCCGAGACGGGAACCGAGACATCCGCTCCGTCCGTCGCCAGTGGACCTTGGATGGCGCGAGTATCGGACCGATTCACCGAACACTTGGCTAATCTCCCCGCGGCAGCCAGGGTGGACGTGCCAACGCGTCGTCGCGCAGGCGTGTTCCGACGGGCCCTCCGGCACGAGGTAAACCGAATCCACGATCCGCGGCGGCTGGTGATGATGGTCATCCTGGGTTGTGTAGGCGGACTCGTGCTGGCGGGCCTTTTGGCACGCGGTGAGACCGCAGGAGCGGACTCTCGCGCCTACTGGGCTGCAGGCCGGCTGTGGCTAAACGGTGGCGATCCCTACCACCCGTCCGGGCCATTCATGCCCTACGTCTACTCACCGTGGGTGCTGCCCTTCTTTGTGCCATGGTCAATCCTGCCCTGGGAAGTGGCCTGGTTCGTGTGGCGGGGAGTCACGGTTATCGGGCTGCTCTGGAGCGTGCATTGGGCCTATGCGCGCCGGCCGATGACGACAGCCATCCTGCTCGTCCTGCTCGCCTTCCCGATGGCAGCAAACCTCGACACGGGCAACATCAACCTGCCCCTGACGCTGCTGCTCTTCTGGGCGCAGTTCTCGAGGCCGGCAATGACAGGCCTGCTATGGATGGTCGCGGCCACGGTCAAGTGGGTGCCGATCGCCTTCTTGCCATTCCTGTCCCCGCGCGGCCGATTGTGGGGCCTGTTTTGGCTCGCCCTGGCACTGCTGCTCACCGCCTTGACGCTGCCGCAGACGCTCGTCCAACTGGAAGTGCTCTTCTCGTTCCAAAGGCCCCTGCGCATCGACTACCTGGTCTTCGTCTGGGGCATTGTCCCCTGGGCGTGGCGCCATCCCGAGGCGTTCCGCTGGCTCATGCCGTCGATCTGGCCGAACGCGGCCCAGAATGGAGCAAGGGTTGCCAGTCTCTGGCGAGACCATTGGAAGCGAAGCCCAGGACGAACGACCGAGACGCTCCGGCGCATAATTCGGGCCCGAGTCAAGGCCTTCTTGGGCCTTGGCACCTGATCTACTGAACGGGGCGACGCGAGCGGTCCAGCCTCGAGGTTCGCAATGGCAATCGGCCCGCCTTGGGGATGAGTCGCCTGAGCGTGCCGCCCTCGGGCAGGGCGACTAGCGACCGGGCCCGACGCCGCGAGAGGTACGCCCGGGCGCTCCACCACGACGCCAGTAGTCGTCGGCCACGGCCGTCTCCGGCGACAAGCCCCTTGCCGCGACCACGACTCGCCGTGCTCCTGAACGCAGGACATGGCCACGGTATCCGGCGGCGAACCCGGCTTCCTCGAGAAGTTGCCGCCACGGCGAGCCTGCCACGGCCGCACCGTCGAGGCGCGAGATCACCAGCTCGCGGAAGCGTCCGCCGTCCACGAGGGCGTGGAGCGCGGTGAATGCCAACCCGGCCACAGCCACGTCGTCGGCCGCAGGCATCGTCCGCATGGAGTGCCCGCCTCGCTCCAGGTAAATCGCCGGCGCGCCGTCGACCAGAACCACGTACGCACCAGCCGCCCGCGGCAAAGGGCGCCGATCGGCGTCGGCCCGACGCGGCCAGGAAAGTGCTGCACCGAAGGGATTCGCCGGATCCGGCGCGGCGAGCAGGTAGACCGTGGGCCCGGCCACTCCGTCCGCGGCCCGTTCCGCTGCCGGCTCGCGCATCGACCGGAGCCGATCCACTGCCCCGGGCAGAGCGAACTGCGCCGCACCGAGCCCCTCGACAAAGTAGCCACGGCGAATCCGGCCGGATTCCTCCATCGCCCGCAGGACCGGATAGACGGCACTGAAACCGCCACCCAGCTCCTCGTCTGCCACTGCCTCGCGAGTGAGCACGCCATGGCGCTCCAAAAGGACCGTGGCCAGCGAATGAAGTCGCGCCGTGGCGGCCGGCGCGCCCAACCGCGCGGTGCCGACCGCTGCACCCAAACCGCCGGCCCCGCCAGCCGCGCCAGCTCCGTCGGCCGCTGCGCCCACTCCGCCGGCTGCCGTCGCCGCAACGAGCGACCATCGCCCGGCAGCCTCCGGCGGGCCAAGCTGGAGTCGTCCCGGTCGCGGTCGGCGTTCCCCGGATGGCCGCCGCCAGCGCAGTGCTCGAAGTGGGGCGAAGGTGTCGTTGGTCACCTCGCCGGCCCAGACCAGGTCCCACAACGCGTCGAGAGTCTCGCGCTCCGAGGCGGCACCGGCGGCCGACCGCAGTTCGCGATAGAACGACGCACCGCGAACCTTCAGCCGCTCGCGCAGTCGCTCATGCAACTCGGCGCCTGGCACGGCCACATCGCCTGCCGCCAGATCTCGAACCGCCTCACGGCCCGGCCTATACAACACCACTCGCCCGTCGTCGCGGCCGAGACTCCCCCGCCCCAGCCACGCGACCTCGCCGAGCGCGCCCAGTTCGTCGAGCAGCCGCGGCTGATAGCCGGGGATCCGGGCGGGCAGAACGTCTCGCTCCAGAACTGAGGCTGGGATAGGCACTCCCGCCAGCTGGTCGACGACCTCCGCCAGCCGCTCGAGGGCCGCCTCCTGCCTGAGCGGCGCCGGGTCCAGGGCGGCCACCGGCCGAACGCCCTGCCAGACCGGCAGAAAGCGAGCCAGCACGACCTGCTCCACCGGCTCGACCTCGCGTCGTAACCGGGCGAGCGAGCGGCGTCGAAGCTGGCGCAGCACCTCCGGGTCGCACCACTCCCGCTGCGTCCCGCCCGGCCGAAACTCGCCCCGCAGGATTGTGCCCGCCTCGAGAAGTCGCCCCAGCGCCGCCTCGACGCGCGCGACGGGAACCGCCCATCGACGCGCTGGCTCCGGGCCGAGGAATGGGCCATGGGCCCTTGCCCAGCGCGCCACGAGACCGTCCAGGGCGGCCTCGACCGGTTCAAGGAACGCCGCCGGCACACCAACCGGCAAGGCCACTCCCAGAGCGTCCCGGTAGCGCGCCGCGTCCTCGATCGCGATCCAGCGCACGTCGCCGGCCAGCCGCAGGGCCACGGCCCGCCTCGAGAGTTGCAGCGTCTCCAGCCACTCCGCCGCGGCCGAGGGCTCCGCGATGCGCGCTTCCGCTTCCGACGCTGAGAGGTCGCCGAGCCTCCGCAGCAGGTCGTGCAGCGCGTCAGCCGACCGCGCTGCCCGCTCGGGAACGAGCGCCTGCAGAGCCAGCTCCAGGTCCGCAAGCGCGGCCGGATCGATCAGGTCCCGCAACTCCTCCTGGCCGAGCAACTCGCGCAGCAACTCTCGATCCAGGGCCAGCGCCCCCGCCCGCCGCTCCGCCAGCGGCGCGTCGCCCTCGTACATGTAGGCAGCGAGATAGTCGAAGAGCAGCGACCCGGCGAAGGGCGAGGCCGCGACCGTCTCCACTTCCCGGACCTCGATCTCACGCCGGGCCACTCCCCCAAGAACCTCCCGCAGCGCAGGCAGGTCGAAGAGATCGGCCAGGCACTCGCGGTAGGTCTCGACGATGATCGGGAAGGAGCCATAGCGCGAGGCCACGGCCAACAACCCCGCGGCACGCTGTCGCTGTTGCCAGAGCGGCGTCCGCGACCCGGGCCGACGTCGCGGCAGGAGCAGCGCCCGGGCAGCGTTCTCACGGAAGCGAGCCGCGAACATGGCTGAACCAGCCAACCGCCCCACGACCAAGTCTTCCACCTCCTCGGCCGATGGAAATAGCAGGTCGCGAATGGATCCTTCGGGTCCGCGCCCGCCGTCGGGTCCGCGCCCGCCGTCTGGTCCGCGCCCACTGCCGACCGAAGCTCCGTCGCCCCAGGCGCCGCCGGCCGCCTCGCCCTCGGGCAAGCGGATCGCAATGCCGTCATCCGACCAGATCGTCTGAGCGCCCTGCCCCAGACGCTCCTCGAGGCGCGACTCGATCGCCAGGGCCCACGGCGCGTGGATCCGGCCTCCGAACGGCGTCAGGACGACGATGCGCCAGTCGCCAAGCTCGTCCCGGAACCGCTCCACGACGATCCGGCGATCGGTGGGCAGATGGCCGGCTGCCTCCACTTCCTCTGTCAGGTAGCCGATGACGTTCTGCGCCGCCAGCTCGTCGAGGTCATGGTGCTCGAGGAGTCGCTTTCGAGCCCGCTCCCGTCCGCGCTCGCCGTGGCCCAGGTCCGCCTCCAACTCGCGCACGAACGCGCCAAGCGCCCGCCCGAGTTCGATCGGCCGGCCCAGCCCGTCGCCGTGCCAGAAGGGGATCTTGCCCGGCACACCAGGCGCCGGGGAGACGACCACTCGATCGGGCCGAATCTTCTGGATCCGCCAGCTCGTGGCGCCCAGCGCGATCACCTCGCCGACGCGGCTCTCGTAGACCATCTCCTCGTCCAGTTCGCCGACCCGCCGCCCCGGAGTGCCCGCTTCACCGACGAGGAAAACCGGGTACAGGCCCCGGTCCGGTATCGTGCCGCCGCTGGTGATGGCTACCGTCCGGGCGTCGCGCCGGCCCTCGATGCGGCCGGTCTCGCGGTCCCAAACGATGCGCGCCTTGAGATCGGCGAACTCGTCGGACGGATACGCCCCGGCCAGCATCCCCAGCACCGCCTCGAAGGCATCGCGGGTGAGGCTCTCGAATGACGCCGCTCGCCGCACGGTCTCGAACAGCTCGTCGGCCGTCCAGGCGTCGCGGACGGTCATGGCCACGATCTGCTGGGCCAGCACGTCGAGCGGGTTGCGCGGCAGGCGAGTCTCCTCGACCGCGCCCTCGTGCATCCGGGCCGTGACCACTGCGCATTCGAGCAGATCGCCGCGGTACTTGGGGAAGATGACGCCGCGCGATGGCTCGCCGACCTGGTGTCCCGCCCGCCCCACCCGCTGTAGGCCGCTGGCGACGCTCGTGGGCGACTCCACTTGGATCACGAGATCGACCGCGCCCATGTCGATACCCAGCTCGAGCGAACTGGTGGCGACGATCGCCGGCAGGTGGCCGGCCTTGAGCGCTTCCTCGATCTGGACGCGCTGCTCGCGGGCAAGCGAACCATGGTGGGCCCGAACCAGTTCCTCGCCGGCCAGCTCATTGAGTTTGTTGGCCAGTCGCTCGGCCAACCGGCGCGAGTTGCAGAAGACGATCGTGGAGTGGTGCTCGCGAATCAGCTGGAGGATCTGGGGGTGGATGGCCGGCCAGACACTGTGGCGCACTTCCGGGCCCGCAACCGCGCCGCCGGGGCCCGCCAGCAAGGCTGACGCCTGGTCGGGTGGCAACAATTCGCCGAGCTTGCTCATATCTTCGACCGGGACGCGAACCGACAGCTCGAGCGGCTTGCGCGACCCGACATCGACGATGGCGACGGCCCGGGTCTCTCCCGCCCTACCCGGACCCACGCCTCCGAGGAAGCTGGCAATCGTCTGCACAGGGCTCTGGGTGGCTGAAAGGCCGATGCGTTGAGGCGGCCGGGCCGTCAGCCGCTCCAGGCGCTCCAACGACAGCGCTAAATGGGCGCCCCGTTTGGTCCCCGCCAGAGCGTGCACCTCGTCGACGATCACGTGCTCGACGCCGCGCAGGATCTCCGACGCCTGGCTGGTCAGGATCAGGTAGAGCGACTCGGGAGTTGTGATGAGGATGTCTGGCGGGTTCTTGGCGAGGTGGCGCCGCTCCCCGGTCGGGGTGTCACCCGTCCGGACGCCAACCTCAATCTGGAGGGTCGGCTCGCCCAGCCGTTCGGCCGCCAGTCGGATTCCGGCCAGAGGCGCCCGCAGGTTGCGCTCGACGTCGTAGATCAGCGCCTTCAGCGGCGAGACGTAGAGAACTCGGACTGTCGGGGTCGCCGGCCGCGGCTCGCGCGCCAGGCGGTCCAGAGTCCAGAGGAACGCGGCCAGGGTCTTGCCACTGCCGGTTGGGGCGTGGATGAGCGTGTGGCGCCCGGCCGTAATACTCGGCCAGCCCTCGGCCTGGGCCGGCGTGGGGGCCGCGAAGGCCGAACGGAACCACGCCCCGACGGCGGGGCTGAACGGTTCCAGCGGATCGCCACGCTCCTGGCGCGGCTCAGTCGAGGCAACCACGAGGCGCCCAGTATAGGCGGGCCACCGCGATTAGACCATTCGTTCTGTAAGACGGTCCGTGCCGACGTGCGCACTTAGCAGCCCGGACATCACCGTACCGGCTCGGCCGCCGTCCCACTGGAGTTCGGCGGAGCCACTAAGGATAAAGGGGAGCGAATGCAGCAGCCGCAGATTTGCCCAAGCAGTCGGCGACGAGTGGGTCGTCTTGCCTTAGTCGCGCTCGTCGGGGCTGGCGTATTGGGTTGCGCGACAACCACCGCGAGCCCGTCCGAGCGACCCACGAACTCGGCCGCCTCGCCAGCTTTCGCCCTGTCTCCGACTGCCACATCCACCACGTCGACCGCCAGCTCGAGGGTCCCAGTAACCGCCACCCCCTCCAACGGCGCCTGGTCAAGCCTCAGCTGGTTAACGCCTTCCATCTTCCCCGATGCCGCGTTCATCGACGACATCGTGGCCTGGAACGGGAAGCTGATCGCTGCCGGGGAGATCCAGAATGGCACCACCCAGGACGCCGCTGTCTGGGACTCCTCCGATGGTGGCACGACCTGGGCGCGTCTGAGCAACGACCGGCTGACGTTCGCGGACTCGCGAATCTACAACCTCGTGACAACGCCATCCGGCCTCGTCGCGTGGGGCACAGTCGGCGAGCCGGCCTGCACCGGCCAAGGAGAGGGAATGACCTGCGGGCCGTTCCCGATCATGCTCTGGACCTCGCCCGATGGGGCCACCTGGAAGAGGATCGCGGACGTGTCGATGTTCAAGGGCGCGACGATCGGATCCGTCACTTTTGGTGCACAAGGCCTTGTAGCCGTCGGGGACACCGGTTGGTTGCAGCCCGCTATCTGGGTCTCCGCCACCGGCGCGGCATGGCAGCGCCAAACGTTGCCATCGGCCCCGTTCAGGGACGCGCACTTCTCGGACGTGCGGGCCACAACCTCGGGCTACCTGGTCGCCGGTGGGATCGGCGGCCAACCGCCGACGAGCGGCGGGGTCATGCTTGATTCCACGGCGATTGCCGCAGCCTGGTGGTCGCCCGACGGGCGGACCTGGACGAAGGGCACGGTCAGCCGCGCCAACGGCGTCGGCACAAGCCTCGGGTCCATCTACATTGGGGCCAGCGGCATGGTCGCCGTAGGCTCAGCCACGGGCAGCAAGACCGCTACCGCGTGGACCTCGACCGACGGGCAGACCTGGCGGCCCATCGCCAATGCCCAGACTTACGCGGGAGTGCCAACACCTGCGCCCGGAGCCCCCTCGATACCCTCGTTCACCATCAGCGACGATGGAACACACTTGGTCGCGGTAGGCATGGGAGACCAAATGGCGATTACCCTGTGGGCCGCGACGGACGGCGTGACGTGGCGGCAGCTGCCCTCGTCGGGTTCGACCGACTCAGTCCCGCACTGGCCGGCTGACTCCGGCCAGACCTTCAACCGTGCCTTTGTAGTGCCGGCCGGCCTGATCGTCATCGGGCAGCAAGTCTCTGGGTCTCAAATCCAACTCTGGCACGCAACTGCCTCTTGGTAGGCTCTCGGGCGTGACCCAGCGAGTGCGCATCTGCATGGGCGCGACCTTGAGATTAGCCTGTCGCAAACAAAGAGAGACGGCGAGCCTTACGGCCCGCCGTCTCGGGTGCAGGGAGGTAAGTGGGACGAGGCACTCCCCGCGCTGAGTGTTCTGAGGAACCTATCCCAGGGCGTACTTGACGACTGGGACCTTCGCGATGATCGGAAGCTTGGCGACCACCGTGTCGAGGGCGTAGGCACCGGCGCCGGTGTAAGCCAGGACGATCGCGATCAGGGCGTAGAAGAAGGCCTCGTTGAACGGGCCATTGGCGAAGCTCCAGCCGGACACGAAGATCAGGCCCATGAGCAGGGCGCCCATGACGCCCGCGAAGCGGGTGGCCAGGCCCAGGATCAGGGCGATACCGACGGCGATCTCACCGAAAACGACGAGGGTGTCGACGACCGAGAGCAGGCTCGCGTTGCCGGCAATGGAAACCCAGAAGCCGTGGGTCGGGTTCACGATCGCCTTCGGGTCGCTGCCGAGCCAGGCACCTGCCGAGCCGAAATTGAGGAAGCCCTTCGACGTGAAGGCCGCGCCGCCGGCGAGCCGGAGGAACTTGTCGAGGCCGGCGAACGCGAAGCCGAGTCCGAGGCCTACCCGAAGGATGAAGATCCCGCGGTCCTTGTGGTCCATCGTTATTCCTGCACCTTCCGCTGCTGGTCCGTTGTCTCCTCTTTCTTGGAGTCCGGGCCGTTGAAGTCGATGGATCGAATGTAGAGTTCCTCACTGTTTGGGAGCCGTGCCGTTAGTCCCGAAAGGACCAGTCCGGCCGGCCCCAATCCAATACTGCATACATTAGTGTTGGATAATGGCGCAGGCGATCGTGCCCCTGATTCCGCGGCCACGCCGTGCCGCAGGGTCACGCGATCAAGCGGATGCGAGCAACTCCCGAATGCGTAACACGAGGTCCGACGGGCTGCCGGGAGGGACCCGAATGGCCAGACGGGCCTCCCGATCGGCGGCCGAGAGTTCGGGTGGGACCGGGGCCACGGTCAGACCGGCCCGAGTGGCGAGGTGCTCGGCCACTCCCCGACGCACCGCCCGGGGCAGCGGATCGATGGGGTCGCGCTCGGCGGCCGTGTGGAACGCTACCAACGGCCGGCCCCTGCGGTCCTGTTCGGAGACGAGGGCACGCAGCATGGCCGTGGCCACGCCGCGACGGCGCCACTCCGGCGCCACTCCCAGCGCCACAAGCTGATCCACGCGGTCCACGCGGTCCACGTCGTCCACGTCGTCCAGGCCACTTGCCGACATGGGCGCCGCCAACGCAACGCCGATCAGCCACTCCCCGCTGACGGCGCCCGTGGCCACGGCCCCGTCACGGAGCGCGGCGCGGAGAATCTCGCGGGCAACGGCCGGATCGGCCGGAGCCATGATTCGCGGCGCCACGGACAGCGAGTCGAGGTCGGCGGTTGTGAGAAGCCGAACGCTCGACTCGGCCGCGCTTCCGTCTCGGCGGGCCAGCGGCGCTTCTGCCGCGGGCGCGGCGCGCGTCGAGCTAGCTGGCGCATCGTCGTCGAATTGCCGCCAACCCCGAAGCTCGGCAATGCGCAATAAGGCCGGCACCAGGTTGGATCGAACAAGCAAAACCGTCTTCTCCGATCGTTCGGCCGCCGAGGCGCTAATCGACCGGTCCGACAGCACGCTCGGGGAGTCTTCGAAGCGCTCCGGCAGCGGCGCGTCGTCCCAGCGAGCGGCATCGCCTGCCCAGCGTGCCAGCCAACCCGCCGGCAGCCTCGCCGGCACCTCTCGATGCGCCATGGCCAGCCATGTCAGCGCCCATACCCGCGGCACGACTCGATAGACCGAGTATCCTCCGCCGCCTGTCGCAAACCACCGCCCGCCCGCGTACCGATGGGCCATTCGGTCGACGAGTCGGGCCGCCTCGCCCATGGCCGTCGTCGTCAGGGAGAGGTGGGCCAGCGGATCCCAGACGTGGCCGTCCGCGCCGTGCTGGCTGACGATGACGTCCGGCCCGAATGCAGCGGCAAGAGACGGCACCACGGCCCGCACCGCCGCCAGCCAGGGGTCGGGCCCGGACATCGGTTCGAGGGGCACGTTGACCGAGGTGCCGGCCGCAATCCCCTCCCCCATCTCGCTCACGAAACCCGTACCGGGGAAGAGCGAGCGGCCCGATTCGTGGAAGGAGATGGTCATGACGCCCGGGTCGTCGTAGTGGAGCGCCTGAACGCCGTCGCCATGGTGGACGTCCAGGTCGACGTACAGGACCCGCAGCCCGTCGCGCCGCGCCCGAGCAATCGCCAGAGCAACGTCGTTGTATACGCAGAAGCCGCTTGCCCGCGAACGCATGGCGTGGTGGAGGCCGCCGCCGGGCTGGTATGCGTGCTCGACGTCGCCCCGCAGGATCGCCTCCATGGCCCGGATCGATCCGCCCGCCACTGTCGCCGCAGCCTCGTGCATGCCCGCGAAGGCCGGATCGTCGCCGGGTCCGATACCCGCCTCGGGTGGCCCGCCGGGATCGGCGGAGAAACGGCGCACCGTGCCGATGTAGTCGGCTGAGTGGAGCCACGCGAGTTCGGCGTCGGCCGCCGGCTCAGGCGCCAGCCCCGGCTCCGCGCCAACAGCCCGCAGCAACTCGATGCCCGGCCCGAAACGCCTCGGACTCAGCGGGTGCCGCGCCCCAAAGTCATAGGTCAACGATTTCGGCCCATAGACGAGGAGAGGTCCGTCAGCCATGGCTGAATGATCGCGCGGCCGGCCACCTTCCGCCATGCGGAGACCCGGACGCCCGGCAGCCGGTGCACGCGCGGGGTTACCCTGCCGGCATGAGCACGCGCCAGAGGACGTTCCTGATCCGCCCCGTTCGCCCCGAGGAGTACGGGCCGCTCGGCGAGCTGACGGTGGCGGCCTACCACTCGGTCCCGGACGTGGGGGACAATCAGGAGGCGTACGACCGCCAGCTACGTGACGTGGCCACCCGCGCGGAGGTCTCGTGCGTTCTCGTGGCCGTGGGGCTGGCGGGCGAACTGCTCGGTGGCGTCACTTACGTCCGCGGTCCGGACGACCCGTACTCGGAGCAGCTGGCGGAGGACGAGGCCGGGATGCGGATGCTTGCGGTGGACCCCATTCGCCATGGTCAGGGGATCGGCCGCGCCCTGACTCAGGCTTGCCTGGACCGCGCCCGTGAAGCCGGTCGCGAGCGGCTGGTCCTGCACACCGGAGGCTGGATGCCGACGGCGATCCGCCTCTACGAGAGAATGGGCTTTGTGCGCGTGCCTGAGATTGACTTCACGCCGGCGCCAAACATCGGTCTGATCGGCTATGCCTTCAACTTGACCCTGGCCGAGGGCGCCGAGGCCGCCTCAAGCCGACAGCGACGCAAGCCAACGCCGCCGCGCGGAGCGATCAGGCGAGCTCTGCGGCCAGAGCCTGGGGCTCGGTGACAGGCTGACGGCAAGCGAAATCGCGGCACACGAAAGCGGTTGCCCGGCCATCCGACGCGAACCGGTTGTGCAGCAGCTCGAGCGTGCTCGAGCGCGGATCGCCCAAAACCACGACCCGATGCGGCTGGAAGCCTTGCCGCACAACCGACAGGAGAACCTGCGTGTCCGATGCCTGAGGGTCGCCGACGATAACCACCTGCGCGACCTCGGCCGACGCGAAGTCCAACGCCCCGAGCCAGACGGCGAACGACCTCGGGTATCGAATCGCCAATTCCTCCACCTGGCCGATGGCCCGCTCGGCGGCATTGTGCAATGGCCCTTCGCCCGTCAACTCCGCCAACCGGAGCAGCACCGCAGCCGCCGTCGCCCCGCCCGATGGAGTAGCTCCGTCCTGCGTATCCTTCGGCCGTATCAGCAGCTCCTCGGCGTCAGTGGCCGTGTCGAACCAGCCGCCGGCCGTATCGGTGAACTGCCGCTCCACGACCCTGATCAGCTCGCGCGCCGCGGCCAGCCAGCGCTCGTCGAACGTGGCTTCGTACAGCGCCACGAGCCCGTCGGCAAGGCAGGCGTAGTCATCGAGACCGCCGCTCCCGGTCGTGCGGCCCGACCGGAACGTCCTAGCCAGCCGGCCATCCGAACCGAGAAGGAGGCGTAGCGCGGATTCGGCGACGCGCTCGGCAGTCTCCCGGTCGGCGGGGCGATCGAGCACTGGGATCGCTTCGGCAAACGCGGCCAGGGCCAGACCGTTCCAGGCGGCCACCGCCTTGTCGTCCAGAGCCGGCTGAAGCCGACCTCCGCGCCCTTCCAGCAGCAGGCGGCGGGCGGAGTCGAGCTGGGTTGCGACAGCCGCGGCCGAGAGCCCGCAAATCGCCCCGACCTGCTCGTCGCTCCTCACCCGGGAGAGGATGGTCCGGCCCTCCCAGTTGCCTGGCTCGGTAACGCCGTAAGCCGACATGAAGAGAGCGAGGAGACCAGCGTCGCCTGCTTGCGCCTTGGGGCCCAGGTCGGAGGCCGCGCCACCCAGCATGGCCGCCACCTCGGGTTGAGTCCAGACGTAGGTGGCGCCTTCCACACCGTCGGTGTCGGCGTCCTGGCTGGCGGCGAATAGGCCGTCCGGCGTCCGCAGTTCGCGGGCCATGTAGTCGAGGGTCGTCTCTGCCACCTCCCGAAAGCGCCGCTCGCCCGTGAGCTGGTAGGCGTGGAGGTAGACCCGCGCCAGTTGGGCGTTGTCGTAGAGCATCTTCTCGAAGTGCGGCACCAGCCAGTCCGTGTCGGTCGCGTAGCGGTGAAAACCGCCCCCGATCTGGTCGTGGATGCCGCCTTCGGCCATGGCGTCAAGGGCGCGCAAAGCGACCCGAATCGGTCCCTCGGCGTCTGGCAGAGCGCGCCCGTCCGTATCGCGCGGAGCCTGCCGCAACAGCAACTCGATGACCGCCGGCTGTGGGAAGCGGGGAGGTCCGCCCCAACCGCCATGCTCGAAGTCGAAGTCTTCGACCAGGCGCGACACGGCGGTCGCCAGGATGACGCTCCAACGCTCGTTCGACCAACCGACCACGGGCAGGGCAGCCGACCCACCGCCGGCGGCGGCCACCGGCGGATACTCATGCTCATGGTCAGGCTCGCCCGGTTGGACAGGTGATGCTGCCACGCCTTCGGTCAGGGCGGTTGAAGCTCGCTTGAGCTCGTCCGCCAGTTGCGTCGCTCTTGCCTCCAGCTCGTCGCGGCGATCCCGCCAGGACGTTGCCACCGCGACCAGGACCTGCCGGAACGATGGCATGCCATATCTGGGCTGACCGGGGAAATATGTGCCGCCGAAAAAGGGCCGACCGTCGGGCGTCA
>JANYJI010000123.1 GCA_025358525.1 Chloroflexota bacterium | reverse complement strand
TCGACCTCCCCAGTCCCCTAGGAGCGCCTCTTGCCCCATCTCTTCGGCACGGATGGGATCCGTGGTACCGCCAACGTTGACCTCAAACCGCCGCTCGCATACGCCCTCGGACGCGCCACGGCCCATCGCCTGGCTGGTCCGGGCCGGCCGATCGTGATCGGCCAGGACACCCGTCGTTCCGGCGACATGTTCACTGCGGCGCTCGTCGCCGGAGCTACGAGCATGGGTGTCGACGTCCACCTGCTCGGGGTCGTGCCAACCCCGGCCCTGGCCTTCATCACGGGCGCTGGCAGGTTCGCGGCCGGGATCATGGTCTCCGCATCGCACAATCCCGCCTGCGATAACGGCCTGAAGGTCCTCGACGAGCGTGGCTTTAAGCTCGACGACGACGTCGAAGAAGATCTAGAGCAGCTGATATGGACCGCCGAGGAGTTGCCCTCCGCCCCCGCCGATGCCCTGGGTCTTGCTATCGCCGACCGAGATCTGCTGAACCTGTACCTGGACCACCGCCTCAAGCTGGCGGCCGCAACGCAGACCGACCTGCACCTGGTGGTCGACTGCGCGAACGGCTCCGGCGGGATCGCCGCGGCACAGATCCTGGAGGCGACCGGCGCGAAGGTCGACGTTCTATTCAACGATCCCGACGGGCTGAACATCAACGCCGACTGCGGAGCCACGGCGCCTGGCGCGCTGGCCCGAGAAGTGGTCGCCCGCGGCGCCGACGTGGGCTTCGCTCTGGATGGGGATGCGGACCGACTCATCGCCGTGGACGCGTGCGGATGCGTGGTCGATGGCGACGCAGTGCTCGGCGTTCTCGCGCTTGACCGCCTGGCCTCGAACCGACTTCCCAACGGTGCCCTGGTCGTCTCTGTCCTGTCCAACGGCGGTCTTCAGAGGACGGTCGAGGAAGCCGGCGGCCAGATCATCCGAACGCCCGTGGGAGACAAGTACATCCTCGAAGGGATGCTCGTGAACGGTGCGGGCCTCGGTGGCGAGAAGAGCGGCCACGTCATCATCCTCGAGCACACCACCAGTGGCGATGGCATCGTTACGGCGCTCGAGGTCCTGGCTGTGATGACCAGGACCGGGCGCAGCCTGGCCGACCTCGTCTCTCAGGTGCCGCTGCTGCCCCAGCAGCAGCGAACCATTCCGGCTCGCCACAAAGATCAGTGGGAAGGCGACCCGGCCATCCGCAAGGCGATCGCCATCGCCGAGTCTCGCCTCGGGCCTGGAGGTCGCGTCCTGGTCCGCCCGTCGGGCACGGAACCGGCGATTCGGGTCATGGTCGAGGGCCCGGAGGCCGGCCTCGTGAGTGAGCTGGCCGACCAATTGGCTGCCCTGGCTGGTGAGCGGCTAAACTAGCCACCTTCGCCGGAGCCGTGGTCCACGAAACCGGGAGTGATTGCTTATGTGCGGAATCGTCGGCTACACGGGACCTCGAGACGCCGGACCCGTCCTGCTCGATGGGCTGCGCCGCCTCGAGTACCGCGGCTACGACTCCGCGGGCATCGCTCTTGTCACTGAGAGCGGCGATCTCTTCGTAGAAAAGCGGGCCGGCAAGGTGGCCGTCCTCCAGGATGCTATGGGCGATCATCCACCTCGGGCCGGGATCGGCCTGGGCCACACTCGCTGGGCCACTCACGGACGGCCGAGCGATCTCAATGCCCATCCGCACAGCGACTGCACCGGCCGAATCACTGTCGTCCACAACGGCATCGTCGAGAATTTCCGCGAGCTTCGTGACGAGCTGAAGGCCGGCGGCCACACTCTCCAGTCCGAGACGGATACGGAGGTCGTCGCCCACCTTGTCGAGGATGCCTACGCAGGCGACCTGGCGGACGCCGTGCGCGTCGCTCTCGCCCGTCTCGAGGGTGCTTACGCGCTCGTGGTCCTGCACCGCGACGAGCCCGAGCGGCTGGTAGGAGCGCGCCTGAATGCGCCTCTCATCGTTGGCATCGGCGCGGGCGAGAGCTTCCTCGCCTCGGACGCTGCGGCCATCGTCGCCTACACCAAGCAGGTCATTTTCCTGGCCGACGGCGATGTGGCCGATGTGACGCCGGGGGGCGCGGTGATAACCGACCTCTCCGGAGCGGTGGTCGAACGAAAGATCGACATCATTCCGTGGTCGGTCGAGGCGGCCGAGAAGGGCGGCTACGAGCACTTCATGCTCAAGGAGATCCACGAACAGCCCGCAGCCCTGACCTCGGCCATGACCGGCCGCCTCCGCCACGACTCCGTATGTCTGGAGGAACTGGACCCGATCCGTGACCGCCTGACCGGCATCGATCGCGTCGAGCTGATTGCCTGCGGCACGGCCTACTACGCCTCACTCGTCGGCGCCGCGCTTTTCCAGGAGTGGCTGGGCGTCCCGGCCCGCTCCACGGTTGCCTCGGAGTTCCGCTACAGCCCGCCGCCGATCAACGCGCGGACGCTCGTTGTGGCGGTGACCCAATCGGGCGAGACCGCCGACACGATCGCGGCCTCTCGCCTGGCCGGCGACCGCGGAGCCCTCGTGATTTCCGTGACCAACACGGTTGGCTCGGCGATCACGCGGGAGTCCCACGCTGCGGTGTTTCTGCAGGCTGGGCCGGAGGTGGCCGTGGCGGCAACCAAGACGTTCGTCACTCAGGTCGCGACGCTGGTGATGCTTGCCGCCGACGTCGCTCATCATCTTGGCCGATTACCGGCCGCCAAGGAGCAGGAACTGGTCGCGGCGCTGCGCCGCCTGCCCGAGCAGGCCGAGCGGGCGATCGAGCTGGCTGCCACCACCGAGGAGATGGCCGATCGCTATGCCGAGGCCGCCGGGTTCATGTACATCGGTCGGTCGTTCGGCTATCCAGCCGCGCTCGAAGGCGCCCTCAAGATCAAGGAGATCAGCTATCTCCATGCCGAGGGTTATGCCGCCGGCGAGCTGAAACACGGCCCGATCTCGCTCCTCGACGCGGACGTTCCGCTCGTCGCCGTGGCCACGAGATCGGCGGTCTACGAAAAGCTGATCAGCAACCTCATGGAGGGCAAGGCCCGCGACGCCCGCGTGCTGGCCGTGGCCACCGAAGGCGACACCCAAATCGAGCAGCTGGCCACGGACGTCCTCTGGGTTCCCGACACGCTCGAGCCACTGAGTACGATCCTGGCGGTGATCCCTCTCCAGCTCTTTGCCTACCACGTGGCCGTCAAGCGAGGCCGCGACGTGGATCAGCCGCGCAACCTGGCCAAGTCGGTGACGGTGGAGTAGGTGTCGACGACGCGGCAGCCATCCAACTCGGGGCAGGGGCGCGAGGCAGCGGCCGGGCAGGCGGCTGCGCTTCTAGCGGACGTGGTTCCGGCGGCAGCAGCTGGTTCGGCGGCAGCGTCTGGTCTGGCGGACATGGTTCCGGCGCCGCCGCCCGAGACGACCGAGTTGGGCATCGACATCATCCGCGTCTCCCGCATACGGGAGTCGCTGGCCCGTTTCGGCGACCGCTTCGTGGCGCGGGTCCTGACTCCGACCGAGGCCGCGTACGTTCGCAACCGGGCCGAGACCATGGCTGGGCGCTGGGCCGCAAAGGAGGCCGTCTCCAAGGTGCTGGGCCTCGGCGTTCGTGGCATCGGCTGGCGTGATATCGAGATCGAGCGGCTGCCGACCGGCCAACCTGCCGTGAAGCTGCACGGCCGGGCCCAGAGACGCGCCGAGCAGCTGGGCATGGGCCGCATCGCACTCTCCATCAGCCATGAGTCCGACTTTGCGGTCGCGATCGCCTACGGCGTCCGCACCACTGGCGGCCGGTTCGTATATCCGCCCGACATCGAGGAGCGCTTGAGCGACCGCGAGGCGTCGCTGATGAAGCGCTTCGAGCGACTGCGGGGCATGGCCAGGGAGGTTGCGGTGATGGAGGGAAACCTCGCCCCCAAGCGGGACCTAGACGAGGCGACCGAATGACTAGTCGCAGCGTGCCTGTGCCGATCCAGCTGGACGATGCTGCTGCCGCCGCGCTTCTGCCGCCTCGACCGGTGCGTGGCCACAAGGGCACGTTCGGGAAACTGCTCGTGATCGCCGGGTCAGTGGATTACGCCGGAGCGGCCCTGCTGGTCTGCACAGCCGCTGGCCGGGCGGGCGCCGGTCTCGTCACTCTGGCCACGCCGGAGTCGCTTCAGCCGCTCTTCGCGGCCAAGGTCGTGGAAGCCACCACGCTTTCGCTGCCTGAGGACGACGTCGAGGAAGTGGACCCGCATGAAGCTCTCGCCCGAATCCTCGACCACGACCACGACGCACTCGTCGTCGGGCCCGGACTCCGACCCAGTCTTTCGATGACGGAGCTGATCCGTGGCCTTCTTGGCCCGGACGAGGACGGCGAGCCGTCGCCCGCGGTTCTCGATGCCGAGGCGCTGCGGTCGCTGGCCACGGTCGACAACTGGACGGCAGACGTGGCGGCTCGCTGCATCCTGACGCCGCACGTCGGTGAGTTCCTAAGGCTGCGCTCTGCCGACGGCCACGACCCCGAGAAGTACGGCGATCTCGTCTTGGACGACGACCGCCGTCTCGCGGCAGCTCGCGAGGCAGCCCAGGAATGGGGCCATGTCGTGGTCCTGAAGGGCGCCCGAACGGTGATCGCCGATCCGGATGGTCGGACGGCAGTCTCGCCGTTCGAGAACCCCGCCCTCGCCAGCGCCGGAACTGGCGACGTGCTGGCCGGGACCATCGGGGCCCTTCTGGCGCAGGGCCTGGGCACCTTTGAGGCCGCTCAGCTGGGCGTCTACATGCATGGCATGGCCGGCGAGGCAGTCCGGGCCCGCATTGGCGACGCCGGCTTGCTCGCCTCCGACCTCACGGCCGAGCTGCCGCTGGCGCGCAAGCGCCTGGTCTCGGTGGCGACGGCGGCAGTTGCGGCGGCGGCAGTTACGGCGGCGGCAGTGGCGACGCTGCGGCCGCACGCGCCCGGGGCGAGGGAGTCGTGATCTCCACGCCGACTGCGGTCGCAATGAACGTGATCTCCACGCGCCAGCCATTGATTGAGGTGGCCCCAGGAGGCACGCTTCCGCCCCTGCCCAAGACCGCCTGGCTCGAAATCGACCTGGATGCCCTGGTCGACAACGTGCGGCTGCTGCAGGGGCTGCTTCCGGCCGGGACGCGCATCGAGCCGGTGGTAAAGGCCGATGCCTACGGTCACGGCGCCGTGGGCGTGGCTCGGGCGCTCGTAGCCCACGGCATCGCCAGCCTGTGCGTGGCCACGTTCGACGAGGCGCTGGAGCTTCGTCAGGCCGGTATCCGCGTCCCGATCCTCATCCTCTTTCCGATTCCGGCGGAGCTGGCGCCCGATGCCCTGCGCTATTGCCTCTCGATCACAGTCGGCGACCGGCTGCTACTCGAGCGCACTCTGGCGGCCCTAGATGCCGTGCCCGCGGCAGTGAAGGGCCGGCTGGCGGTTCACCTCGAAGTCGAGACCGGCCTGGGCCGCGGCGG
This sequence comes from Chloroflexota bacterium, assembly GCA_025358525.1. Lineage (GTDB taxonomy): Bacteria > Chloroflexota > Limnocylindria > Limnocylindrales > CSP1-4 > Fen-1039. The sequence goes on along the minus strand of JANYJI010000123.1, from coordinate 20,933 downwards.
CGTCTACCCCGCGGACGTGGCGTCTACCGCGGCGACCGTCGAGGAGAGCCCGCGGGCCCGTCTCGCCGGCCTGTGGTCGCACCTCCAGGAGGCGAGGGACTCGGAGATTAGCTCTGGCCAGGACGCCCGATTCCGGCTCGCGGCTGGGCTCCTGGAAGACGCCGGCATCACGTTGCCGACCCGCCACCTTGCGTCGAGCGGCGGCCTGCTATCAACGACCGCCGGAACGTACGACGTGGTCCGCGTCGGGATCGCCGGTTATGGCATCGTCCCCGATGGCCTGACTACGCCCCCCGGGCACGCCACCGTGGCGGCCGCCCTTCGCCCCGTCATGGCCCTGCGGGCGCGTCCCGTCCGCGTGGTCTGGCTCGAGGCCGGTTGTGGTGTCAGCTACGGTCCCACGTTCACTACGAAGCGCCGCAGCCTGATCGCCACGTTGCCTCTTGGCTACGCCGACGGCTATCCGCGCAGCCTCTCGAACAAGGCCCAGGTGCTGGTCCGCGGGGTGCGAGTTCCGCAGGTCGGAACCGTGGCCATGGACGCCATCATGGTCGACGTAACTGACGTTCCCGGTCCAGCCGTCACGATCGACGATGAGTTCACGCTCATCGGAGAACAAGGCGATGAGTGCATAAGTGCGCTCGAGGTGGCGCAGTGGGGCAACACGATCTCGTATGAGGTGGTAGCCGGGATGTCGGGGAGGTTACCCCGGGTGTACTATGCGGCAGCCGAGGCGGTTGCCATGCGCGTAGTGGCGTACGAGGCAGGTCGGGGCTGGGGGAAGCCCGACAGCCGATCCGCAGGCAAATCCGCGGAGGAGCTCGGTTGCGAGTGACAGGCTCACCAGCGACGACAATGGAGAGCATTCTGACTTGATGGAGTTGCACGGCCGCTCGGAGGAGCACCGCGATGACCTCGTGGAGCAAGCCGCTCGCGAGATTCAGCTTCGCGGACTGACCGCACCCGCAGTCCTGTTTCTGCAGGCCAGTCGCCCGTACCGTCCTCTGGGCAGCAGCGCGATGGTGTTCTTCGATCCCACGCTGCGTCGCGTATTCGGCGGCGAGTTGCCGGTCGCAACCGAGATACTCGCCGACGATCTCGGCATCGAGCAGTTGATCGAACGTCTGCTGGACCCGGACGAGCAGGTCGCCTGGGACGCCTGAGGGCGGACAGCGGTCTTGGAGCCGGGTAGCATAGCCGGGTGATCAGCCAGCCTCGAGCGTTCTTCGCCATCGACTATGGCTCGGCTACCACGTCCGCAGCCCTGCTCGGACAAGTCGGCGGCCGATGGCGCCTCATCGCCCATACCTCAGCGCCCTCCAGCGTTGAAGTCGAGGCACTCCTGACCGGCCTACTCAACCAGATCCTCCAGACGGACCCGGCTCTGCTCGACCAGCTGGCGGGCGGCGAGGGCGAGGACATTCGCAATTTCGTGGCCGCGTGGCCGCGACTCACTGCCCGCTCCACCCCCCAGCGTCGAATAGCCGTCCTGGCTGGTTCGCGCCGGCAGCGGCGTCGCCTCGAAAATTCTGCGCTGCGCGCCGGCTGGATCGTGCTTGGAGGAAGCGCCGACGAGGACGATCTAGTCGCGCTCAGCCGTCTCGTGCTGTCTCGCGATACCAATGCCGTGTTGCTCGGCGCCGATCCCTCGCCGGCGGGCGACGAGAAGCGCCACCTGCCCGATCTGGCGGCTCTGGTGGCTGCCGCCACGCACCTGCGCCCGGAGCTGACGGTGATCCTGGCCGGCGGTGCGGCCGCCTTCGAGATGGCCTTCGCCTCGAACTATGACGTCCGCCCGAATCGGGCGGCGCAATTGGCCGGGATGCCCGACAAGGGCCCCGTCCAGACGAAGATTCCGGCGCTGGTGACGCCCTTCGATGAGACAGCGGGCGAGGCTCCTGCGGGCGAGGTTCCTGCGGGCGAGGCTCCTGCGGGCGAGGCTCCTGCGGGCGAGGCTCCTGCGGGCGAGGCTCCTGCGGGCGAGGCTCCTGCGGGCGAGGCCGCCGACGCCACAAGGCCTGGGCCGACGATCCCTCCGGTGAGCGAAACCCCGACCGCCCATGCCCAGGCCCCCGCCGCGGCGGACGACGTGGCTCCGACCTTTGTAGCCGCCTCGATTCCGGTGGCCGCTTCAGTGACCGCGATCAACTCCGCTGAGAGCCACAGTTCGGCGCCCCACGTTCTGCTGGCTCCCGACGCGGAAGCTGGCCAGCCCGCCGGTTCCTCGCTGCAGCAGGTTCTCGAGGGGCTACGGGCCCTCAAGAACGATGGCCGGCTCGGGGTTGCCCGTTCGATCGCCTCCCTGGCGTATGTGCTCGACCGATCTGTCGAGGTTATCGAGGTCGGTCTGCAAGGCGGTCTCCGGGCTCGGTCGGAACCCGTCGGCCAGGGGCACTTCGGCATCGTATCCTCACACGCATGTCTCGCGGAGGCGTCGTTTGCGCCGTCGGACCCGTCCGAGGAGGTCGTCGATGGTGTGCTGGCGTGGTCGACTACTATTCAGGACCGGCACCGACTCATCGATCGGCTCAACGACCTGCGCCTGACCCCCTGGGGCGAGGCCGACGGCGATGGTGCTGTCTTCCGCCTCGCGGCTGCCAAGGCGGCCGTTGCTCGACTCGTCGAGGCGACTCCCGAGATGGCGGCCTACTCCATGCCGGAGCTTCTAGTGGCGGCCGGCGGTATCTTCAGTTCACTGCCGCCCTCGGTCGTGGCCCTGGCCCTGGCCGACCTCGTCCGGCGGGCCGGCGTCAGCCACCTTGCCTGTGACCAGGCCAGACTACTGGGGCCGATAGGGGTCATCGAGGATGAAGCCGAGCGGCGCAGCCTGCTGGCCAACCTCGCCGACGACATCCTGGTTCCCCTTGGCAGCCTCATTCTGCCGGCCGGCATAAAGTACGGTCGCAGCGCTGGCCACCTGCGGTTCAAGGGCCCCGTCTCAATCTCTGAGATCGAGCTTCATCCGGGCGCGGTGCAGGTCGTGGACCTCCCGCCCGGCAGCACCGCCAAAATCGATCTCGACTTCCGGGACGCGGTCCGGCTGAGTGACCGGGGCCACCATTTCTCGGTGGATGTCGCGGGTGGGCTCGCCGGCCTGCTGGTCGACCTGCGCGACATCCCGCTTCGGATGTCCGACCGCCCCGAATCGCGACGCGCCGCCCTCGCAGCCTGGCAGCGCGGCATGTGGCCGGAGGTCGACGAATGAGCCCCGCCCGCAGGAGCCCGGCCCGCCGCAGCCCCGCCCGCAGGAGCCCGGCCCGCGGCAGCCTCGCCGGCAGGAGCCCCGCCGGCAGGAACCCCGCCGAGCCGCTACCCGGTTCGGAAATCTCGCCCGAGCTGGCCCGTGTTGCTGGTCGCCGCATCATCGTCTTCTCGCCCACGATCCGATTCCGTCTGAGCCCCGGAGATCGATCCCTGGTGGTACCCGGCGACTCGATCGTGCCGGGCATGCCCGTCGCCGAACGCACTCCAGACGCCTCGCTCGTGGACGTCGGCCGTCTTTGGTCGCCAGTCGCGAACGACAGGACCGCAGGACCGAGCAGGCCGGAGAAGCTCGAGATGGCTGCCGACGAGGCGCCGACGTCGGTCTGGAAGGAGGTCGACTCGGACCGAGCCGAGGCCGGCTGGAACTCAGGCCCCTCGCAGGCCACCAAAGCGGAGCCAGCGGCCAAGCTGCCGCCCCGTATCGTTGCCGCGGCGCGGGACGAGCGTCGCAGCCCGCCGGTTCCAGGCAAGTGGTGGGTTGGCGGGGACGAGCGCCGCGAAAAGTCGGTCAAGGGCAAGCCCGCAGTCCGTGTCGGAGGCACGCTGCTCTTCGAGACCCACGGCCGCTGGCGAGCTGCGGCAGGCGAACGGCACTTGGTGGTGGAATCGCCTGTGGCCGGCGTCGTGCGCGAGGCTCGCGACGGTGTGGAGATCACGATCGAAGTGGCGGGCGCGGCTCTGCCCGGCGCGATCGCCGCCGGTGAGCCCTCGCGCGGCTATCTGGACATGCCGCGTCTCACGGACGGCGACTTATGGGCGAGTGCCCTGGATGTCGGCCGTTCCGGCGCCGTCGTTGTGGCGGGGAGCCGAATCTCAGCCCAGGCAATCAGTCGGGCCAGGGCCATGTCCATTCGCGGCCTCATTGCGGGATCTGTCGGTCAGGGTGAGCTACGGGATCTCGCGGCCTCCGAGTCGAGGCAGAAGGCGAGCCTGGCTCCGTCCGTGCCGTTCGGCCTCATCGCCCTCGACGGCCATCAACGCCGCCCGATCGCAACGCCCGTCCTCGCCCTGCTCGCCGCCCTTGCCGGTCGGGAAGTGGCGATCATCATGGACCCGCCGCTGCTCGTCTTCGACGTGGCCGAGGTGCCGCTGCCTGAATTGCCGCCGGACTGGATCCGCGTCCGCAGCGGGCCGCACGCCGGCCGCGAGGGCCGCTGGATCGAACCCGCCGGGCTCTATCGGTTCCGGGGCGGGATTCATCTCGAGGGGGCAGTGGTCCGCTTCGTCGACGAAACGGAGACAACGATCCTGCCGGTCTCCGATTTGGAGCGCTTCATCTTCTAGCGGGCCGAGAGCGAGCGCATCGCGCTCTGGCGGTGCCAGCGGTGCCAGGTGCCACCTTCCTTGTTTGATGGACGCTGCATCTATTGGCGGACGATCGACCCATGCTGGACAACGCCGGCTCGCGGATCGGACGGTCGGAGCGGTGGGCAGCGCGTTTCGGGTAACCTCGCGGGGTGATCGCAGGACGCAACCTCGAACGGATACTCGTGACCCGTGACCCGGCAGAAACGCGCGCCTTGGCGGCGGCTCTGGCACGGGCGGCGCGGCCGGGCGACCTGATTAGCCTGGTCGGCGACCTCGGGGCCGGCAAGACGCAGTTCGCCAAGGGTTTCGGTTCCGGGCTCGGGATCACGGACACGATCGTCTCGCCCAGCTTTGTGCTGATGGCCGAGTATCGGGGCCGGCTGCCGCTCTTCCACGTTGACCTGTACCGCCTGGCCGATGCCGCCGAGGCTCTGGCCGGCGGGCTCATCGATGACCGGCAAGCCGAAGGTGTCACGCTCGTTGAGTGGGCCGAACGACTGGCGGATGCTATGCCGGCCGAACGACTCGACGTCGTAATCGAAGGAACTGGCGACGATCCCCGGCGAATCACCATTCGACCGGGCCACGCCAGCTACGCCCGATATCTGGAGATGCTGCCCGGAACGGACGCGGACGCGGACGGCGCCCCGACGACGGTCGAGGCCGAGCGATGAGCGAGCGGCGACTCCTGGCGATCGACACTTCGGGCACAAACGCGCTTGTGGCCCTCGGCGCCGCCGACGGCACGCTGCTGGCAGAGCGGCGCTGGCTGGCGGGTTATCGACACGGTGAGGAATTGCTGACCCGGATCGACGAGATGCTGACCAACTCCGGTGTCGCCCTGGCCGATCTGGGCGGGATTGTGGTTGGGACCGGTCCAGGCGCCTTCACCGGCTTGCGCGTCGGCCTGGCCACGGCTAAGGCGCTGGCGCGGGGCCTGGGCGTGCCAATCGCCGGCGTTGCGACGTCGGCCGCGCTGCTCGATGCGGCCTGCTTGGCAGGAGTGTTCGAGGGGACGCAGGCGGTCCTGCTGCTGCCGGCCGGACCTTCAGACCGAGTCGTCGTCGCCGCAGGCCAGGCTCGGCTGCTACGTGGTGGGGATGAGCTGGAAGTCGAACCCGGCGCGGTCGTCCTGGCTGTGAACCTGCCGGGCCGAGCGCCGCAGGAAGCGCTCGCCTTGGGCGAGCTGGCAGAGGTCGGGCTCTCGGCCGCCCTCCTCCGGCTTGGCGCCGAGCGGCTCACGCAGGGCGGGGACGATGTCGCCCGCCTCGTGCCCGAATACGTGACGCTGCCGCGCGGAGTACCGGCGATGAAGGGAGAGGTGCGATGGTCGCACGACCTCCCGTAGCAATCGTCGTCGACCGCATGACCGTCGACGACCTGGCCGCCGTCTATGTCATCGAACACGACAGCTTCAGTGCTCCCTGGCCGGCCCACGCCTATCGCCAGGAGATCGAGCAGAACCGCCTGGCCCACTACATAGTCGCCCGCTACGGCGACGAGATCGTCGGCTTCGCCGGGATCTGGCTTATGGTCGACGAGGCCCATGTGACCACCTTCGCCACGCGGACGGCCTGGCGGCGGCAGGGGATTGGCGAGCGGTTGCTGGTGGCCCTGCTCGACCTGGCCGTGGCTCGCGGCGCGACCGAGGCGACGCTGGAGGTCCGGCCGACCAACATCCCGGCCCGGCGACTCTACGAGAAGTTCGGCTTCAAGGTGGTCGGCGTCCGGCCGCGCTACTACAGCGATAACAACGAGGACGCCCTGATCATGACGACCGACACGCTGGACGGGCGACCGATGCGCGAGCGCCTGGCCAAGCTTCGGGCGGCGCTGGCGGTTCGACCGGACATCGAGCTTGGGCCCGACGGACTACCGATTGATCGGCTGGATGGCGCCGAGGGCTCACTCGACACCGAGGGCTCACTCGATGCCGATGGTTCGGCCGACTCTAGTAGTTCCGCTGCCGGCCGCGATCCGGCCGCCTGGTCCGGTTCGAGCGCAACATCTGTCCCGGAGCCGCGGGAGGCGCGCATCATTCGACCCAGCAGCGTCGCGAGGAAACGCCTATGACCGGAGGTCTGATCCTGGCCGTGGAGTCCAGCTGCGACGAAACCGGCATCGCCATCGTCGAGGACGGCCGGCGAATCCACGCCAACGTGGTGGCCAGCCAGGTGGCGATGCACGCGGCGTCGGGCGGGATCGTACCGGAGGTGGCGGCGCGGGCTCACCTGCGCTGGATCGTGCCAACTCTGGACGAGGCCTGGGCCACGGCCGGGGTGACCTGGGGCGACATTGAGGCCGTGGCGGTAACCGAGGGACCGGGGCTGGCGGGTTCGCTGCTCGTGGGCATCAACTTCGCCAAGACGCTGGCCTACGTCCAGGGCAAGCCGCTCGTCCCGGTGAACCACCTGGAGGGGCACCTTTACGCGGCCTGGCTGGCGGACGATACGCGCCCGGTGCCGGAGCCGCTCTTTCCGTTGGTGGCGTTGATCGTCTCGGGCGGGCACACGTTCCTCATCGAGATGCGCGACCACCTGCAATACAGGCTGCTCGGCGAGACGGTCGACGATGCTGCCGGCGAGGCCTTTGACAAGGTGGGTCGACTGCTCGGACTGCCATACCCGGGCGGGCCCGCGATCATGAAGGCGGCCGAAGCTGCCGTGCGGCACGATGTCGTCTTCCCTCGGGCTTGGCTGGGGGACTCGTTCGACTTCAGCTTCAGCGGGCTCAAGACCGCGGCCCGACGAACGATCGCGGTGGAAACCGACGGCCAGGGGACGACGATCGGCGAGGCGGCGCTGTCTCCGGATCGCGTCGCCGAGCTTGCTGATGGCTTTCAGGAGTCGGTGATAGACGTGCTGGTGACCAAAACGTTGCGGGCGGCCCGCCAGGCTGGGGCGAAGTCAGTGGTGTTGGGAGGCGGCGTGGCCGCAAATCGAGTTCTGCGCGATCGCCTGGCCGATGGGGCAACAGCGGCCGGAATCCCTCTGGTTGTGCCGCGCCCGGCGCTCTGCACCGACAACGGGGCAATGATCGGGGCCGCGGCGGAGCGACGCATGGCAGCCGGTGTCCGCGCCGGGCTCGACCTGGACGCACGGCCGTCCCTGCCGTTGGCCAGACGATGAGCGAGTCGCCCGCGCCGAGGCGCACACCAGCGCCGAGGCACAGCCCCGCGCCGGGTGCCATGCCCGCGCCGGGTGCCCCGCCCGCGCCGGAGGGAGAGGGGCGGCCCGAAGCCGCCGCCTCGACCCGTAGCCAGCCACGCCTCGATCCGCTGGCAGTTCGCCGCCAGCTGCGTGATGAGGGTCTCCGGGCTCGCCACTCGCTCTCTCAAAACTTCCTGGCCGATCCGGACGTGCTGCAGTCGATCCTGGACCTGGCGGCTCCGGAGCCGGGCCACAGCATCCTGGAAGTCGGGCCGGGGCTCGGCATTCTGACGGGCGGCTTGCTCGATGGGGGCGCGACGGTGACGGCGGTCGAACTAGATTGGAGGCTGGCCGACCGGCTTACCCGAACCCAGTCCGACGCGATCGGCGCCGGCGCTCTGCGCCTCATCCAGGGCGACATCCTCGACCAGAAGATCGCGGAGTTGATGGCGCCGCCCTACGAGGTGGTGGCCAACGTCCCATACCACATCAGCAGCCCCATCCTGCACCGCTTCCTCGGCCAGCCGCCGCGGCCGGAGCGGCTGGTGCTGATGCTGCAGCGTGAAGTGGCCGAACGCATCTCGGCCTTGCCCGGGGACATGAGCTACCTATCCGTCTTCGTCCAGTACCACGCCTCTGTCCGCATCGCGTTCACGGTGCCGCGTGGCGCGTTCGAACCAGCTCCGAAGGTGGAATCGGCCGTGGTGGAGATTCGGCCGCACGATCCGAGCGGCGATCGACCGCGGCTCTCGGCTGCAGACCAGGACGACCTGTGGAGGCTCGTGCAGGCCGGTTTCCGGGAACGGCGCAAGAAGCTGCGTAACGTCCTGTCGCGGCAGCTGCCGATCTCCGGGGAGGCGGTGGCCCAGGCACTCGCTGCGACCGGAATCGACGGCGACAGACGGCCACAGACGCTTTCGGTGGATGAGTGGCTGGCCCTCCGCGTGGTCCTGGGTCCGCTGCCTGGAGCAAGGCCGCGATGACGCGCCTGGACGACGGCGATTCCGGCCTCCGCCGGCCCTCGCGCCGGGGCGACGTGGGCGGCCGGAGCGAGGGCCCGGGCCGGAGCGAGGGCTCGGGCCGGAGCGAGGGCGCGGGCGGCCGTCTCCACATCGTCCGCTTCGCGCCGGCCAAGCTGAACCTGACCCTGGCCGTCCTGGGCAGGCGCGGCGACGGCTATCACTCCCTCCACTCGATCATGGTGCCGCTCCTGCTCGGCGACGCATTGACTGTCTCGGTGGCGCCCCACGGCTCGGCCGGCGACACGCTCCGCGTCTCCGGCCTGCCCATGTCCGTGGCGACGGACAACCTGGTCTTGCGCGCCATAGCCGCCGTCCGCGAGGCCGTGGCAAGTGAGGGCCACGTCGGGCCGTCCGAGTTGCCACCGCTTTCCGCCCGCCTCGTCAAGCTCATCCCAGTGGCCGCCGGACTGGGCGGCGGGAGCAGCGATGCGGCCGCTGCCATGGCTGCCGCTTTGGCCGCCTGGCAGACCACCCTTGCCCCAGCGTCGATGAGCGCCGTCGCCGCCTCGCTCGGTTCCGACGTGCCCTTCTTCCTGGCCCGGGGGGCCGCCCTGGTCACCGGCCGCGGCGAGGTCGTGGAGACGCTGCCGGCGGTGGAGGCCGAGCCGCCGGCGGTGCTGCTGGTTACGCCTGGGTTGCCGCTCTCCACGGCAGTGGTCTTCGGGGCGTACGCGGCGGGAGCGCGGCCCGTGGATCCTGCCTGCGCCCTAGGAATCTCCGAGCGTCTCGCCGCTCGTCTTCGGGCCGGCACGACCGCCTCTGAACTGCTCCAATGCGCCCCGGAGTTGGCTGCCGCCAACGACCTGCTGCCGGCCTCCATTTCGGTCGCGCCGGAGCTCGAAAGCTTTGTTCGGAAGCTGGAGAAGCTCGTGGGTCGGCCGGTCTGCCAGTCCGGCTCGGGCCCGACGCAGTGGGTTCTCTACGCGACACTCGCTGAGGCTCGCAAGGCCGTGCGCCTGGTCCGTCTGGCGGTCGCTCGCGGCGGCCTGCCAATCCTCGGCGACGGCGAGACGTTCGCAGTGGCCACTGCCATCGCCGGTCCGCCCTTACCTCCAGCCGTCCAGCTCGAGGGGCGGCCCGGCCGCGTCAACGGACCGCGCACGGTCCACAATGGCTTCAGCGCCGACACGCACCCGCGGGGTGGCTCGGCCGTTGAGCCGCTCGAATCGAAGGGAGATGATTCTCGATGAGTCGTAATGTGGTCGTTACGACCGCCGCACCTGCCGCCATCGGCCCCTACAGTCAGGCCATTGAGATCGACGGCTTCCTCTTCTGCTCCGGCCAGCTGGGTATCGACCCGGCGACGGGGCAGCTCCTCGAAGGCATCGAGGCGCAGACCGAACGTGCCCTCGTGAACCTCGAGGGAGTGCTGGCGGCTGTGGGCCTCACCTTCGGCGACGTGGTCAAGGTCAATGTCTTCATGACCGATCTGGGCAACTTCGGCCCGATGAACGCCATCTACACCCGCCACATCGTCGCCCCGGCGCCGGCGCGCAGCACCGTCCAGGTGGCGGCGCTGCCGCTCAAGGCCATGGTCGAGATCGAGGCCATCGCACGGAAGTCCAGCTAGTGACGGAGGTCGGACCGACCTGCACCGATCGTTGCCACCGGAAAGTCCTTGGGGCTCCTCACCAGCCGCCGGGAGCGGTGGTTCCGTGCTACCGTCCGATGCGATGAGCCCAACTTTCGAGAATGTTCTTCCGGTAATCCTGGCGGCCGGCCTCGGCACGCGCATGAAGTCCAGCAAGCCCAAGGTTCTGCACGAGCTGTGCGGTCGCCCGATGCTCGCCTATATTCTGGCGGCGGCTCAGCAAACTAGCAGTCGACGACCGCTCATCGTCTACTCTCCGGCCACGGCTATCGTCGCCGAGGTCTTTGCCGACGAGGCCGACTTCGCCCTCCAGGAGAAGCCGCTTGGCACGGCCGATGCCGTTCGGGCGGCCATGGCGGCTGCCCCCGAGTCGACTGGCGAGGTCCTCGTCCTGTCAGGCGATGTGCCGCTCGTCCAGGTCGATCTCCTGGCAGAGCTGATCGACCTGCGGCGTGCCCGCAACGCCGCGGTGGCTCTCGTGGCCGTCCACGCACTCGATCCCGAAGGGCTCGGTCGGGTCGTCCGCAGCGAAGACGGGGGCCAGGTCCTGAGGATTGTGGAGGAGAGGGACGCCACGCCGGCAGAACTCGAGATCGAGGAGGTCAACGCCGCCGTCTACGCCTTTGATGCCGTATGGCTGCGCCAGCGCATCGGTGATGTCCAGCCCTCCCCGGTGTCGGGTGAGTTCTACCTGCCGGAGCTTGTCGCGTTGGCCCGCCAGGACCGTCGGGCCGTGGTCTCGCTCGAGGTGGAGGACGACGGTACGCTGGCCGGTATCAACGATCTCGCGCAGCTCGCCTTGGCCGAGATGGAGATGCGCATGGTCGTCAACGAGCGCCACATGCTCGAGGGTGTGACGATCGTCGATCCCCTTCGGACATACGTCGACGTCTCGGTCGAACTGGCCAGGGACGTCGTGCTCGAGCCGGGCGTCATCCTGCGTGGCAAGACGAGGATCGGCGAGGGCACCCGCATTGGGGCCGGTAGCCAGATCATCGACACCGTGATCGGCCGCGACTGCTACATCTGGGCCAGCGTGCTCGAGTCGTCCGAGGTGGAGGACGAGGTCCAGATCGGGCCGTTCTCCCACCTCCGACCCAAGTCCTCGATCGGTCGCAAATCCAAGCTGGGCAACTTCGCCGAGGTGAAGGCCAGCCGCCTCGAGGCGGGCGTGCAGCAGCACCACTTCAGCTACATCGGCGACGCGGAGCTGGGCGAGCGCACCAACGTCGGCGCGGGCACCGTGACCTGCAATTTCGACGGCGTGCGAAAGCACAAGACGAAGATCGGCAGGCACGTCTTCCTCGGTTCCGACACGATGCTCGTGGCACCGGTGGAGCTTGGCGATGGGGCCCGCACGGGTGCCGGGGCCGTTGTGACGAAGGACGTTCCGGCGGGCATGCTGGCTCTGGGCGTTCCGGCTCGGATCCGCAAGCCCAAGGCCGACGCAGCAACTCCGGCCCATGCCAAGGCCGGCCCTGGCGATCCGGTGACGCCGAGCGCGTCTGAGATCGAGCCGGCGGAGGCCGCCGAGCGCGCCGATCGATGAGCGACGTCCTCCTGCAGCTTCTGGTAGTCCTCGTCCTCGTCGCGATTGAGGCGGTGTTCGTGGCCGCCGAGATTGCCCTGGTGACGCTGCGCCACAGCCGGATAGACCAGCTGGTGGACGAGGGCCGCGGCGGAGCGCGTCGCGTCCAGCACCTGGTCAAGGACCCGGGCCGCTTCCTGGCCGTGGCTCAGATCGGGGTCACGTTCGTCGGCTTCCTCGCCTCCGCGTATGCGGCCGTGAACCTGGCGAAAGAGCTCGCGGAGGTCATCGACGGCGTCGATGCGTTGAGGAGTCTATCGGGCGGCCTTGCCGTCCTGATTGTCACCAGCCTCCTCGCCGCCTTCACTATCGTTTTCGGCGAGCTGGTTCCCAAGACCCTGGCCCTGGCTTACCCGGACCGCGTGGCGTTGACACTGGCTGGCCCGCTGGATGTCATGGGCCACATCTTCGCCCCAGTCGTGAATATGTTGACCTGGCTGACGCGGAAGATCACCGGTGGCTTCGGTGCTGATGTCGCTCGTCAGGCTCAGATCAACACCGAGGAGCTGAAGCTCATCGTCGAGCGGGGAGGGGAGACGGGGGTCCTCGAGGCCGAGGAAGAGCAGATGATCAGCGCCGTCATCGAGCTGGGCGGCCGGCGCATCCACGAGGTCATGGTGCCGCGGACGGACATGACCGCCCTGCCGGTCACGGCCACGATGGATGTGGTCATCGACACCTTCATCTCGGAAGGGCACAGCCGCATTCCCGTGTACAAGGAGACAATCGACGAGATCGTCGGCGTCCTGTACGCGAAGGACCTTCTGCCCTTCCTTAAGGGTGGCCAGAAGCCGGACTTGCGCAAGCTCCTCCGGGCGCCGCTGTTCGCGCCCGAGTCGATGACCATCGATGACCTGCTCCACAAGCTGCAGGGCCGACGAGTCCACCTGGCGATCGTACTCGACGAGTACGGCGGCACGGCCGGCATGGTCACGATCGAGGACCTGCTCGAGGAGATAGTCGGCGACATCCAGGACGAGTACGACACCGAAGAGCCGCTGATGGTCCGTCTGTCCGATGACGAGGCCCGCATCGACGGGCGGGCGTCGGTCGATGACATGGCGGAATTGTTCGATATCGAGCTGGGCGATCTCGAGGACGCCGAGGAGTACGACACGGTTGGCGGTCTGATCTATCACCGCATCGGCGGCGTACCGAAGCCAGGAGACAAGGTGGAGATCAAGGAGTTCGGCCTGACGCTCACGGTGGAAGTCACGGATGGCCACCGAGTCGGCAAAGTCCTGGCGGTCCTCAACCGGACGGGCCAATCCGAGGGCCACCAGCCCGCAGGTGGCGAGGCAGCCAGGGGCGGAACCCGGTAGGGGATGCAATTGCTCAAAGGCCACCGGCTCATCTGGCTATTCGTTGGGCTGCTGTTGTCCACGCTGGTTGCTCTGTTCGTGGTCTACGACCGCAGAAGCCCAGTCAGTCAGTTCGTGCGTGGCTACGGGACGGTGTCGGTGGACCGATGGACCGCCGACGAGCTCGATGGCCAGTGCATCCGGCTGGAGACACCCCAGGGAACACCATCGCTCTGGGCCGACGCCGCCGTGCCGGTCGCGACGAACGTCATCCCTGGCGCTCGGGTGCGTCAGGTCATACTGGCCTCGTTTCGGGACACCTGCCACGGCGGCGAGCCGCGCCTGGCGTGGGCCGTGGTTCTGCAATGGGCTGGTTTGGGTGACTCCACTGCCTCGCCCTCGGCTCGGCTGCGCCTTCCGCGCGCCATCGTGATAGTTGACGCGGTCTCGGGAGATGTGATCGCGAGCCACGCCGACGGCCCACCGTGAGGGGCGTTATTGGCGGGAGCGGTAGCCGGTGCGCGATCGGGCTCTGCTTGAGAGGGAGCTGAGGCGCCTGGGCCGCCGAGCGATCCTCTATCGACCCAGATTGCCCTGGCCCAGATTGCCCAGATTTGCCCGCTCGACCTCAGGCCTGGATGACGCCCACGATGATGCTCCGCAGTGAATCGAGCGCCTCGGCGTCTGCCACGCCCGCGGCGACGAGTTCGGCCAGCGCCTCGTCGCGGTAGGAGCGGGCCCGGTCGCGGGTGTACTGGCGGCCACCGAGCTTCTCGATCAGCGAGACGGCCTCGGCGATCTGACTAGCGGCTGGCTTGTCAGTGCGCCAGATGGCCTCGAGTCGTCTGCGATCCTCTGGCCCGGCGTGCTCGAAGGCGTAGATGACCGGTAGGGTCATTTTGTGGCGGGCAACGTCGGTGGGTTCCTTGCCGGTCTGGGCCTGCTCGCCCCAGATGCCGAGGAGATCGTCGTTCAGCTGAAAGGCGATGCCGAGGGCCCAGCCGAAGGCTCGATAGCGGACGATGATGTTTTCGTCGTCAGTAGCGAGCACGGCGCCGCACTCGGCTGAGGCAGCAATCAGGGCTGCGGTCTTGCGGCCGATCATGTCAAAGTACAGTTCGACTGACATTGGCTCGGCGCGTTGGCTGGCCCAGATGTCGATGTACTGGCCTTCGCACAGCGCCAGGCAAGTGTCATCGTGGAGGCGCGTCAGGCGCAGGACCTTGGTGTCGGAGAAGCCGAGGTCCGTGAGCCGGTGGAGGGCGATGCGGCTGAGGGTGAAGAGCATGTCGCCAGCGTTGATGGCCTGGGCGACGCCGTTGATGGCCCACAGGGTTGGCCGGTGGCGCCGCTCGGTGTCGCCGTCCTCGATGTCGTCGTGGACGAGGCTGAAGTTGTGCCCCAGCTCGACGGCCGCGGCCCCGGGCAACGCCGCCCGGTAGTCGCCGGCGATTGAGGCGTACGCGAGCAGCCCAAGCAGCGGCCGCATCCGCTTACCGGACGAACCACTGCCATCAAGGCCAAGGTGGTATCGACACATGGCGTACAGCCCGGCCGTGGAAGCGTCACGGTCGGACACGAGCCGAAGGATCTCCTGCTCGGTATCGCTGATCATGCTGGACACGGTTGTGATGGTCTGCACGCCCGGATCATAGCAATCCGCCCGCTCGAATCGGCCGTCAGCCGCATGCGATGCGTCCGGTGCGCTCAACGGACGGCGCGTTGGGGTGGCAACTGGGCGGCGAGGGGAGTGGCCGGGCACGGCGAGGGGCGGGGCAACGGGTGAGTGGCGGCGAGGCGGGGAGTGGCGGCGAGGCGGGAAGCTGCCGGCGGGAGTTCCCATGGCCCCGGCAGCGAGGCGGGGAGTGGCCGGGCGACGGGGCGTGGCCGGCGGGGGGCTCCGAATTCCGGAAAACCGGTGGGGGCGGTGCTAAGGTGCGGTTCCCAGCCGAGGGATGCGGCTGGGCCAAGCGCCGTGGCCTTGGAGGGCCGGAGCGCCCGGCCAAGGGTCCATAAGTTAGCTATGAACGACTAACTTAGCCACTCCCCGTGTGCTAGTTGGCGAGGCAGGGCACACCCGCGTCTCCGTAACACCGCCCCGGCCCGTATTCCGGAAGAACGAGCGGTGCGCGGACCGCAACTCGCCCGGCGCCCGCCCCGCGCCCAGCCCGCCACCCCGCAACCGCCCCGACCACGCCCGCGCCAGCCGCGGCCCGCGCCCAGCCCGCGCCCCCAAGCGCTGGCCCGCGCCCCGCCCCGCGCGTAGCCCGCACCCCGCCCGCGCCAGTCGCGGCAACCGCCCAGCCAGCGGCCCCGAGCGCTGGCCCGCGCCCTCAGACCGGCTTCGCGAAGGCCGAGCCGGGGAAGTCGGGGTCCGAGTCGTGCGGTCCGCCAGGGTCTCCCTCGCGCATTTTGGCCGAGGCCTCGTCGATCTGGATGTCGGTCAGTTCCATCCGTGTTAGGTCCTCGTCGGTGGCGGGCTCATAGTCGACGAGCGTCTGGCGCCCGGGGAAGTAGCGCGCCGTCATCGCATCGAGGATGCGGCGCTTCTCGGCCATGTCCGTGATCTGTCGGCCGTGGCCGTAGACGATGACACTCTGATAGTTGGCCGAGTGAAAGGAGGCGGTCTTCGAGGCGAGCAGGTCCACGAGTCTGGTCACAGCTACGGCCACGGACCGACCTTCGCGCAGCAGGCGCAGGGTGGCGTTGCCAGGCGAGCCGTGAATGTAGAGATGGCCCGCCTCGTAGTGGTAGAGGAAGGGGATGACTCGCGGTTCGCCATCTTCAACGCAGGCCACGTGGGCGATCAGGCTCGCTCGCAGGAACTCCTCGATCTTCTCGGGCACGGCGCGATCGGCATGGCGGCGGATCCGCGTCCGGTCGGTGCGTGGTCCGGGTGCTGAGCTGCCCGGGTCAGAGGGGGATGGATCGTCGTCGCGGGCGGGCATCTCGTCCATTGCGGCAGCTTAGCCCAGTGTCCCCCGGCCGGCGCCGCGCCCTTGGGCATACGTGCTAGCGTGACCTTGTGCCCGCTCCGCGACTCTACGTGACCGACGCCATCGTCCTGTCCCGCTTCGACTACGGCGAGGCGGACCGGATCATGACGCTCTTCACGCCTGTCCACGGCAAGTTCAAGGCGATTGCGAAGGGTGTGCGGCGGACGAAGAGCCGGCTCGGCGGCAGCCTCGAACCTATGGCCGAGCTGCGCGTGGCTCTCGCCCGCGGCCGAACCTTCGACGTCGTGACGCAGGTCGAGGTTATCCATGCCTGGCTTCGCCTGCGCGATTCTTTGGAGTCGACGGCGACCGCCTGGTACTTCGCCGAGCTGGCCGAGCGCTCCCTCGAGGAGCGCCACGAGGCGGAGGGGCTGTATGCGCTCCTGCGCCACGCCTATGAGCTGCTAGACGCAGGAATGGACGCGGGTCGAGTGGCTCGCTGGTACGAGATGCATCTGGCCGACGAGCTGGGCGTTCGGCCCGAGGTGGACCGTTGCGTCGAATGCGACCGCATGCTCGAGACGGACGAGCAGTTCCGGTGGGTACCGCCGCTGGGCGGCGTGCTGTGCTCGCGCTGTCCAGGTCCGCCGGCCGAACGCGCCGGCCTCTCGGTGGAAGCCCTGAAGGTGCTCAAGGCCTATCAGCGTATGGACGTCGAAGCACTCGCGGCGTTGCGCCTACCGCCGGCCGTCGAGCGCGAGGTCGAAGCCGCAATGCGTGACTTCCTACGCGTCTCGCTGGAACGCGAAGCCCGATCCCTCGATTTCCTAGACGAGGTACGACGGCGTGAGGATGGGAATCCTCACCCGTGATCCAGCCATGGACGGGCGAAGGCGAAGGCGAAGGCTCGGCTAGTGACGCGAGGTCCGACGCCGGATGCGCTGCGCTGGCGTGGCTTGTAGCTTGCGGCTGCGCCGAGAGTCCTCAAAGCGCTCGCTCATGAGATCCAGAACGGCGGCGGCCGGCATCCGCGCTCCACGAGCCAGGTACAGTCCGCCGTTGTTGATCCGCAGCATCAGCCTCGCCTGACGCGAAAGGGCATGCTGGCTGGCGAATTCGCTGGCCGCCAGGAGCTGGACTCGAACTGCGCCCGGCTGGCCACGCCCAACCTTCTCGAATCCGATCGACTCGACTTCGTCCCAAGCTATTGGTCCATCGACGGACGCATCTTCGAACCCGCCTTCGCCGACGACCAGCCTGACGGGCGTTCCGAGCCGCTTGGCCGTTGCCCGGGTCTCCGTGACGCCGTACAGAAGCAGGGCGAGGCCGGCCACAACGAGGACGACGCCGGTGGCAGCCTCGCTGGTCCTGAGGTCGTTGCCACCGACGAGGAGGCCGAGAACTCCGCCGCCGGCCATGACAACGGCCATGAGCAGGTGGCGCTGGGCACCGCGCCGGTCGTCGTAGATCGCCACGGACGGCCCCAATGTGGGGTGGTCCATCTCGCCGGAGTCGGTCTGCGGCCCAGAGGTCATCGTGTTTCCGCGTCCTCATTCGATCGATTCGCTGGCTTGTTGCGGCACCCGACCATGATGACGCGGCACCGACGGGCGTGCGTCACCCTGGAACGGATTCAGTCGGCAACGCCCGCAGCTTCACCGCGCCGCTGCCCCTTATGCCGCCACGCACCAGGTGGCGGTCGAGCAACCGCTTGACGGCTCATGTGCGCCTCGGGCGCGAGCTCGTGCGAGAATTGCAACCCAGGCGTTCGCGCTTGCGAATGTTCGGCCGTTCGATCGGTCGTCCGTCCGATTTCGAACGCCGCCGTCCGACAACCTGATCGCAGGGGGTTCGACCGCCTGTGCCCGAGGAGACAACCGTGACCGCCGCCAAGCCGACAACTTCCGTTGACGATCCGGGACCGTCAGTCGCAAACCTGGAAACCATCGTTTCGCTGTCCAAGCGGCGCGGTTTCATCTTCCCCAGCTCGGAGATCTACGGCGGCATCAACGCCGTTTGGGACTACGGGCAACTCGGCGTCGAACTTAAGAACAACGTCAAGCGGGCCTGGTGGCGGGCCATGGTTCAGGAGCGCAACGACATCGTCGGCCTGGACGCGAGCATCATCATGGCGCCCCAGGTGTGGGTGACATCCGGCCACGTCGCCAACTTCACAGACCCCCTGGTGGAGTGCCAGACCTGCCGCCGGCGCTTCCGGCTCGATGAACTTCCCGGTGCCGAGGACCTGACCAACACCGATCTCTTGGACCCGACGGTGGTCGATCGTCTTGGTCTCAAGTGCCCGGCGGACGGCGGACCACTAAGCCCGCCGCGCCGGTTCAACCTCATGTTCAAGACATACATGGGCCCGGTCGAAGAAGAGGCCGCACAGGTCTACCTTCGCCCGGAAACGGCCCAGGGCATCTACGTCAACTTCCGAAACGTCCGCGAGTCGAGCCGCAAGAAGCTGCCGTTCGGCATCGCCCAGATCGGCAAGGCCTTCCGCAACGAGATCAGCCCCGGCAACTTCGTCTTCCGGATGCGCGAGTTCGAGCAGATGGAGATGCAGTACTTCGTCAAGCCGGAGACGGCGGCCGCGGTTTTCGAGGACTGGATGCCGCGCCGCAAGGCCTGGTACGAACGCTACGGCGTCAACTCCGCCCGGCTCCGCTTCCGCGAGCATCGACCCGACGAACTGGCTCACTACGCCAAGAAGGCGGTCGACATCGAATACCGCTTCCCGTTTGGCTGGAAGGAACTCGAGGGCATCCACAATCGGGGCGATTGGGACCTGGGCCGCCACCAGGAGGCAACCGGCGAGAACCTCGAGTACTTCGACCCCGCGACAGAGGAGAAGTACGTGCCCTGGGTCGTCGAGACGTCGGCTGGTGGCGACAGGGCCGCCTTCACGTTCCTGATCGACGCCTATCGCGAGGAAGAGGTCCGCGGCGAGAAGCGCGTCGTCCTGGGCTTCAACGCGGACCTTGCCCCGTACAAGGTCGCGGTCCTGCCGCTGCTCAAGAAGCGCGAGGAGATCGTGGGGATCTGCCACAAGCTGCGTGAGGACCTGGCCCAAGACATCATGGCGGTCTACGACGACACGGCCGCCATCGGCAAGCTGTACCGGCGCCAGGACGAGATCGGGACGCCGTGGTGCGTCACGATCGACGTCGACTCACTCGAGGACGGTAAGGCCACGATCCGGGACCGTGACTCGATGGAGCAGATCCGGGTTGACGTCTCGCAGGTGAAGCCAATCATCCTGGAGCGGCTGGCGCAGGCGCGCGGCTGACGCAATGCTTCCTGGGGCGGCTGTGAGCTCGTTCGCCACGACGCAGGCCGGGGCTTCGACGCAGGCCGGGGCTTCGACCCAGGCCGGGGCTTCGACGCAGGCCGGGGCTTCGACGCAGGCCGGGGCGCGAGGCTGGCCGTTCAGGGTGCGGCTGGGGCCGCTGTCGCTGCCGCCTAAGCGCGTCCGCTTGTGGGGAGTGGCACTGGCCGTCCTCGGCCTGGTTCCGATTGACACGGCCCTCGTTAACGGTGGCTCGGACTGGCCCGCCTTCTGGGCAGCCGGAGCCACGGTGGGAACGGCCGATCTGGTGGACCCGGCCCGGCACATCGCGTGGCAATCGGTCCACGGCGTCGCGCAGGTCGACTGGCCGTACCCGCCGGCGGTGGCGTATCTGTTCGCGCCGTTCGCCGCGCTGCCGATCTGGGTCGGTTTCATCCTGCACGCCGCGATCATGCTCGCGCTCGTCGGTGTCGCTGGGGTTCTCGCGGCGCGAATCTTCGGCGTTCGGCGAAGCCTGGCGGTCCTCATCGCATTCGCCTGGGCGCCGTCCACGGCTGGGGCCGTCACGGGCCAGAACGCCGCCCTCGCGGTCGTCCTGGCCCTGTGGGCGATCGACGCCCTGCGACGGGACGAGGCACTGGAGGTGGGCCTGGCCTGCGGCCTGCTGATGTACAAGCCCACTCTGGCGCTGCCGCTTCTCGGTTTGCTTCTCCTACGAAGTCGATGGCGGGCGCTGGCAGTGGCGGGGGGTGTGGTGGCAGCCGGCTACCTCGTCAGCGTGCCGGCCGCGGCGGGGGACTGGGGCTGGCCAATGGCCTGGTGGAACGGGCTCCAACCGTGGCTGGCCAACGACCTCATCGGTAACGCCGATAAGGCAGTCAGTATTCCCGGCCTGCTTGGGCGCGTGCCTGAGTTGCCCAGGTGGCTGCCCACTCTGTGCGCTGGCTCGGCAGTTCTGCTCGCGCTGCGCGGGCTCCGTCACGCACCGATCGCCGAAGCTGGAGCCGCGGCATGCCTCCTGGCTGTTGCCATAGGCCCGCGCGTGTGGGGCTACGAAGCCGGCCTGATGCTGCCGATCCTGGCCTGGGCCATGGCGGGTGGATTGACCGAGCCCTGGCGGACCAGGCTCCTATTTCTGGCCGTGCCGATGGGGTTGCTGTGGTTGGTGTCGGCATACACGGTCGTAAGTGGCGTGGCGATCGTCGTTCTCGTGGCCATGATCATGTGGCTATGGCGCTGGCGCCCGCTGGGACCAGATCCGAGTTCCGCGGTTGCCTCGACCGCCCCGGCCACGATCTGACCGCCACCCTCGCCACTTGACGCCGCAAGCGCCTGCGCTAAGCGGTGGCCGTGGGGATCCTGTTTGGCGCGAATGCGCTCTTCGGCCCCATGCTAGCCGGCTGGGGCATGGCATTCTCTGGGTGGCCAGCCGGTTCTGATCGCATAGGTGCCCCAATGCCCGATTGGGCCGCCAAAGCAGGC
>JANYJI010000007.1 GCA_025358525.1 Chloroflexota bacterium | reverse complement strand
GGGGCCGCATCCGCAGCTAGATCCCGCCCTACCTGACGCCGTTGACGAATTCGGTGACTATGGCCGGACCAGCGGATGTGCCCAGTCGCGTGGCGCCGGCCCGCAAGAGATTCAGCGCGTCGGTAGCAGTCCGGATTCCACCGGATGCCTTGACCCCCATCGTCGGTCCGACTACGGACAGCATGAGCGCTACGTCGGATACCGTGGCGCCGCCGCCCGCGAAACCAGTCGATGTCTTGACGAAGTCGGCGCCTGCCCCAGCCGCAACCTCGCAAGCGATCCGCTTCTGGTCGTCCGTCAAGAGGACAGTCTCGATGATCACCTTTATGACAGCTCCTACCTGATGGGCGGCCGCGGTGAGCTGTTTGATCTCGTCGGCCACGAACCCGATGTCGCCTTCGATCAGGCGCCCGATGTTGATGACCATGTCGATCTCGCGAGCTCCGTCGTCCAGTGCCCGGCGAGCCTCCGCCAGCTTGATCTCGGGTCTGGATGCTCCCAGGGGGAACCCGACCACGGACGCGACCACGACCTTCGACTGACCTAGTCGACTCACTGCCCGCTCGACCCATACGGGGTTGACGCACACCGCCGCAAAGCCGTAAGACTTTGCCTCATCGCACAACCGGTCGATTTCGACGCCGGTCGCTCCGGGCCGAAGGAGTGTGTGGTCGATGCAGCCCGCAAGCTCAGTCGCGCCGATCGCAGGCTGGGTGTCGCCCTCCCCAGCACCAGCTCGCGCTTGGTCCTCACTCATGTTTCGTTCCTTTCCTAAAAGACTCGGACCGGCGTCGGCCAGTCCGAGTCGTTAGGCCTGCTTGACGCTATGCGAAGTCGACGGATCGTCGAGCTTCGAGAAGGAAATACGCGAGACCGGCGACGATGAATCCGGCGAAGGAGGAGAGGTCGGCACCACCGAGCGGACCTGAAGAGAGCGGGCTGACCCAGAGCGGGGCGTTGGTCGTGAAGAACGCCGCCACCATGCCCAAGGCGAAGGCCAGGATGGCTCGCCAGTTGACTCCCCGGCTGTACCAATAGCTCCCACCCTTCTCCTGCAGAAGCTCGGCCGGATGGTAGTGCGTGTGCCGGAGGAAGTAGTCGACGGCGAAGACGCCGCCCCACGGGGCAAGCCAGATCACCATCATCGAGAGGAACTGCGTCCAGAACCCGATGAAGTTGAAGAAGAAGATGGCCCAGGCTGCGACGATGGTCATGACCACCGCGTCGATGAGCACGGACTTGTACCGCTTGACGTTGAGGCCTGCCGCCATGAGGCTCAAACCCGAGCTGTAGGAGTTGAGGATGTTGTTGCTCACCAGCCCGAGCACAACGACGCCAAGGAACGGCAGCAAGAACCAGCCCGGGATGAACTTCTGAAGCGTATTTACGGGATCGGACATATCCATGCCGGTGGCCAGCAACACACCTGCGATCTCGATGAGGATTGTGGGCAGGAATGCCCCGAAGGCCGTCCAGAGTGTTGTCTGCGTACGGCTTGCACTTCGGGGCAGGTAGCGCGTGTAGTCCGCCGGGTAGTTCAGGAACGAGAACGGCCCTGCTGCCATCGGAATGGCCATCGCGAGGAAGAAGGTGCTGATGCCTGTAGCACCCGCAAGGGTGCCGCCCGCAAAGTCCCACTTGATGCTAGGAAGGGCGAAGAGGAAGGTCGCCCCGAGGCCGATCGCGATCAAAATGGTGAGCGGCTTCTGAACGAGGACGATCATCGCATGCCCGAAGACAGCGATGACGATAGTGAGAAAGACGAAGATTACGAGGGCGATTCCCTGCTGCAGTTGGCCGCTGGCGATGCCAGCCTTCTCGAGGAGGACGACGAGGGCGAGCGTCCCGATGACGCAATTGACGGCGTCCCAGCCGATCACGGTCATCCAACTCAAGACGGCACCCGGCCAATTGCCGCGGGTCCCGAACGCTGCGCGCGCAATGACGATCGTCGAGGTGCCCGTCTCGGGACCTGCGGTGCCTAGGTAACCAACGACCAGGAACGGGACATTGGCGAGTAGGACGGCCAGGATGGAAGCCCACAAAGGCATTCCCATCCCGCCCACGATCCCGCCGAGGATCAGGCCACCAAAGGCCGAACAGGCAGCTGCCCAGACCCAAAAGATCTGGCTTGGGTGTCCGTGGCGCTCTTCATCTGGGATGATGTCGATCCCGTGCGTCTCGATTTCAAACGCCTGTTGGCTGGCCAACTTGGTCGACGGGTAGTCGACCGCAACGCTATCGACGGCCATTGCGTAATTTTCTCCTTAAACGCTGTCTGGGGGTACCGTGACGAGCGCCTGCCGCCTCCGGTCGAGAACCTGGCATCGCGGACACGTGATCCGCCGCCTTGGTGATCTGACTCGTGTCACCTCGCATGGAGATCGGACCGGATTAGCGAATGTTTCGTCCATTCCGCGTGGATGTCTTCGTAGAGTTCGCCGTGAGCAACCCCACCCATCGGCAGAGTGACGTCGACCCCTCGTCGGGTAGCCGTCAGGTAGGTGAGGACCTGCATTGGCAGGCATGAGAGCAACGGAATCCAGCCTGCGGACCCGAGATCTGGCAGCAGGAAGGTTCGCTCGTCGTCCGTGCCCGGACGATCGGTGACGAGGCGGGCAGGCAGGTCCATCCGCTGCAGCCCGGGCAGGAACTCGAGCGCCCGTCCGACGCTCGGGCCGCCAGCCAACATGACGACCGAATGTCCCGGAGCGGCCATCAACTGCGAGCCCTGGGCGAACTCCTCGAGCTCGTCCGCCATTGCCCGCATGGCGCCGCCTTCCCAGAACTTCATCGCGGCATAGCGGGCCGTTGCGGCGTCCGGCCCGGCGCCCAGGAAGATCGTCTGCGCCGAGTCGTCGACCCATGCCGGTATCTGAGTGAATGCCCGGACGAGGACTCCCTGGGCCAACTCCGGCCACTTGTCGAGCGCGTCGAACCGCCTCTCCGTGAGCTGCTCGAGAACGACCATCAAGGCCAGCAGGGTCAGCGTGTAATCTCGCGAGTGAGGCGTATTTCGGGCCAACGGTTCTGGCATGAGGAGTTCCTGGCTCGAGACACGCCCTAACTCAGAGCCCTCGCGAGCGACGATTGCGAGCGTCCGCGCGCCGGCGCCCGCCGCAACCATGGCCGCCTCAATCGTCCGCGCTACGCCGCCGCTTATCGAAACGGCGATCACGAGCGTCTCGCCGTCGTAATCTTCGTAGCGGCTCGCCTCGAGGCTCGTACAGACTCGCACCTCGCCGGCAGTCCAGGCCCGATACATGCCCTCCACGGCTGAGCAAGCGATAGCCGAGTCGCCGCAGCCCGTCAGCACGATCTTCCGATACGGCCGACGAATCCCCAGCAGGTTGGCCTGGCGGCGCAAGTCGACCAGGGCGTTTGCCAGAGCGGCCGGCTGATCGAGGATCTCCCGCAGCATCATCTCGTTCACGGCAGTCTCGCCGCGACCGCAAGTCCGTCGGCCCGCGCCGCTCGCCCCAGCTCCTCGAGTGTCGCGAGATGGCCCCGCGAGCCGAGCGCGGTCGTGCTCAGTGCTGCCATCAGGTTCGCGAGCTGAGCGCTCTCCGGGTCGGGCCAGCCTCGGACCCGCCCGAATGCAAAGGCACCGGCGAAACAATCGCCCGCGCCAGTGGTGTCGAGGGCCGTGACGGCATGAGCCGAAATCTGCAGGAGGAGTCCCGACGACTCGCGAAGGATGCAGCCCGCGGCCCCCTGCGTGAGGAGGATGGTATTTGGGCCTAAGGCGTGGAGGGCCTCGAGAGCGAGTCCCGGTTCAGAGCCAAATGCTCGAGCGGCGGCAGTGTTGACGAAGAGGACATCTGTCAGGGCGAGCAGCTCATTGAGCTCTGGCACCTCCAGGCCGAGCGTCTCGAGGTCGAGCGCGGTCGTGATTCCGCGCCGCCGTGCCTCGGCCAGGACCCCGAGAGCCGGCGCGCCCTCGTCGGCGACGACATGGATGAACCGCACCCCCTCGAGGGCCGCGAACTCAAACTCCCGGTACTTGAGGGCCGGGGCCGGCATCGGGAACTCCAGGAGGGTCTTGTCGCCGTCTTGGCCCAGGAGTGCGAGTGTCCAGAAGGTGGGCTCATCGACCTTGCACACCCAGCGCGTGTCGACGCCCCGGGCTGCGAGATCGGCCAGCGAGAAGCTGCCGTGGTCGTCATCCCCTACCGCCGAGACGACGCCCGCCCGACCACCCAGCGCAGCAAATGCGCAGGCGGCATTGGCGGCCATCCCCCCGGCGTACTCACCGGCGGGCACGACAGCAATCTTCTCGTCAGGGGCGGGCAGATGCGGGATTCGGACCGCGAGGTCTACGCTGATGTCCGAGAAGGTCAGGTATTCGGGAGCGCCAGGCTGCGCGGTGCGTGGCACGAGGATCTCCTCCGGACGCCTACGGGCGGGCGGCCGACTCGCTGGGCTGCAAGTGGATGCTGATTTCGCTGTCGTAAATCTGGGCGTCGCCGATAAGGGCATGCACCGGGTCGGCGGTGTGGTAGTAGGAGCCGCCCAGGTGCTTGCCGAGGAGATAGGCAAGCACCTGGGAGGGCAATGCATAGGTCACGGGCGCGAGATCAGCCGACACCGATGGCATGGGATAGATGACGTTCGCGCTCGCCGAGAACGCTGCCTGCAGACTTGCGTCGGTTACGACGGCCACATGGGTCCCGAGCTGCCGAAGACGAGTCGCGATCTCAAGGCTTCGCCCGAGGCCCCGGTCGGCTGGTGCGTAGAGCAGCACGCGGAAAGCCTCGTTCACGATCGAGAACTCATCGTGGGCGTACTCCTCGGTCTCTTGGGCGATCGTCAGGAGTTGCGGGACTTCGAAGAATTTGCGAGCGGTGAAGCAGGCCGTCGCGAGGTTCGGTCCGGACCCAAGTACGAGCACGGGGCTCGACTTCTCGAAAACCGGGGCGTGCGTCTCGGCGATTGACCAGGCCACGTTTCGACTCGCTGAGATCAGATCGGGCAATCCGTCAACCTCATCGCGAACGCTTTCGGCGGCGCGCTGGTCGCGGGAGAACGCAGCGGCAAGCTCGAGGTTCGCCGCCAAGGCGACCGCATAGGATGTCGTGCCCGGAACGAACCCGAGCTTCGGAAAGGCGAAAGGCATGGTGACGTCTGCCGGTTCGTGACCGAGCGGCGAGTCCGGCTTGCCGGTAAGTACGAGCGTGACCAGCCCTCGTTGTCGCGCGACCCGGACCGCTTCTACTACGCGCTGGACCGTGCCCGATTGCGACAAGGTGACGACGAGGGACCCAGGCGTCGCCGTCTCCACCGCGTAGCGCGAGAAGCTCATGGCCGCAATGGCCTCGACGGGGACTCCGGTGAGGCGCTCCCAGAGGAGCTGCGTTGCCATGCCGGCATTGAGGCTGTCCCCGCAGCCGACGAGATAGATTCGCGGGAAGGCCGACCCGATCGCGGTGGCCGCGCGCCGAGCGTCGGCCCGCAGTGTCGGGATGCTGTCCGCAAGGAGATCCGCTTGGCGGTCGATGTCCGTCCGCAGCAGTTCGAGGTCCGTGGCGGGGGGTAGAGACTCAAACGTCACGGAGTTCTCCTAAGTTCGACGCGGTATTCGTACCGATCCGCCCGAACGCGGTAGTCGGTGGACTCGACTGGCAGATCCGTTGCGGTTCGGGAGACGCGCTTCATTACCAGTGCGGCCGCAGGCTGAGGAACGTTCAGGAAGGCGGCCTCCTCGGCAGTCAGGAGGGCGGCCCCAATCGCCTCACTTGCTCCGTACAGCTCGTAGCCGCTTTCTCGGAGCAGGGAGTAGAGCGATGGGAAATCGCCAGCCTGGCGAATATATTCGATCTCGACTATCGGCCGAATCCTGTGGTCGAAGATCGCCAGCGGCTCACCGTCCACCACGTACAGACGCTTCAGCGCGATGACTGGCGAGCCCACCTCAAGCCCGAGATCGGAGGCGGCGGTGGCGTCGGCCGCGATCAATTGAACGGCCAGGGTCTTGGGCTGGACCTGGTGGCCGGTCTGGCGCAACTCTTGACCGAAGCTGACCATGTCGCGGAGGGCGCTCCCGATCTTGCGCTCGCGGACGAACGATCCCCGGCCCTGGGCTCGGTAGATGACCCCAGTCGCCTCCAAGCGATCGAGGGCTTGGCGTACCGGCGCGCGAGACACGGAGAACCGCTTCTGCAGTTCGGCCTCGGACGGCAGCCGATCACCGACGTCCAGCGCCCCGGACTCGATCTCGCGTTCGAGTTCTCGCCGAATCAGGTCGTGCAGCAGGAGGCTGGGGTCGTTCATGGTCACGGGTTCACCCTAGTATGTAGTGCTTGGTATGTCAAGTAGCCTAAGTAGTCCCGGCGTTCGGTCCGGCCGTGCCGCGATAGCTCGACCGTTGCGGCTCGCAAGTGGTGGTGTGCCCCACCGGATCGGCAGGCTGCAAGTCTGCATCGGGGCAAAGCCAACGACCAGAGCGGCGGGCGCGCGAGAATGCGGGCAAATGCGCTCAGGGCAGCTCGATCGGAGAGGAGCGACGGGCGCCGAGTCAGTCGGCGCTGGACCAGGCCTGTTCCTGGACGACCAGATCGCTCTCGATCGCGAAGGCGCAGCGGGCCTGTCCCAAATCGAGCAGATCGATCAGCTCGGGGTCTATGTACAGCTGGTGGCAGTCTTCGCACAGGCCGCCCGGAATGCCGAAGCAGAGACGTTCGCTTCGATCGGGCAGTCGAAAGGTCGTATCGAAGCGCGTGCTGACCAGGCGCCTGCCGCAGCGAGGGCAGCGTTCGCGGACCCCAGTCATCGCATCCGACCTCTGGCTTGGCGGTCGTCCGATCGCCTTGCTGCTGCGGATGCTAGGGGCGGGCCTTTGGGAGGCATATGACTCACTCGTACCGCTGTCCCGGTACTCCGTCCGTAGTCTCGATGAGGGGCCCACGGGTGGAAGAGCAGTAGTTCAAATGCATCGTGCCTGCCGTCAACGGCCGCGTGCAGCCTGTCACCAGACTGCGCAAACGGCAGTAGCTACCTGGTCGAGTTGGCCCGTTGGAGGGACCTCCAGGACTCCTGCTAGCCTTCCCGGATGGATCGCCGCCGCATAGTTGGAATCGGCCTTGGTGCCCTGGCAGGGGCCGCCTATGGCACCGGACCGCTCTTCTTCAAGGGCTATGTGTTCCCGGCAGGCGTTGGCTGGATCGCGATGCTCATGTGGCGCTTCATGTTCGCCACCGTGGTCAGCTGGGTCTGGCTCATGCTTCAGCCTCGGGCCCGAGCCGCCCTCTGGGCTCTGGACCGCAAAACCGTCGTCCGGCTGTTGCTCACCGGCACCTTCTTCATAGTCAATGCCAGCGTCTACTACGCCGCCATTGAACGGATCGACATCTCGCTCGTGGCCCTCCTGATGAGCGCGTACCCCGCCCTCGTGGCCGTGCTCTCGCTGCGCCTCGGCTTCAGGTTCGAGGGCAAGCTGGCCTGGGGCTCACTCGCCGTCGTCCTGCTTGGCACCGCCCTGACCGTCGGGGCCATCAAGTCGCAGACGGACCAGAGCGGCATCGTGCTGGCGCTTCTTTCGCCCGTGGCCTACGCCATCTATATCGTGCTGACGGCCTGGATGGCCGGGGAGCGGCCCGGACAAACCGCCGACATGCGATCGCGCGGCAAAGGCGCCGAGGTACCGCCGCCGGTCGCGGGCGCGGTCATGATGACTGGCACCTGGATGGCAACGATCCTGCTCTGTCTCGTGACGCGTACGCCGGCTCTACCTTCCGACGTGCCCGCCGCCGCCTGGCCCGGTCTGGCCGGCATTGGCATCTTCGCCGCCGCGGTCGCCATCCAGGCCTTCTACGCCTCGGCCGCCAGAATCGGCGCGGCCCAGGCTTCGCTGATGGCCACCGTGGAGCCGATCGTGGTCATCTTCCTTGGCGTCACCTTCCTCAATGAGGCCTTCTCGCCGATACGCGCCGTCGGCGCCGGGATCGTCATGGCCGGCGTTCTACTGGCCCAATTCGCAACGCCGGCTGAATCCAGGCCGATCATTCTCGAAGAGCCATAGCCCGTAGCCAGCAGCGCGCCGCGGAATGTCGGCGCCGGTTGGTCCCGGATTCACGTTGTCGCCATTGGGCACCGTAGCCGCTACCCTTCTCCAGGACGCGGCCGGCAATAGCCCACGGCCACCTCGGGAGAACGGTCTATCAAATGGCGACCCTCTATGCCCAGGTTGAACGGATGCTCACCGCCCGCGACAACCTGGTTCGGATGCGCAGTCGGATCGACGTGAGCGCGCCCCCACCGGAAGATCTACCCCGTCGCCGTGATTGGGTTGCCCGCGAGGTTCTGGCCCATATAGTCGAGGTGCTCCCCTACTGGCTGGGCGAGATCGAGCGCGTCGTCGCCGGCCGAATCGAACCCGTCCCGTTCGGGCGCACGCCAGCCGATCTGGTTCGAATGCTCACGGTGGATCGGGATCGGACGCTGCCGATCCCCGAACTGTACGCGCGTCTGGACAACTCGCTGGAGCGCATCCTGCGACGCCTGATGGAACTTGACGAGCGCCAGGCCGCCCGACGCGGTCTGCACAAGCAGCGTGGCGAGATGACCGTTCGGCAGATTGTGGACGTCATGCTGGCCGCCCACATAGAGGAGCACTGCCAGCAGCTGGCCGCCGCCCTCGACGCCGAGATAGCCATAAAGGCTTGACCTCAGCCTGGGATCAGTGGCCCCGAACTCGGCGACCCTCCTCCTTGAGGATCGCCCCCAGCATGAAGGCCACGTTCGCGGGGCGCTCGGCCAGGCGGCGCATGAAGTACGGATACCACTCCCCGCCATA
>JANYJI010000256.1 GCA_025358525.1 Chloroflexota bacterium | reverse complement strand
AGGTGCGGGTTCCAGCGCCACGACCAGCCGCTCCACGACCCGATCGGGCCGCCATGAGCGAAGACAACTAGCGGCGCCGGGTGTTCCGGCGACGCGTCCGGCGGCAGCACCAGCCACGACCCGACGGCCGTGCCATCGGCGGCCTGCGCGGTCAACCGCTCCACGCGGCCGCGTCCGGCGATCCCGCCGTCGTCGATGCTCCGGGCCAGCTCCATCGGCGTCTGGTTCTCGCCGTGCGCCGCGAAGCGGACGATCCGCGCCGGAGCGGCCATCGTCACCCGGAGCGCGTAGACCGTCTTCCCATCGGGTGTCGGGCACAGACTAGAGATTGCGCCCTCGGAGACCAGGCACGTCAGGCGACCGTCCGGGACGTCCACGCGGAACGCAGCCACCCAGCCCAGCCGATCGGCCGTGAAGAAGACGGCGCTGGAGTCATGAGCCCAAACCGGCGACTCGGGCCAGAGATCCAGGGCGGGCGTCAGGTCACGGCCCGTCCCGGTGGCGAGGTCCACGAGCCAGACCGTCGCGGCGGCCGCGCTGTCGGGTGTGCCGAAGGTCGTGCACACTGCGACTAGGAATCGACCGTCCGGCGAGAACACCGGATGGCTGTAGTAAGCGTCGCCTGGTGTGAGCTTGTGTCGCACGCCCGATTCGACGTCAATCGTCACCAGATCGCTGGAAGTCGCCGGCAGATTCGACCAGTCGAGCCAGCTCGTCGCGACCGTCGCGCCGTCCGGCGAGATGTCGAAATCGGCCTCGAGGAAGGCCGGTCCGGGATCGCCGGTCAGATCCCTGCCTTCGAGTCCGGTCTCCGAATCGGTCGGCACCGGCGCGGCGAAGATGCGCTGGCGACGTGGCGCGAGCCAGTGATCCCAGAATCGAATCGGATAATCCTCGAACAGCAGGGCCGATACGCCGGCCTCCTTTCGAGCCTTCGCCCGCTCGGCGTCATCATCGATGCTTGTAGCGCTCGGGTGAAGCAGGGCTCCGAAGGCGATCGAATCGGCGCGCTTTGCGGCAGCCACACCTTCGATTCCGCCTTCGGGCGCCATCAGCAGTCGAGCCTCGCCACCGTCCGGCGGCAGCGACCAGAGGGCCGCGATCTTCTTATCCGGGTCCGCCTTGGTGTCCGGATCAGGCCTGGTCGAGGTGAAAAGCAGGGAGCCGTCGCGCGTGAACGCGGCTGCGGCCTCGCCCGCACTCGAGCGCGTGAGGCGGCGCGGGGCGGCGGTCCCGTCCGGATCTACTTGCCAGAGCGCGGTGCGCATCTCGTTTGCTTCCGGGCCGGGCCGCGAAACGGCAACGACGAGGCGGCGACCATCTGGCGAGAGCAGCAAGCCGGACAGTCGTGGGGCGGCAAAGTATCGGTCGAGCGTAAGTGGGTCAGTCATGGAACGATCATCGCGCATCGGCGGCCCGGGTCAAGGGCTGACCATACCGCTACTCGTCGCCGTCCGGCCGATCGGCTCCGGGCGCGGGCGCCACACACGCTTGACGGACACCCGATCCCGAGTTCAGTTATGGGCGGTGGCGGCCTGAATCCAGGCCAAAGCGTGTGCCTGCTCGACCGTCGCCGGGTAGAGGGATCGGTAGATCGAGTACAGCTCGTCGTACAGGGCTCGGGTCGAATCTGACGGCTCGACGATCCCAACCACCTTGGCCCACGCGGTCCCGTCGGCCACGAGGCCGACCCCTTGGGCTGCCAGCAAGGCATCGCCGTAACAGGCGCCGATCGCCTCGCCGGGAATCTCCTGACGCTGGCCGGTCACGTCTGAAACGATCTGCGCCCAGAGCCCACCCTTGGTGCCGCCGCCTACCGCGATTATCCGCCGCGGTGATTCCGCAGCCGCCCCGAGGGTCTCAAGGATATGCCGCACCCCATACCCAATCGACTCGAGCAGGGCCCGGTATATGTGTGCCCTGCCGTGCCGCAGAGTGAGGCCCAGGATGAGACCACGCGCTCTGGGGTCGTACAACGGCGTCCGCTCGCCGGCAAAGTACGGCAGGGCCACGAGGCCGTCCGAGCCCGCCGGTATAGCCGCAGCTTCTGCCATGAGCTGCTCGAAGGGTGGGCTGCCCACCAGGGCCCGGAGCCAACCCGTCAGGGCGCCAGAGGTGGACATGCCAGCAGCCACGCATCGGCTGCCGGGCGTCAGCCCGGTCGTGCCCCACATTGCCCGGTGGGGCCGCAGAGTGTCCACGGCTTCGACGATGAACATCGTCGTGCCGTACATGAGCATCGTATCGCCGGCCTCCCGGACGCCCACGCTGAGGGCTTCTGACCAGGCGTCGATCGTGCCGGCCATTACCGGCGTGCCGGCCGGAATGCCGGTCGCGGCCGCGGCGGCTGTCGTGACTCGGCCAACGACGTCCGCGGCCCAATGCAGTGCCGGCAGCTCCAGGTCCGGGGCAATGTCGGTCGCCCAGTCGGAGGCCCAGGTCTCCGCAGCGATGTCGTACATAGGGTCGCACTGGCTTGCGGAGTGATGGTCGAGCACGTATGCGCCGGTCAGGCGATTGACGATGAACGAGCTGGCCATGAAGAACCGCCGGGTCTTGGCCCAGACCTCGGGCTCGTTCCGGCTCAGCCACAGCAGCTTGGGCCCGATCGCCTGCGAAGAAAGAGCGGATCCGCAACGGTGGAGGATGCGGTCCTGCCCATACCGCTGAGTCAGATCCTCTATCTCCGAGTCGGCCCTGGTGTCGATGCCGTACATGATGGCCGGGCGCAGAGGACGGCCATCGGCGTCCGTTGGCAGAAGGCACGGTCCGACGCCACTGACGCAGACACCGGCGATCCGGCCGTCCCCCCCCCGTGGCCGCGGCCAGATCCCGCGAGATCGCGACGGTGTCCGCCCACCACACAGTTTCCGGGTCATGTTCCGCCCAGCCGGGCCTGGGCAGGGACAGTTCATGCGCACGTTCGGACCTGGCTACGATCGTGCCGTCGGGCCGCACCAGCACGCCCTTCGAGCCCGACGTCCCAATGTCGATGCCCAGCAGAAACTCAACCATGCCGTCGACTTCCGATCCGAGAGATGCCCGGCCGGAGCGATCGTCCACCGCGGATTGGCGCACTGAAGACACCAGCCTGAGACCACCCTACCAGCCACATCACCAAATCGTGTATCCGCCATCCACGATCAAATCGGTACCGGTCGCGAAGGCGGCCGCGTCCGAGGCAAGGTACAGGACCGCCCGAGCCACGTCCACGGGCTCGCCCAACCGTCCCATTGGAGTCATCGCCAACCAGGTTTCGCCCCACCCGGGCGTGGCCATCCCGAGCTTCGTCATCTCGGTGCCGGTGTAGCCCGGCGAGACCGAATTCACCCGGACGCCGGAGGCGGCCCATTCGGAGGCCAGCGACTTCGTGAGGTGGATCACGCCGGCCTTGGATGCGTTGTAGGCAGCCTGAGGCTGGGGCCAGTTGACGATGGAGCCTGACATCGAGCCGATGTTGACGATCGCGCCCTTGCGGCGCTCGACCATGTGCCGGCCGACGGACCTGGAACACCAGAAGACCCCGTTCAGGTTGATCCCCATGAGTTGCAGCCACTCGTCAGGGGTCATATCGAGAACAGGCTTGTTGATGCAGATGCCGGCGTTGTTGACCAGGATGTCGATGCAGCCAAGGCTCGCTATCACCGTCTGCGTCATGGCCTCGACCGCGGCGGAGTCGGCCACGTCGACGCGGACCGACGTCGCGCGACGTCCCAGCCCCACGACTTCGGCCGCTGCCTGAGCCGCCGAGGATGGGTTCAGGTCGGCGATTGCGACGTTTGCGCCGGCCGCGGCCAGCGTGCGGACGATTTCCCGGCCAATGCCCTGCCCCCCGCCTGTGACGAGGGCGACCTTCCCCGAGAGACTGAACGGGTTTTGCTGCTCTGCCATTTCGTCCTTTCATCGTTAGGCCACCCGAACGCGGAAGCCCGTCCTCAGCCAGAAGTCGTTTATCTACGCCTGGGGCCCGACCCGACCGAGGACGTCGCCGCACAGGTGGACCTCGAGTCCGAGCGCATCGAACATGGCGGCCTTTGTCGCCAGCGCACCTTCGGCGGCCGCAGCGGTGGGGGCGTAGGCGACCTGAATGTGGTTGGCGCGGTGCCGGGCCATCATCTGATCACGGCTGACGCCGTGGAGGACAGCGTTGAGAACCGGCCACTCGTAGGACGTTGCCCGAGACCGACGCTCGGCCTCCTGAGGCGGGAGGGCGACTGCCGTGGCGCGGCCTATGTCGGCGTGGAGGCGCCCGTCCATCACGAACACCCGGCTCCACACCAGCTCGCCTTGCTTGCAGATGCCCTTCAGCGTGCCGCCGCCCAGGGCGAAATACATGGGTGACTGGCGCTCGCTGACCGCGCCGGCATAGCCGGCTTCCAGGTGGGAGGCGGGCACCGCGCCCGAGATCTGCAGGACCCAAACGAAGTCGGGGCCGTACCAGTCGCCCCACCGGACGTCGTGCAGCGTCGTCGATGGATCGAAGCCCATTGCCGTCCACACTCGGTTGGTGACCACGGCATCGACTGCGGCGCCCTCGTCGACTTCGTTGAAGTGAGGGACCGCACAACCGGGTCGAAGTTCCCGGCCGGTCGAGCCATCGAAGACGGGCGGTCGCGCCGGGTTGTTCAGCAGGCCTTCGGCCAGATCCGAGGCCGGAACCAGGTCCTTGAGGCCTTGCTGATACTGGATGCCGATGGCGTCGCAGCCGAAGGAATCGGCCATTCGGACGGCCGCGATGTACATCTTCAGCTGCTCTATGACCTGCTCTCGAGTGAGTTCGGTGGCCTCATCAGTCCCGAACCGGAACTGCATGCCGCGGCTCAGCAGCCAGTCGAGGGCCGTCACCGCCTCCGATTCGTCGACCTTCAGCATGGCCGCATACAGCGCCGATTGGCTCAGGCGTTCCTTGAAAAAACCCACTGGGTTGAGCAGTTCGTCGTCGATGCAGGCGTTGTACATCCCCATGCAGCCCTCGTCGAAGACACCCAGAATCGCCGGCGTCCGCATGAGTTCAGCGGCCAGGTCACGGCCGAGGCTCGCCTCCTTGCTGGGCAGCTCAGCCGCAGCCAGGTCCCGGACGTGCGAGGTGTCATGGACGATGGAGCCCGTCTTGAGCCACCCGCGGATCCCATGCCGCGCGAACTCGTCCTGAAAGTCCACGCTCCAGATAGAACTGTAGGCGACCTGGGCCTTGGTGAGAGACGCCGTCAGGTTCAGGAGCCCAACCAGTCCTGGCCACTGGCCGCTCCAGTTGGCCACTACCAGGATCGGCCCGCGGTGGCGTCGCAAGCCCGGCAGGACGTGGTTCGAGTACTGCCACACGGCTTCCGCCACGACGATCGGGGCGTCCGGGTGAATCCCGGCGAATACGTCCAGGCCCATCCGCTGGCCGGAGATGAAGCCGTGCCCACTGATGGGATCGACCGGATGGGCGCGCAAAAGCTCCACGTTCTCGCGGGCAAAGACCTCTTCGAGAAGAGCCTCCAGGGCCGCCTGAGCCGGCCAGCAGATCCTGTTCGCATCGGGCCTCAGATCGCCACTGGCAACGAGTACGACCTGGTTTGGCTTCAGGAGCGTCGGTTCATTCGAGGGCGAGGCAGGCGGTTCAAGTATGCGCATGGAAGTTGCTCTCCGAATGGGATGACGGACGCCTCTACTGGCTAGGCCGTGGGCGACCCTTCGACCTGTGGCCCATCCCCGGCGGAGCCTTCCATCTCGAGGATGCTCGGGAACCCGCTCGACTGATGTTGGATGAGGAGCGGGTCGTGGTTCATCAGGACGCGGTCCGCAAGCCCTCGGATCTTGTCGAGAGACTCCATCGCCTCCTTCACGGAGACAAGAATCGCCCCGCAGCGATGCTCGACGAAGGATTGGCGAAACGCGACGGCATCGCCCGTCACGCACAACTTTCCCTCGTCGGTGTTGACCAATACGGACTGGTGACCGGGAGTGTGGCCCGGGGTGAAGAACGTCATCAGCCCCGGCGCAATCTGGAAGTAGTCGGTCCCGATCAAGACGTAGTTGAAGATCGTAAGCGGCTCCCGCTCCCAGTAGTGGTGGCTGTAGTTGACCGCCTGGGGCTCGATCGGCGCCTGCGCGTACTCCCACTCTTTCGCAGTCGCGTAGAACTGAGCGTTCGGCAGGAGTCGGTTGTTCGCGCAGTGGTCGTGGTGGAAATGGGTGTTGATAACGATGTCGACGCTGTTGGGGCTCCAGCCCAGATCGCCCAGAGCCCGGTCGAAGCGCTCATGGTCCTCGAGCCAGCACGGCACCATGACCTTCTCGACCCAGGCCGGGTCCGCGATGCCGGTGTCGACGAGGATGCGCTTGCCGTCGCCTTCGATCGCCGCGGTCCAGGCCGGCATGTCCACCGACTGGCCGAAGCCCCGCTCTGACACCATCAGCGAGTGGTCTACCCGTTGATTGCCGAGGTTGATCGCGGTGACCTTATAGACCGGAATGGGAGAGGCGGAGGTGTCGCTCATTTCGGAGCTCCTTATCGACGCGCGTATCGGCGGGCGACCGTGCTCAGCGCCACCGCAAGGATGAGCATGATTCCCTTGAACAGGAACTGAATGAACGTCGGTTCGCCCAGGATTGCCAGACCGTTGAATCCGACGCTGACGGTGAGCACGCCGATGAGAGTGCCGACGATGTGGAACTGGCCGTCGCGAAGGGCCGCCGAGCCGAGGAAGACCGCCGCGAAGGCGTCGAGCATGTAGCCGTCGCCGGCGTTGATCTGGCCGCTGCCTATGCGGGACGCCAGGAGCATGCCCGCCACCGCCCCGAAGATGGCGGCGACAGCAAAGGCGGCGATGATGGTCCTGTCCGAGCGGATGCCCGACAGGGTGGCCGCCTCGCGATTGCCGCCCACCGCCTGCATGTGCTGGCCGATGCTGGTCTGATTGAGCAGCAGCCACAGCGCGGCCAGGATCACCACCATGAAGACGATGGGGTTCGGAATGCCCAGCAGCGAGTGGCCGAGAGCCACGTTGGTGAAGTCGGCCTTGGCGCCCATCAGGGCGATCGGGATGCCATTCGCGTACCAGTAGTTGATACCGACGATGATTGTGCCCGTGCCCAGAGTCGCGATCATCGAGTTCACGCCGAGCTTGGTCACAACCAGCCCGTTCACGATGCCGATCAGGAGGGCCACGACGAGGACGATTGCCACCGCGACCACGGCCGGAAGCTCCTGGTTGGCCATCAGCCCAACCACAAGGACCCCCGCCAGGCTGGCCTGGTAGCCGATGCTCAAGTCGAACTCGCCGACGACGAGGACGAGAGTAAGGCCGCCGGCGATGATCGCCGTCAGAGAGAGCTGGCTAAGAACGTTGGTGGCATTCGAGGTGGTCGGGAAGAACTGCGGGGCTGCTAGGGAGAAGCCTGCGACCATCGCCAGCAAGACGACGACCGTGCCGTACTTTCCAACGAAGGTGAGGAAGGCCACGACTGGATCTCGACGCAGGCCCGTCTTGGCGACCGGAGGGGCGATGGTTGTCATTGTTCGCTTTCAGCTGCTTGATGCGAATAGCATTGGTGGAGGATGGCCTCCTCAGTGATCGCACCGGCGGTGAGCTCGCCGACGATCTTCCCTTCGGCCATGACCAGGACGCGGCTGCAGTCGATCAGCTCCTGGAATTCCGACGAGATTACGATCACGGCGATGCCTTGATCGACCAGCTGACGGATGATCCGGTGGATTTCGGCCCGTGCGCCGACGTCTACTCCACGAGTTGGCTCGTCCAGGATGAGGACCCGGGTGTTGCGCC
>JANYJI010000246.1 GCA_025358525.1 Chloroflexota bacterium | reverse complement strand
TCGTCGCCGGCGCAAGCGTGTTGTCCGGCCCGGGATCGATCCCCCTCGCCGCCGCCAGTGGCAACGTCACCTTCCCCGACCTGCCGGTGGGCTTTGCCAAGGTGCAGCTGGCGAAGAACCTTAGGAACCCGACGGCCATCGAGTTCGGGCCCAACGGCGACATCTACATCGCCCAGCAGAGGGGCGCGATCTTGCTCGACCGCGGCGGCGTCGTCCAGACGACCCCGGTGATCACCCTTAATACCGACACGCTGATCGAGACCGGCGTGCTCGGTCTAGCGCTGGATCCCAACTTCGCGACCAACGGGTTCATTTACGTCACCTACACCACGCCCGACGAGCATGCCCAGCTGTCTCGTTTCACGGTGACGGGCGGCGGCACCACTGCAAGCCTGGCCAGTGAAGTCGTCTACATGCGCGGGAACCAACTCCAGGCTGCCCACCACAGCGTCAACGACGTCCACATCGGACCCGATGGAAAGCTGTGGGTCAGCATGGGTGACAACGACCCGGCCATCACCAACGGCGCCGTCCTGACGAACGTCTACGGCAAGATGCTCCGGTTCAACCTCGACGGCAGCATTCCGTCAGACAACCCCTTCCTGAGTGTGCCCCGGGCCGTTCCGTCCATCTACGCCTATGGCCTGCGCAACCCGTTCCGGTTCACATTCCTGCCCGATGGCAGAGCGATGACCGAGGACACGGGCTCGAGCTTCTGGGAGGAGTTGAACACCATCCAGAAGGGGGGCAACTACGGCTGGGATTTCTACGAGGGCAACTGCTTTAGCTGCGGCTACATCAACCCAGCCTACGCGTACGGACATTTGCCAACCGACGCTGCCGCATCGGCGATAGCCGCCTATTCGGGCAGCGTCTTCCCGGCTCAGTACGCCCATACGGTCTTCGTCGGTGACTACGTTCGGCGCGACATCGAGGCAGTGACGTTCGATCCGACTTACACGACCGAGACATCACAGACGGTCTTCGATAGCAGCGTCGGCACGATCGCAGATCTGCAGGAAGGTCCGGACGGCAACCTCTACTACGTCTCGATTTACGAGGGCACGTTCACCAAGATCTACGCGACCGGACCCTTTTCTCCGATTGCCACGGCCTCGGCTAGCCCAGCGGCTGGGACCGGTACGCTCACCGTCCAGTTCTCGTCGGCCGGCTCGACCGACCCATACGGCCTGGCACTGAGCTACCTGTGGGACTTCGGCGACGGATCGCCGGCCTCCACCGCCTCAAACCCGAGCCACATCTACAACGCCAACGGCACCTACACGGCCACGCTGACGGTGAGCAACGGAACATCGAGTGGGAGCGCTACGACGCAGGTCGTCGTGGGTCAATCGCCGCCGAGCGCGTCGATCCTCTCGCCCACGATCGGCGCCAAGTACAACGCCGGCAGCACAATCTCGTTCAGCGGCTCGGCCACCGACGCAGTGGACGGCTCGGAGCCGGGCAGCGCGTTCGCGTGGCGGGTCGACTTCATCGCCAGCGGAGTCGCTCAGCCGTTCTACACGCTCGAGGTCCCGAGCCCGTTCTACTCGGTCAACGGCGTGACGAGCGGGTCCTTCCAGGTCCCGAACGACGTTTCCAATACGCCCGGCACCTTCTACCGACTGACGATGACGGTCACCGACTCGATAGGCCTGACCAAGACGGTAACGCGAGACATCCATCCGAATCTGACGAGCTGGACCGCCACTTCTAACGTCCCCGGCTCTCTCCTCTTCGTCGACGGCACACTCCACGCTGCGCCGTACACGATCCAGGACATCGTCGGTATCAAACACGTCCTGATGGCCATCCCGACGCAGGTTGTCGGTGGCATCCGTTACCGGCTCAACAGTTGGGCCGACGGCAGCGCGATCTCCGACTCATTCGCCAGTGGGGGAGCGCCGGCGACCTACACCGTGAACCTCGATCCGGTGGGCAGCTCTCTGCCCGCCGGCTGGACGAGCGTGGACGTGGGCAGCCCGCTCATGGCCGGCACCGCCGACTATTCGTCCGCGAACCAGACCTTCTACGTCGACGGTTCCGGGTCGGACATCTACGGCGTCAAGGATCAGTTCCGCTACGTCTACCAGTCGCTCACCGGAGACGGCACCATCACCGCCCGTGTCCGCTATCAGTCGAACACCGATCCGTGGGCCAAGGCCGGGATCATGTTCAAGCAGACTCCAACGGCAGGCGCTCCGTGGATCGATGCCCTGGCAACTCCGGATGTCAGTTCACTCAACCCAAACATAAACGGCGTTGGCTGCACCATCAACGGCTGCTCAGCCCCGCTCCCGCCGAGCATCCCCACCGTCGGATACGGTGTCAGGATGCAGTACGCCCCCAGCAGCTCCGTCTCGCCGGCACCGGTGCCCGGCTACAGCTACCCCAACAAGTGGCTGCGGTTGCAGCGCGTCGGCAACACCTTCACGTCATCGCAATCAAATGATGGCGTTACCTGGACCCTCATCGGGACCAGAACCGTGACCATGGCTTCCGCGGCGACCGTTGGGCTGTTCGTGACCTCGCACAACGTCGGCCAGATCAGCAACGTTGGCTTTGACAACGTGTCGGTAACGGGCAACGTTGTGCTGCCGCCGAACGACTTCTCAATGGCGGCCAATCCAACGACCGTCTCGGTCACGGCGGGAACTTCCGGCTCGACAAGCATCGGCACGACGCTGGTGTCGGGAAGCGCCGAGTCGATTTCGCTTGCAGCTTCGGGTCTGCCTGCCGGTGTCGGTTCCGGCTTCAGCCCCACTTCGGTCACGGCAGGAGGCTCCTCGGCGCTGACGCTAGCGGTCAGCTCGGCAGTTGCTCCCGGTAGCTACCCGATCACGATCACGGGCACGGCAGCCTCGGCCACACATTCGACACCCGTGACTCTGATGGTGACCGCGCCGGCGGCGAACGACTTCTCCATCTCCGCCAGCCCGACGACGGTCCCGGTTGTGGCGGGAACTTCCGGCTCGACCAGTCTGAACACAGCGGTCGTGTCCGGCAGCCCCGAGTCGATCTCACTGTCGGCGTCCGGCCTGCCCATCGGAGTGACGGCTGGCTTCAGCCCGACCTCAGTAACGACCGGCGGCTCATCGACGCTGACATTCACCGTGGCCAGCTCGGTAGCGCCCGGAACCTACCCCGTATCGGTCACCGGCACCGCCCCGTCTGCGAGCCACAGCGTCTCCGTCTCTTTGAACGTGACCACGCCCGGCACCCTGCCGTCCCCATGGTTCGATACCGACGTCGGGGCGCCGACTCCGGTTGGCTCGGCGAGCTTCAGCGGCGGCGTTTTCACGGTCAACGGCTCAGGGGCGGACATCTTTGGTACGAGCGACCAATTCAACTACGTCTACCAGCCCAGCAGCGGCAACGGCACGATCATCGCCCGTGTCACCTCCCAATCGAACACCGGCAGCGCTAACAGCAAGGCCGGGATCATCTGGAAGGCTTCGACCGCGGCAGGCTCGCCCTACATCCTCCTCGAGACCGGTCCGACCGGGACGGTCAAGGCCCAGTACAACTTCAATGGGTCCGTCTCGGGCGCCACGTACGCCTTCCCTAATCTGTGGCTGAAGCTCGTCCGCTCGGGCAGCAACTTCAGTGCGTACCTCAGCCCCGACGGTGTGACTTGGACCGCGGTCCTGGTCAACAAGAGCCTGCCAACCATTACGACCTCGGCGACGGTTGGGCTGTTTGAGTGCTCGCACAAGCCGGGAACCCTGGGCAGCGCGACCTTCGACAACGTCAGCTTCACTCCGGGGCCCTGAGCAATGGAGCGTCCCACCGTGCGCCAGTTCGTCAAGGCGGTCCTCGCGCTGGCTCTTGTCGCTGAGACGGTGACCATCGCCGGCTTCGCGATTGCGCCCGTGCGAGCTGCCGGAACGAACGCTAACGGCCTGCTGGTGTCTGTCGCCTATGCCGAGGACAAGGAGACCAATAACCCGAACCCGGCCGCGTTCCCCGTGCCGTGGCAGGGTTCACCCAATACGATATTCCTGGGTAATCCGTTGGTTGGGTCGACCCAATGCGGTGCGCTGGCGACCTGCTACGACGCCGGCGCAATCCGGCTGGACAACCCGACCGGCGCCGATATCGCCGTTTCTGACGTCTCGGTCGACGACCACTCGTCCGTCAGCGGCGGGAAGGTCTTCGACCTGTGGGGCTCGTTCACGGTGCCCGCCGGGCGGAGCGTGATCCTTACGCAGAACCCACCGGGCAACAACCCGACTTTCAACAACTTCGATACCAGCAGCTTCCCGGGCAATCAGTGCACGCCGCTGGCTGTCGCGCCAACCGTAAAGATCACCGTCGGTGGCGTGCCCACCACCCTCGCAGACAGCAGCCACGTCCTCGATACGGGCGGCATAGACCAGGGCTTCTGCGGTACCGGCAGCAACAAGAATGAGTCGATTGCCTGGCGCCCGATCGGGGCAGCGGGCTC
>JANYJI010000227.1 GCA_025358525.1 Chloroflexota bacterium | reverse complement strand
CGCCTTCCGGGCTCGGTCTCGGTCGGACTTGGGGATGGCCAGCCAGGTTTCGGCGAGCGGCCTGGCCTCGGACGGAACCAGATCCTCGAGACGATCGAGGATCTCCAGGACGGCCGTGGCATTGGGGCCGTACAGCCAGATGTCGTTGTCGGCGAAGTAGTCGGCGGCCTGGGAGTCGAGGTCGGCCGTCATGTCCTCCGGCAGCTCCTCGAGTTCCTCGCCCGCAGGAGCCTCGCCCGCAGGAGCCTCGCCCGCAGGAGCCTCGCCCGCAGGAACCTCGCCCGCAGGAACCTCGCCCGAAGGGTCTTCGTCCTTTGAGTTCGCATCTCGTCGCCTGAACATCGAATCCTCCGTGACCGGCGCGAGCCCTCGCGCCTGCGAATGGTCGCACAGCCGGCCTGGCCATGTCAGCACCCGAGGCCGGCCCGCGTCGGCTGATAGAATGCCCCCCATGTCGAAATCGCTTGTTGTACAGAAGTTCGGTGGCTCATCCATCGCCAACGCCGACCGAATCAGACGTGTCGCCGCGCGCATCGCCCGGGAGCGGGCGACTGGCTGCGACCTGGTGGTCGTCGTATCGGCCATGGGCGATGCCACGGACGAGCTTCTCGCCCTGGCAGGCGCGATCACCGACGATCCGGATCCGCGCGAACTCGACATGCTCCTGGCGACCGGCGAGCATCAGAGCGCGACCCTCGTGTCGATGGCTCTGCACGCCCTGGGCGTGCCCGCCATTGCGCTCACCGGAGCACAGGCCGGCATCACAACCGACGGCAACTACGGCAAGGCGCGCATCGCCGGCATCGACCCGCAGCGAATCGAAGCCGAGATCGCGGCTGGCCGTGTCGTGATC
The DNA here is from genome assembly GCA_025358525.1 of Chloroflexota bacterium. Lineage (GTDB taxonomy): Bacteria > Chloroflexota > Limnocylindria > Limnocylindrales > CSP1-4 > Fen-1039. Next base: position 5,698 of record JANYJI010000227.1, on the reverse strand, counting down.
GTGGCCGGCTTCCAGGGCCAGAGCAAGCATGACCCGACACTGTCCGAGATCACGACTCTCGGTCGAGGCGGTTCGGACACGTCTGGCGTTGCCCTGGCCGCCGCTCTCAACGCCGACCGCTGCCAGATATTCACCGACGTTCGGGGCATCTACACGGCCGACCCTCGGCTCGTCCCCGACGCCCGCCAGCTGCCGGTCATCTCCTACGAGGAAATGATGGAGCTGGCCAATCAGGGCGCCCAGGTCATGCAGGTTCGGGCCGTAGAACTCGGCTGGGTCAACAACGTCGTCATCGAGGTGCTGAGCTCGTTCGAGGACGTACCCGGCACGCTCATCAAGGAGGATCCGTTCGTGGAGCAGCGCAATAAGGTCCGCGGGCTGGCCCACGACCGAAACGTGGCCAAGGTGACCCTCGTCGAGGTCCCGGACCGGCCCGGTATAGCCCATGCCGTCTTCGCTCCCCTCGCCGAGGCCGGCGTCAACGTCGATACGATCGTTCAAAACGTAGGCCACCACGGCACGACAGACCTGAGCTTCACCATAACCCGCGGCGATCTCGCCAAGACGAAGCGAATCCTCGAGCCGATCGTTCGGGAGCTTGGCTTCCGCGAGATGACGACCGACTCGGCCATGGCCAAGGTCTCCATCGTCGGCGCCGGGATCCAGAATGCCCCGGGCTACGCCTCAAAGATGTTCGCGACGCTTGCCGAGGCCGGCGTCAACATCGAGATCATCTCGACATCGGAGATCCGCATCACCTGCATGATCGCCGAGGACCAGGTCGAAACCGCTGTCCGGGCGCTTCACAAGGCCTTCGATCTCGAGGCGCCGGAGCCACTGCTGGCTGGTGAGTTCGAGGCTGAGGTGGCGGGATCCGGCGGGGCTTCAAAGACGGGCGCGTGACGACGAAGCGCGTAGCGCTGCAGTCAACCTCGACGGGGCGTGTCGTGCTGCAGTCAAGCGCGAGACCGGCCTCGTTCCTCTCGCGACACGAGCGGTTCCGGTCGGTCCCCTCAACCAACGACGTTGTTCGAACCTGGTTGGCCGAAGGTACCGCCGAGGTATGCCTGGCTGTCACTGACGAGCAGTCGGCCGGTCGCGGACGGTCCGGTCGAACCTGGGTCGCTCCGAGCGGGGCGGCCCTACTGCTCTCGCTAGGCTTCCGGCCGAGCTACCTGGCGCCCGATCGGCTGTGGCGGCTGTCCGCGGTGGTGGCCCTGGCCATGATCGCCGCCGCTGAAGACATGGCCGGGCTGCCAATCGGGATGCTGAAGATCAAGTGGCCCAACGACATCGTGGCCGAGGTTCCTGCGGGCGAGGTTCCTGCGGGCGAGGCTCCTGCGGGCGAGGTTCCTGCCCGTGGCCTGCGGAAGGTCGCGGGCATCCTGGCCGAGAGCGAGGGAGCCGGCAGCGCGCATCCCCTGGCCGTCGTCGGCATCGGCACGAACGTGGACTGGCCGCGCGACAAATTCCCGGCCGAACTGGCCGACTCCATGACGAGCCTGAGCGAGGCATCCCGGGGCCACCCGGTCGACGCTGAGGCGCTGCTCGAGGCCTTCCTGTCGCACCTGGAGCCGCGAGTGCTCGGCCTGCGCGATGGCCATTTCGACGTGGCCGGCTGGCACGACCGCCAGATCACGACCGGCAGAGTGGTCCGCATCGACATGCCCGACGGCTCGTCCCAGGTGGTCAAGGCCGTTGGCGTGGACGGCGCCACGGGCGCTCTGATCGTGGCCGACGTGGCCGACGTGGCCGACGTGGCCGACGGAGCCGACGTGGCCGACGTGGCTGCGGCTGAGCGCGAGCTGCTAGTGGGCGAGGTGGTCCAGGTCCGGCTGGCCGGGGATTTTGTCGCTCCGGGTGTAACGGAGTGAGCCGCCCGGTGTTGGCTAAGTCGGAGGTTGGCGCCCGTCCTGCCCGGCTGGATCGCGACCGCGGTCTCGTCGAGGCGGCCCAGCGTGACCCGAGTCGTTTCGACGCCCTGTATAGGAAGTACTTGGCCCAGGTGTACAGCTACGCCTACTACGAGCTCCGGGACCACCACGCGGCGGAGGACGCGACTGAGCGCGTCTTTATGCAGGCTCTGGCCGGCCTGCCTCGCTTCGAGGAGCGAGTGGACGAGTTCATCGCGTCTCGGGGCGTGACTGCGACGTCCGGATCGGCCTCCGACATGGCGGACATCTCCACGTTCCGGGTCTGGCTCTTCAGAATCGCCCGCAACGTGGTGGCCAACGAGCGGCGCAGTGATCGCCGCCGGCTCGCGGCCCCGCTGGAAGACGCTCTCGGACTCTCCGCCCCGGACGACGTGGCTGAAAGCGTGGCTGCGCGCGAAGCCGGCAGTGCGGCCTGGCGGGCCGTGGCGCGCCTGCCCGAGGATCGCCGCCGCGCCGTCATCCTGCGGTTCGTGGACGAGATGGGGACGGCCGAGATCGCTGCCGTCCTGGGCCGCTCCGAAGGTGCGGTTCGGGTGCTTCTCCACCGAGCCTTGCGTTCTGTCGCCCAAGACCTGCGCCGGCAGCTCAGCTGATGTTGGGTGGGACACCGCGAGACGCTCGGCGCACGGAGCGTTATCTCGATGGCCTGATGGCCGCCGATGAGCGCCGCGCGGCCGAAATCCCCGTAGACACTGACATCGATCCGGCCATTTGCCTCGCCACTCGCCAACTGCGGGCCGATCTGGTCCGCGTCCATCCGTCCTTCCGATTCGAGGAAGCCCTGGCTGCGCGTCTCGCCGCCGGAGCCGCCAGGCTGCAGGCCGGCCTCCCGGTCCGGCAGCCGGAGGCGACTGCCGCCGCCGGCATTCTCGCCGCGTTCCGCGGCCCTGGCGCTGCCGAAGCCCCAAGCAATGTCGCGGCCGGGCAGTCCGCTGTCGCTCCCGCCATGGGCCTCAGCCACTCACCGGCAATGTCCTTCCGCCGTCTTCCCGATGTGGCTGCCCACCCGCGGCGGCCGCTCATCATGGGCGGAGTCGGCGTCGGTGTCGCCTCGGCGGCCATCTCCCTGGGCGCGGTCTACGTCGCCTGGCGTCACTCTCACCCAACCTCCGGCCGCATGAGCCGAGCGGTGCGGGCGGCCCACGGCCGCGCATCGCATTCCGGCCGTCGTCGATCCGGGGTCATCAACGAAATCCTTGGGGTTGTGTCCTGATGCCGATCAGATTGCCGTTCCGTCCCCGTCGCGATGCCTATCCGCCGGACCTGTGGACCAAGTGTCCCGGCTGTGCGGAGATGCTGTTCAACAAGCAACTCGACAAGGCTTTGCGCGTCTGCCCGAACTGCAGCCACCACTTCCGCATTCCGGCCAGGTCGAGGATCGAGCAACTCGTCGACAGTGGTTCGTTCGTTGAGCGCGACGCCGACCTGGCGCCGGTCGACTCCCTCGGCTTCGTGGACCTCAAGACCTATCCGGATCGACTCGTGGCCGCCCAGCTGACCACTGGCCTGAAGGACGCGGCCGTCTGGGGCCTCGCGACCATGGGCGGCAAACCCGTCTCGCTGTGTGTCATGGATTTCGGCTTCATCGGCGGCTCGATGGGTTCGGTCGTCGGTGAAAAGGTCGCTCGAGCGGGTGAAGCCTCCATCGCGGAGCGTATCCCGCTGATCATCGTCGCCTCTTCCGGCGGCGCTCGGATGCAGGAAGGAACGTACTCGCTGATGCAGCTCGTCAAGACGATGAGCGTCGTCGAGCGCGTCAAGGCTGCCCGGGTCCCATACATCTCGATCATGGCCGACCCCACGACCGGCGGCGTCTTCGCCTCGTTCGCGGTCGTCGGTGACGTCAACATCTCCGAGCCGAATGCGCTGATTCGTTTCGCCGGTGACCGCGTTTCCGCGAGCACCATCGGCGAGGAGTTGCCGGCCGGCTACCAGCGAGCGGAGTTCTGGTTCAGCCACGGGTTCGTGGATCGGATCGTTGCCCGCGCCAGGCTCCGCGACGAGATCATCGCCCTGCTCGGGTTCCTGTTCGCTCCCGCGGTGGACGCGCCATACGAGTCGGCCGCAGCTCCAGGCTTCAGCCCGCGCTCGATCCTCTCGGCCCTGACCGGGGTGCTCAGTGGCGATGGCAACGGCGAGACACGCAACGGCGAGACACGCAACGGCGACACGCGGAACGGCGAGGCCGCCGGGTCTCGAGGAGAAGCAGCCCGTGGTTGATCGACTTCTAGGCCGGAGTCACGCTCCCGAAGGCCAGGCAGAGAACCCCACAGCCGCGGTCTGGGCCCACGTCCAGCAAGCCCGCAACCTGAAGCGGCCGCACACCCTCGAGCTGCTCAAGGGCATGACCGACGAGTTCATCGAGCTGCACGGCGACCGCCTCTTCGGTGACGACTCGGCCATAGTGGCCGGCCTGGCCAGGATCGGCGGCCGGCGCTTCGTCGTGGTCGGCTTCCAGAAGGGCCAGGACACCGAGGAGAACATCCGTCGCAATTTCGGCCTGCCCCACCCCGAGGGCTACCGCAAGGCGATGCGGGTCATGGATCTGGCTGAGCGATACGGCATGCCGGTCCTGACCTTCGTGGACGTCCAGGGCGCCTTCCCCGGCGCCGCGGCCGAGGAGCGGGGTATCGCCGAGGCAATTGCCAGGTCCACCGGCATGATGAGCCGTCTGCGGACCCCCATCGTCGTCGTCATAACCGGCGAGGGCGGCTCGGGCGGGGCGCTCGGCTTGGCCGTCGGTGACGTCGTCCTGGCTCTCGAAAACTCGATCTACTCGGTCATCAGCCCCGAAGGTTGCTCTGCGATCCTGTGGCGATCCTCCGAGCACAGCGCCGAGGCGGCAGTGGCCATGAAGGTGACCGCCGCGGAGCAGTGCGACCTCGGCATCATCGATGATGTAATCCCGGAACCCGGAGAGGGCGCTCACACCGACCCTGCCGAGACGGCCAGGCGCATCAGAGATGTCGTGATCGAGCGCCTGGACGCCCTGGAACTAATGTCCCTCGACGAACTGGTCGAGGCGCGCTTCCAGCGCTACCGTGCCTTTGGCCCATTCACAGTTGCCGAGCAGCCGGCCGCTCCGCCCGCGCGACCGAGCATCGCCGGTCGGCTGCGTGGTCTGATCTCCGGAACGCTGCGCCAGAGCGCGTCCGGCCGAGAGGAGGTGTAGTCGATGCCTGCCCACCAGGAGGCTGCGAATCCCAGCCCCACCGACTCGGAGCAGGTGCCCCGAATCCAGCAAGACCACGCCGCCATTGCCCGCCTCGCCGACGATCTCCTGCCGGCGCTGATCGCCAAGCTGGCGGCCAGCGGCCTGGGCGAGATAGAGGTTCGCCAGGGTGGCTGGAGGGCGCGATTGCGCGCGCCGGCCACGGCTGTGGCGCCTCGGAAGGCCGCGCCGGCCGAGAGTCACGGCCCTGCCAGGGGGGCGGTCTACGCACGTCCCGACGATAGAGACCGCGATCAGAACGAGGCCGAGGCCGCGCAGGGCAGGGTTGCGGTCACCTCTCCGGCCGTGGGCATCTACAACCCGCGGCGTGACCTGGCCGTGGGGATGCGTGTCCGGTCCGGTGACAAGATCGGCAGCGTCGATGTCCTCGGCGTTCAACAAGACGTGGTTTCGCCCGTCAACGGGGTCATCGGCTCGAGTCTGGCCGAGGCCGGTGAGGCCGTAGAGTACGGACAGGAGCTGGTCCGCATCGAGCTGCCGGAGCAAGTTCCTCCGGAGCAGGCTCCTGCGGGCGGGGCTCCTGCGGGCGGGG
>JANYJI010000217.1 GCA_025358525.1 Chloroflexota bacterium | reverse complement strand
TCGGCCCTAGAAGACGACCTAAAGGGGGCGCAGTTCCAATTTGACCCAAACCCACTCGGCTTGACCGCCCTGCGCCTCGAATTCAGCCAGCGCGGGGGAGCAGTGGTCGTATGGCCGGAGGCCGGGGAGCCGCGGCGCCTGATGTTCGGCCGGGGCGTCTGGCGGACAGGCCTCTCGGCCGTCCTGCCTGACTGGCGCGGCCATCCCCTCGCCGCCAGCGCCGCTTGGCCCCGGCCTGACTGCCTTGAGATCGATGTCTGCCTGTACACGTCCCCATTTCGTTACACCCTCAGGTTCGACTTCGCGGACTCGCAGCTGCGCATCTCCGTGCGCGTCAACGTGGCCTTCGGCCCAACGGATCTCGGGGAATTCGCGGCGCGGCGAATGACAGCGGCCATTCCCGTCCCGCAGTCGGTCGGTACAACGACTTCGCCGAGCCCGAATTCAAGGGCTTCCAGAGCATGATGGCCGCGCTCCGGTCGGCGACGACCGGCGACAAGGTCAGCCTGCCTCTGGGTCCCTCGACCGAACCCGAACTCGACGCCCGAGGCTAACTCGCCTCACCGTTACTCGCAGAAAGGTCCCCGAGCAATCGGGGGCCTTTCGATTCTCTGAGCATCGGCGCCGGCGGGCTACTCCGTCCGGGACGCCTTCTTGACCGGGATCCAGACCTCACAGTAGTAGTCGGGTGCCGTAGTGTCGCCCGGCGGGTAGACCTCCAGGTCCGGGCCGTCGGCGTGTTCGTAGCCAGAGGTTGGAAACCACTCGCCGAAGATCCGGCCTGTCGCCTCCTGGATGCTTGTGGGCAGCGGCCCGCGTGACTCGAAGATGGCCCATGTGCCGGCGCGGGCGCTCCGGTCGACGCAGCCGTCCGGCAGGTTCGATCGGTCGGCCGGTGATTCGATGGCGATTAGGTAGGTGAACTTGGGCGTCGAGGGGTCCATGTCCGCGCAGACGCCCGCGACGCCGACCTTGGATCCGGGCGGCACGGACCGCAGGAGCCTCTCGAAAGACCCGTTGGTCATGACCTTCTGCCAGAAGCCAGTTATCTCGGTGAGTTGCCAGCCGTTTTCCATCGTGGTGGCCAGTGGCAATCCAGTCAGTTTCATAGCCTCGCGACTCTCAATCCGGAAGTTCATCGGAGTGGCCCCTTTCAGCATGATCGAGAAGGACAATCGTGGCCAGGTCCGAAGGCGCACGCCGGGCTCTCTCGCCCCGGTGGGCGTAATGCCGAACTCGCGTTTGAACGCCCTCGCGAAGGCATCCGGCGAGTCGTAACCCGACCGCACGGCCACGTCTATGACCTTGACCTGGCCCGCAGCGAGATCGAGCGCCGCCAGACTCATCCGGCGCCGTCGCGCGTACTCACCTGCGGATATCCCCGATACCACCTCGAACATGCGCAGGAAATGGAAGGTGGAGCAGTGCGCGCGGGCCGCGGCCGCATCCCAGGCGATCTCGCCATCGAGACGATCCTCGATGTAGCCCACGGCCGCGTTCATCCGCTCTTGCCAGTCCATCCATCCTCCGCCGTTCGGGGTTCGATCGCGACTCTAGGGACGCCGGCATCGTCCCGTCCGACTTTATTTGCCGACTTGTGTGGGGCTAGGGCTTGGCGAAGACGACGGCGACGACGGCCTTGGTCTCGTATCCGCTGCCCTCACAACCCAAGAAGGCCGCGGCGTGGCGGAGGGGCACTGTCGCCATCGAGACGATCCTGCAGCCAGCAACGGCGCGCTGTTCGGCGTCGGCCGCGATGGCGCCGTACAGCGACATCGGATCGAGTGCAGTTCCCATATCTCCGGACTCGTAGACGACCAGCGCTTGGTTCGGCCCCGCGGCGAATTCGCTCGGCTTCATTTCGTTCCCTCCTCGCGGCACGGCCGCGCGCTGGCTGCGCGGCGGCACGGCTCGGTTACAGCTTGCCCTTCAGGCGCCCGACGCGCTCGCCGATCGTGCACCTCGGCCGGCTCCAGCCCGCTCCGTTCCGATTCACGCACGACCTTCGGGCTCACGCACGACCTTCGGGCTCGCTACCATTTGGCCATGACCCACGACGCCACGGCCAGCCTGCGATCCCAGGTCCGCGAGTCAATCGAAGCCGCCTGGAAGCTCGCCCAGTCGAGCTTGGCGCCGGCTGCCCCGATTCCTGGCGCTAGCGCTCCGGCCTCGGCCGGCGGCGCCCCGACCGTCCCGGTCGATTCGGCCGTAACTATCGAGCACCCGGCGGACCCGACACGAGGCGACTTCGCCAGCAACATCGCCCTGAAATTGGCCAAGCCGTACCGCCGCCCACCGCTCGAGATAGCCCGGATCATCGCCGCGCACGTGGTAACCACCGCCACAGACCCCGACTCGCCCATCGCCGCCGTCGAGGTCGCGCCGCCCGGATTTCTCAACGTCCGCCTGTCGGACCACGCCCTCGCGGCCACGGTCCAGTCAATCCTTCGGAACCCAGCGTCGTGGGGCCGCATCACCGTCGCCCGTCCGGAGCACATCAACGTCGAGTTCGTCTCGGCCAACCCCACGGGCCCGCTCCACATCGGCAACGCCCGCGGAGCCTTCACCGGCGACCTCCTCTGCCGCGTCCTCGCGGCCGCCGGCCACAAGGTCGAGCGCGAGTACTACTTCAACGATTTCGGCAGCCAGGTCAAAAACATCGGCGCATCGGTCGTGGCCATCCGCGAGAAGTGCGACATCCCCGACGACGGCTACCACGGCGACTATGTCTACGACCTGGCCCGCGACCTGCCCGCTTCAGTCCTCGTGGATGCCGATCGCACGGGCGAAGATCCCAGCTGGGCGGTCGGTCGCTGGGCATCGGAGCAGGTTCGGTCGGGCATCGAGGCCAGCCTCGATCATCTGGGTTGCCATTTCGACGTCTGGCGCTCTGAGAGCACGCTTCACAACGACGGCTGGGTGAAGCAAGCGGTCGATCGACTGCGGGCGGCCGGCGACGTCTACGAGGAGGACGGCGCGGTCGTCTTCCGGTCGACCAAGTTCGGCGACGACAAAGACCGGGTCATCCTGCGCTCGACTGACGATGCGGCGCCCACCTACTTCGCGGCTGATATCGGCTACCTCGTCGAGAAGTTCAGCCGCGGCTATGAGCGCATCGTCTTCATTTGGGGCGAGGACCACCACGGCTACGTCGCCCGCGTCAAGGCCGCGGCCCAGTCGCTCGGTTTCGACCGCGACGCCGTCCAGATGATCCTCACGGCCTGGGTCCGCTTCGTACGCGATGGCAAGGAAGTCTCGATGTCCAAGCGCACGGGCGAGTTCATCACCCTCGACGAGCTGCTGGCCGAGATAGGCGTCGACGCGGCGCGCTGGTTCTTCGCCTCACGGGCCGCTTCGAGCGGCATCGATTTCGACATTGAGCTGGCCAAGAAGCAGTCGAATGAGAACCCGGTCTACTACGTCCAGTACGCCCACGCCCGAATCGCCTCCATCCTGCGCAAGGCCGAAGAGGCCGGCATGACACCGCCGGGAGCCGATGACGCCCGACTCGCCGGGCTGCTCGAGGCGATCCTCCCGGGGGTCCCCGAGGCCCAGCTGGCCCGCCAGATCGCGCGTCTGCCCGAGGTCGTGGAGGACGCTGCGGTCAGCGAGGAGACGCACGGCATCACGACCTACGCCACGGAGCTGGCGACTGCGTTCCACGCCTTCTACCGCGACGCTCGGGTCATCGACGAGACCGAGCCGGATCGTTCAGCCGGGCGGCTCGCTCTGATCGCGGCCACGAAGACGACGCTCGCCAACGCCTTTGGCCTGCTCGGCGTCTCCGCCCCGGAGACGATGTAGGTCTAGCACGCAGTCACGGCGGCCGGCGAGGGCTCCGGCCGAACCCAGTGGCGGGAATCTTTCCTAATGCACACCAGAACGACGTTGAGCAAAGCCCGGGCCGGCAGCCGGTTGCTTGCTCTCCACCGTGCAGCCTGATTCGGACCTGACGACCGCAATCTGCGCATTCGGCAACCGTGGCGGCACCCATCGGACCGATTCAGACGGGTCGGCCTGTCCATCTGGCAGGTGGCTCCCAAACGGCTTGCCCAATGTCACAGTGATGTTCATTCGGCAAGTTTCGGGCTCAACCACCCGCGCCGCCTCAATCGCCGTGGCCACACCGCCGCGGCCGCCCCGCCGCGCCGCCTCAATCGCCGTGGCCACACAACCGCGGCCCAGCCGAACCCCCGATCCGGCGTCAGCCCATCGTGTTACAGGCGATGAACTCCGGCACGAGCGTCTCACTCGAGGCGATGGCGATATTCACGTGCGTGGAGTCGCCGCAGAGCCGGTACTGAGAACCTAGCCCGTCCAGCGTCAGGGTGGCCGCCGCGTCGAAGGCGTCGCGCCCGGTCGAGGAGTGCCAGGCCGTGTTCAGAACGACGACCCACTGGCCGTTCGGGCCCTCATACAGCGCTGCCCGATCACCGGCCCAGGAGGAAACGGCCCCGGCAGCCGCACTCGACGAGTTGGCACTGCCGCTGCCTCCTTCCAACCAGATCCGGAGCTGTAACTCGCCCAACGTGTCCTGCATGGTCAGCTTCCAGCCGTTGCCCAGGGCGGCGGGCACGACCGGGACCTCGACCGCGACCGGCTTCACCCTGTTTGCGTACAGGTCGGGGTGGAGGATCTGTGAGGTGGAGTCGGGCGGGTTTGTATACAGCCGATCGACCGCGGCCCAGCCGCCCTTGTCGTGTATGCCCTGCACGAATTTGAGACCGTCCTGGTACGGGAACATGAGCGTCTCGCGCAGTATTTTCGGCGCCTTGGCTAACTGATCGGTCTGGGGCCCGGAGAGGGACTCCATGGCCACGGCGGTGAGATCGCTGAGGGACATGTTTCTGGTCGCCCAAAGTGTCATCGCCAGGGTGGCGTCGCCCTCGGGCAGGGCGGTTCGCGCGAGGTCTCGATCGCCCTGGTCAGGGGTGTCGATGGCCAGCTTCCCGAGCCCGAAGGCCTGGTCCTGCAGGGTGTGGGTGTACTCGTGCGAGAAAGTAATCTTCTGGACGGGCCCGACGCCGCCCGAATCCGACAGAACGTACAGGCCCTTCGAAACCGGGTCGTAAAAGCCAACGACCTGACCTGCTTCGAGATCGAGTTCCATCTGCTCCAGGGACGAGCCTGCCGGCAGCAGGCCGAGATGGCTGAAAAGCTTGCTCTCGTTGGCCAGCGCCGCGTGGTCCGTCTGCGCTGCATTCGCCTTGACCAGCCAATTCCGAACGCCATTCGAGTCGAGCAAGACCGGCGTAACGGTGCTCTTGTGCTGCAGGCCGCGGATCGCCTCGATCTCGGCCTCGATCTTCGCGTAGACGACCTGGTCCGCCGCGTTGGGAGAGCCGCCCGGAGATGCCGCGGCCGAGGCCGAGGCACCAGCCGAGGCACCAGCCGATGCGCGAGCCGATGCGCGAACCGATGCGCCAGCAGTCGAGGACGGGGCAAGCGTCCGCGTCGAAGTGCCGCAGGCGGCTACGACGAAGGCGGCGGCGGCCAGGAGAACGAAGGACTGGCGGAGGCGGCGTTTCTGCATGGGCGCATTCTGCCAGGCGAGGGCCGGTGGAGGCATGGGCAACGCTGATCGTTCCGCAGGCGGTGCCGGGGCCCGGCTCGACTGCGCGGCGTCCAGCAGGCAGGCAGCAGGCAGGCCGCAGAGCAGCCTCCACGCCGTCGAAGGTCCATCGGATCACTTCATTACGTTTTCTTTATCCTCTCATAGCCGTTACGTTCACGAATATCGGCTATCTTCGTCAAGGAACACTGGAAAGCATCCTGAACGTTCCTCCCTCCCTCCCTCCGACCGGAGGTGCCGATTGGGCAGGCGCCTCCGGTCCTCCTTTTTTGGGCGGGACGGGCAGGGCCCGGCAGGGTCGGGTCCGGGCTGGACGAGGGGACCGGTCGGCAGAGTGAGGGCCGGCGACGAAGAGTGCCGGGCCTGACAAGCGGCCGATGATCCACTTGTGCAAGAATCCCTGCATGGAGCTCACCTGGTACGGTCGGACTTGCGTCCGAATGCGTGGCAAAGACGCGGTCGTTGTGGCCGACGCCTATCAATCGATCGTCGGGCCTACGGGTCGCGGCATCACCGGCGACATCGTTACCTACAGCCATCCCGACGACTCCCCGTTGCCGAAGGGCAAGGGTCGATCCTCACGTGACGGATCCACGCTTATCCCGGTTAGCCTGGAGGAGGCGTTCTGCCTGGACGGGCCCGGCGAGTACGAGGTCAAGGATGTCCTCGTCGCCGGTATCTGGACCTTTCGCGACGAGCATCGCGGCGAGGAACGAGGCCGAAACCTGTGCTTCTCAGTCGAACTCGATGGCGTTCACATCGTTCACCTGGGCGACATCGGCCACCTGCTGACGGAAGACAAGCTCACCGATATCGGCAGCGTTGACGTAATTTGCGTGCCCGTGGGCGGAGCGCTCTCGGCCAGCAAGGCGGCCGAACTGGTGGCTCAGTTCGACGCCAAGGTTATCGTTCCGATGCCGGTCTGCGAGGACGAGGAGTCGATTGAGGCCCTCGCCAAGTTCCTGCACGAGATGGGCGTATCGGCGCAGCCGGTGCCTCAATCGAAGTTGGCCCTGATGCCCTCTTCGATGCCGACCGAAGTCACGACAGTCGTTTTGGAGTCGCGCGGCAAGATCTGACCTGCGCCCGGGGCGACCCGGCTAAGCGGGGCGCTCGAAAACCACTCGGCCGCGCTTGATAACCACTCGGGCTCGGCACCCACCCAGCCAGTAGGGAAGCTGTTCGACCGAAGGGACGTCCCAAACGACCAGGTCGGCTTGCTTGCCGGGTTCGATGGAGCCGATTTCCGCGCCCAGACCGACGGAGTGGGCAGCGTTGATCGTCACGCCCACGAGGGCCTCGGCCGGCGTCAGCCCCATCTCCAGGCACGCGATCGACATGACCAGCGGCAAGCTGAACGTGGGGCTCGTGCCTGGGTTGAGGTCTGTGGCGAGTGCGACAGGGATGCCCGCCTCGATGAAGCGCCGGGCCGGGGCGAAGTGGTGCTTGCCCAGGAACCAGCTCGTGGCCGGCAGTAGCGTGGCCACGACCGGGCGACCGGTTTCGGCGGCCCGCGCCAGCGCGGCCAATCCCACGTCCGACGGCGCGGCCAGGTGGTCGGCTGAGACGCAGCCCATTTCCACCGCCAGCTCCGCTCCGCCGGACGGCTGCAGCTCATCAGCGTGGAGGCGCAGCGCCAGGCCGTGTTCGGCAGCGGCGCGCAGGATGCGACGGCTCTGGTCGGCGGAGAAGACGCCCGTCTCGCAGAAGACGTCGCAGAATCGGGCGATCCCTTGCCGCGCAACGGCCGGCAGCTGCTCCTCGACGACATCGGCCACGTACCGGTCCGTGCCATCGGGGCGGGCGGCTCCGATGGCGGTCGGCGCGCCCGAGGCCGGGCGGTCACGGAACTCGGCCGGAACGGCATGCCCGCCCAGGAAAGTGGGCACGAGTTGGATAGGGCCCCCGCGATCCAGGCGGCCGATGACATCGAGCTGGCGCAGCTCCGTCCCCACGTCCAACCCGTAGCCGGACTTGGCCTCGGCCGTTGTTGTGCCGTTGGCGAGCATCTCAGCGAGGCGACGGCGCGCCCCTGCCAGCAGGTCTTCGGCCGAGGCCGCTCGCGTGGCCGCCACGGTCGAAAGAATCCCCCCGCCCGACTCCAGGACCTCCAGATAGCCAGCGCCACGTGAGCGCATCTGCCACTCCGACTCGCGCGTGCCGGCGAAGACGAGGTGGGTGTGGGCATCGATGAGTCCAGGCGAGACGAGCCCCCCGGCCGCGTCGAGGCGGGCGAATGCCTCGAGCGGGTACCCCGCGGCCTCGATCTGGCGCATGACCTCGGGCTGCGGCCCGGTCGCGACGATGTCGCCACGCCAGACGGCCACGGCCAGGGACCCGCCGCCAACGCCGCGGTCGCCGCCACCACCACGCAGCTCGGCCGCGTCGGCCTGGGCGGCGCCACGCCGCAGACCGCCGGCGAGCGTCGCGATAGCGGCCGCCCCTTCGATCAGGAGCCCGGCGCCCGCTGGCCCGGCGCCGGGCTGCCCTGTACCGGCCTGCACATCGCTCATCCCGTCACGCTCCTCTCGCCGCTTCCAGCCGCAGCTCCAGGGCCTGCATCGGCGAGAAGTCGCGCAGCTTCAGGAACTCGGCCGCACCTGCCAGCCGCTCCAACTCCGGGAGCCGCACGGGTATGCCGGCGTGATCGGCCACGTCGAGCAGCGCGCCGAGAGGCGCCAGGCCGATCAGCTCGGACTCGGCCAGGTGGACGCCGTCCTCGGCGGCCTCGGATCGGACTGCCTCCCAGACGAGCCAGAGAGGCGTCGTCCGGAAGTCGAGGAGGTTCATCGAAACCTGCGCAAGACCTAGCTCCTCGATCCAGAAGCCGTTGGCCTGGACTCGTGGCAGGCCGCCGCTGGACTCGCGAATTCGGCGCGCAATGCGCTTGGCCAGTTCAACGTCGCGGCTGTCGAGGTTGATGTTGTAGGCGATCAGAAACGGCCGTGCCCCCACGGCCATGGCTCCGGCAGTGGCGTGCACCTTGACCGGGCCGAAGTCCGGCGCCCGGTCGGGCTCGCCGATGTGCGTCTTGAGGCCCTCGTACTGGCCGCGCCGGACATACGCCAAGCGCTGGCGAGCGGGCGAAGTGGCGGCCTCGCCGTAGAGGTAGACGGGGATCGAGAAACGCTCGGCCACGGCCGCCCCGAAGGTTCGCGCCAGCTCGATGCAGTCGGCCATGGTTGCCCCGGCGAGAGGCACGAATGGCACCACGTCCACCGCCCCAATCCGAGGATGCTCGCCGACGTGGTGCTCCATGTCGATCTCGGAGACGGCCACGGCCACGGTCCGTTCCAGGGCCTCGAGAACCGCCGCCGGCTCGCCGGCGATCGTCAGGACGCTGCGGTTGTGGCTGGCGTCACTCGTCCGGTCCAGCAGGTGGGCGCCCGGGAAGGCCTGGACCGCCGCCGCAAGCTTGTCGACGACCTCGATGCGACGGCCCTCGCTGAAGTTGGGGACCGCCTCGACGAGCTTCGTCACTATTCCTCCGCTGTTTGCAAGCCATGGTCCCCGCGGGTGGCGCCCGCTGGTGACGGCCCCCTCCGAACAGGTGTTTCGAACGGCAGTGCCGACCCAGCGCCGACGTCGCCACCCGAGTGGTATCGGTGACAGTATCGTGGCACTGCCGGAATACGACTGGTCCCTTAATGCCCAGTAGAGCCGTTACCGATAGAATGCGGCGCAATGAGAAAGCGGGCATGACAGCACCGCAGCGGCCGTCGCTATGGCGGCAAAGGGACTTTGTGAGGCTGTGGTCGGCTGCGACCGTCTCGGTCGTCGGCAGCCAGGTCACCCTTATTGTTGTCCCGTTCATCGCCCTGACGATGCTCCACGCCAGCGTATTTCAGGTCTCACTCCTCTTCGCGGCGGAGATGATGCCGTTCCTCCTGTTCACCCTGCCGGCCGGCGCCTGGCTGAACCGCGTGCGGCGGCGTCCGGTCTTGATCGGCGCGGACATTGGCCGGGGCGTGGTCCTGATGTCGATTCCGGTGGCATATGTCGCCGACGCCCTGACCATCTGGCAGCTCTACGTCGTGGCCTTCGTCACCGGAACGCTGACGGCCTTCTTCGACGTAGCCGATCAGTCGTATCTGCCGGCCATCCTGGAGCGCGAGGATCTTGTCGACGGCAACGCGCACCTCCAGCTCAGCTACTCGGTGGCCCAGATAGGTGGCCCGACGTTGGGCGGCAACCTGATGGCGTTGGTGGCCGCTCCGTTTGCAATAGCGATCGACGCCCTGAGCTTCTTCGTCTCCGGCGCCTTCATCACCTCGATCAAGCGCCTTGAGGAAAGGCCCACGCGCCGTCTAGACGACGACGGCCGACCGACCTCGATGCAGACGGAGATAGCCGAAGGCTTCCGTTACGTCCTGGGCAACCGGTACCTGCGCCCCATCGCGGCTTGCACCGCCATCTCCAACCTGTTTTCCGCCGCGCTCTTCAGCGTCTTCCCGTTCCTGATCTGGAACGAACTAGCGCTCCCTCCGGCCTTCTACGGCTCGGTTATGGGGCTGGCCAGCGTCGGCTTTCTAGCCGGGGCCGCTCTCTCCAACCGCCTGCCACGCGCCATAGGCCTGGGGCCGACGATCATCGTTTCGGCCGGGCTGAGCACGCCGGCGTTCCTGCTCATGACGCTGACGCCCGCTTCGCTCAACGTGGCGGCCGTGACCCTGTTCGTGGGCTGGTTCGTGGCGGGGTTGAGTCAGGTCGTCTACAACGTGGCCCAAATCAGTCTCCGACAGGCCATCACCCCGCCGGAGATGCAGAGCCGCATGAACGCGACGATGCGGTTCATCGTCTGGGGCACGATCCCGATTGGGTCGGTGGCGGGCGGCATCATGGCCACCGTTATGCCCGTCCGGACCGCCCTGATCCTCGCGGCCCTGGCCACGTTTATCTCGTTCCTGCCGATCGTGCTGTCGCCGCTGCGGTCGCTTCGCGACATGCCGGAGGACGGGGCCACGATCAGGGAGCCCGGCTGGCGTTCCGAACAGACCGGGGCCTGATTCGACGGGCGACTGAATCGATTGGCGCCTGAATCGGATGATGAACCGGCAATGCCGGCCGGATGTTACTTGTCCTTGGCTGCGTCAGGCTCGGCGGGCGGTGCCACGGGCTCGGCAGGCGCGGCCGGAGCTGCGGCCGCAGGCGCGACGAAGTACCGCGGAGGCGCCGGCTGGGGCATCTGAGCGGGCGGGTAAGGAGGGGCGGGCGGGGCAGTGTAGCTGGCGTTCGGCCAGCTGGGTGGCATTTGGGCAACTGGCCGCTTGGCCCGGTCGGCGTCCCACCGCGGCTTGCTTTCGACGACGAGCAGTACGCCCGCGATCACCAGAACGACGAAGTAGACGGTCATGCGGTATGTGGCCGTTGTGTCAATGCCGGAAGTGTGGCGAAGAGCGAAATTGGCCACAAAAGCCGCCACGGCCCAGCCGGCCGTAGCCCCGAAGACATAGAGGTGCGGCCGCATCAGCAGGAAGGCGACCAGCGCGGCGCTGATGCCGGCGGCCCCGAGGTCGATGAGCCAGCCCGAGTTCGAGCCGCAGCCTAAGCCCCCAAGGTTGTAAGGCGAGCAGAAGCTGGGCATCTGCATGGCCAGTACCGCCGTTCCGGCGTCGACGACAGCGAGAAAGCCGAGCAGGAGTGCCAGCACGTAGCTGGGCCGGTTGAGATTCCGTTCCATACCTCTCCCTTTCGTGATGGACGCACGCGGATCGTAGCCCTTGCCCAGGTGAGCCGCTTGCTCCGCGCGCGGACCATACGCGCCCCTGGAGCGCCCGGCTACGTGGTCCGGGAAGCTGCCCCGGCTGCGCGGTCCCAGACGCTGTGGCCCAGCCCCTTGGCCTCGATGAGCTGGAGCGAGCCCCTCTGGCTTTGACTCCGCGTCCCAATTCCGAGCAAGGCGGCGCCCTGAGCAAAGCCGCTGATCTCGGCCAATACGTTCCCGTGGAGCGGATAGCCGCCGACTGCCAGCTTCTCGGTGGGCAGCAGCGAGGCCTTGGGGATCAGGGCCAGCTCGTCCGGCGGCATGGGCGGCTCCTGCCCGGTTTCATAGCTCACGAAAGGCTGGACGACGAGGGCGCCTCCTTCCCAGCGGAGCAGATAGCCGCGCAGCTTGTCGCCGATGATTGTCACGCCTCCAGGCGCCGCGATGGCCACGAAGTCGTGCACCTCGTCGTCGGAGAGGAAGGCCAGGACGGGCTGGCGAAGCTGGCGAGAGGCCGCGGCTGCGGCTATCAGCCAGGAGAGTTGCGGCAGCGGCTCCTCGTCCCAACCGATGACACGCAGAGCGTCAACGTAGTTCGGCGCAAGGAGACGCGCCGCCCTGATCGATGGGAGATCGCCCGGCGCCGGCTCGGGCACACCGAGATCGAGCAACCAGAGCTGTTGGCCGGTCAGCTCGAAGAGCTTGTAGCCGTATCCTCGTTCGAGCGCGGCCAGACCGGCAGCGTCAGGCTTTGATCGAAGCAGAACCCCCTGAATTCGATGGCCCAACGCGTTCTCCCCTTCGTTGTGCGGGGCACGGAAACTTCTAGGTGTCGGCGCGCCCGTCTTCGAGCATCGGGATGCGGACTCCGCGTTCACTAGCGACCTGAATCGCTCGTTCGTAACCGGCGTCTGCGTGACGGATGACGCCCATTCCCGGGTCGGTCGTCAGAACCCGGGCCAGCTTCTGTTCGGCCAGATCCGTGCCATCAGCGACGACCACCATTCCAGCATGCTGAGAGTAGCCGATCCCCGTGCCCCCGCCATGGTGGATGCTCACCCAGCTCGCGCCAGCAGCAGTGTTCACGAGGGCGTTGAGGAGTGGCCAATCGGCGATCGCGTCGGAGCCGTCGCGCATCGCCTCCGTCTCGCGGTTGGGCGACGCCACCGAACCGGCGTCGAGGTGGTCGCGACCGATGACGATGGGCGCGGCGACGGTGCCCGATCGAACCAGCTCGTTGAAGGCCGCCCCCGCTCGAGCACGCTCGCCGTAGCCGAGCCAGCAGATTCGGGCCGGCAGGCCCTGAAACGGTACCCGCGCCTCGGCCAGTTCTAGCCACCGCCGCAGCGACTCGTTCTCGGGAAACAGTTCCAGGATCGCCCGGTCTGTGGCCTTGATGTCGTCCGGGTCGCCGGAGAGCGCGACCCAGCGGAACGGTCCCTTCCCCTCGCAGAAGAGCGGCCGGATGAACGCCGGCACAAAACCCGGGAAATCGAAGGCGTTGGCTACGCCCGCGGTCTGAGCCTGGGCCCGGATGTTGTTGCCGTAGTCGAAGGTCACAGAGCCGGCTGCCATGAAAGCCAGCATCGCTCGGACGTGCTCGGCCATGGACGCCATGGAACGGCGGACGTACTCGTCCGGATCGCGGCGTCGCAAGTCGGCGGCGGCCTCCACGGCCACCCCCGCCGGGACGTAGCCGTTCAGCGCGTCGTGGGCGGAAGTTTGGTCCGTCACGACATCGAAGCGCTCGCCCCGTCGGACCAGTTCGGGCTCGATCTCGGCCGCGTTGCCGAGCAGGGCGATCGACTCCGCTCGACCCTCCGCGGCAGCCGACCGCGCCCACTCAAGCGCCTCATCCAGCGAGGGCGTCAGGCGGTCGACATAGCCGATCTCGCGCCGGCGGACGGCGCGCGCCTCGTCCACCTCTATGACCAGGGCGACACCCTCGTTCATGGTGACGGCCAGCGGCTGCGCGCCACCCATGCCGCCCAAGCCGGCGGTCAGAGTGACCCGGCCGCGCAAGCTCCCGCCAAAGTGCTGTCGGGCCAGCTCCGCGAACGTCTCGTAGGTCCCCTGCAGGATCCCTTGCGTTCCGATGTAGATCCACGAACCGGCCGTCATCTGGCCGTACATGGTCAGGCCGGCCCGCTCCAGCTCCCGGAACGTCTCCCAGTTGGCCCATTTGCCGACCAGGTTGGAGTTGGCGATCAGGACCCGCGGCGCCCACTCGTGCGTTCGGAAGACCCCGACCGGCTTGCCCGACTGTACGAGCAGAGTCTCGTCGTTCTCGAGGCGACGCAGCTCTCTGACGATGGCGTCGAAGGCATCCCAGGAGCGAGACGCTCGACCGGTGCCGCCGTACACGACGAGGTCGTCCGGGCGCTCGGCGACCTCCGGGTCCAGGTTGTTCATCAGCATCCGCAGCGCCGCTTCCTGGGCCCAGCCCTTGCAGCTCCGCTCGGGGCCTCGTGGGGCCCGCACGGCGCGAGGTCCGGCGTGTGAGGAGGGGCCGGTTTCGATCGCCAAGGAGGCCTCCGAACGGAACCCAGGCTAGGCCTGGATTGTGCCCGGCGCGAACCCGGGCGCTGAACTTCAGTGTGCGCCGGTTCGGCCGAGACGTCTCGGCGTGGAGACCTCGCGCAGCTAGTTGAGAGCCGCGATCAGCTGGCGACCGATCTGGCGCGGGCCAAACTCGTACATCGAGAGCACCACGCCGCCGCCGAGTGGGAGCGTGTAGACGGTCAGGCCGCCGTTGCAGGTTGCGACATCGACGATTTTGTCGCCGATGGTCTCCTGAGTCGTTCTTGACACGCCGCCCGCCTGGGAGCAGGCGCCGTCGGCATATTGCTGGACCCAGGCCGTGTAGACGTCCGCGGTCGGGCCATCGGCCTTGAAGTGACTGATCGAGACCGCGAGCCAGTCCGGGTCGCCGATTTTGGCCACCGAGGCCGCGGTATAACGGTCAAGCGTGTTGGCCAGATCGGCGTCCTGAAGCGCGATCGCTTCGCTGGCGGCATCTTCTGTGAGCGGCAGCGCGCGGACCGACCTGGGCACCTTGTCCAGCAGGCTGGGGTCGATACGCAGGCCGTACTGGCCGGTCGTGCCGCTAGGCCAGGCCGTGGGCCCGATGAGCACAGCCGTGTATGCGGGCGAGGGCGAGGCGACGGCACCGCTGCAGCCGGCCAGCGCGATGGCCGCCACGGCCAGGGCTGCTACGGCGCGAGTCGGTCGCCAGTGGCGGGGGTTGCGGGGGTTGCGGGGGGGGCCCATCTCAGAGTTCCCGGCGCAGAACCGGGTAGTGATCGTCATCGACCGCCAGGCTAAAGCCGACTCTTATCCAGAACTCGGGCCGAGCGGCCGGCGTTGCGTCCTCGCCAGCGCGGGCCTCGGGATAGGCCTCAACCGCGGCAAACCCGCGTCCCGCGAGGTCGTGGCAGACCTCCTCCACGAGTCGCAGGGCGTAGCCGCTCCGACGAACGTCGGCGGTGGTGGCGATGCATGTGATTACGGCCGGCAACGGCGCCTGGGGCAGCTGCGGGTAGAGGCCGCGCAGACGCAGCGCGCGCGGGTACGCGGAAAGTGGCCCGAACTGGCAATAGGCGACGGCCTCGCCGTCGGCGAGAAGAAGCTTGGCGTAGCTGCCGAAGATGCCCAGGCCGCGGCCGAGAAGTTGCAACTTGCGGGGAGCATTTGCGGCGATGGTGGGGCGGGAGGGTCGCTGGGGCGTGAAAGGGTTGTCGGTCAGCGGCCCGGTCAAATCTGCGAAAAATGGGTTGCGGGGTTGAGCCGCCGGTGCTGGCGCGAAGGGATTGGCGTTGGGTTTCGGCGCCGCGGCAAAAGGATTCGACTCGGGCTTGGGGGGCGATGCGAAGAGGTTGCCCTCTGTCGCGCCAGTAACAGGCCCGCTCGAAGGCTCGGTCGAGCGCGGGGAGACCGGGCCCGTGGTGGTCGAGCCCGGGGAGGCCGCCGCAGCCGAACCGGCCGGGAGCCGGCTCGGTCGATGGGCCTTCGAGCCGCGATCGGCGTCTTCCCAGTAGTCGCACGTTCGATGGTCGAACGCCGGTTCCGCGCAGGGCGGGATCAGCCCGAAGCGAGCTTCATCGATGACGTCCACGATCTCGAGGCGTGCCATAGGTCACCAACTGTACGCCACAGGCCGATCTTCGCGCCCCGTTGAGCGCCGCGGCCGGAGTCTGCAGGGCCGCTCGGCCGAGAGCGTGGTCCGCCGCTAGACTCGTGGCGGTATGACTCCTTCCGTCCCGTCCGTTCCGTCCAAGTCCGGTCCGCGGTGGCGGCGCGCCCTCACGCGCGGAATCGGTCGCAACGTCGTGGCCTTGGGCCTGGTCAGCCTCTTCACGGACATCTCGAGCGAGATGCTCGTTTACGTGATCCCCCTCTACCTGGCCAACGTCCTGCTCGCGCCGGCCGCCGTGATTGGCCTTATCGAGGGCGTGGCCGAAAGCACGGCTTCCGTCTTGAAGCTGATCAGCGGCGCCCTCTCCGACCGTTTGTCGCGGCGACGGCTGCTGGTCGGAATCGGCTACGGAACGTCGGTGGTTGCCAAGGTGCTGTATTTGGTCGCCGTGGCCTGGCCCGTGGTGCTGCTCGGCCGCGTCGGCGACCGGTTTGGCAAGGGCATCCGCACCTCGCCGCGCGACGCGCTTATTGCCGACTCAACGGCTCCCGAGTACCGCGGCGCGGCCTACGGACTGCATCGCGCAATGGACACGACCGGCGCGTTCGCGGGCGTGCTGGTGGCCGCGGCCGTAATCTGGTCCGTGGAGGGCAATTCGAACCTGCTCACCGGGGATGCCTTCAGGATCCTGGTCCTGCTGGCGCTCGTGCCGGGTGTGCTGGCGATCGTCACGATCGTCGTGGGCGTGCGGGATGTCGAGCGCCCGAGCTCGACTGTCGCGCCCATCGCCACAACACCCACCGCCCCATCGCCTGGACTCGTCCGCCGGATCGTCGGCGGCGTCTCCGAGTGGCGCCGGTTCCCGCGCCAGTTCTGGCTCTTTGTGCTCGCCAGCGGCCTCTTCACCCTGGGCAACTCGAGCGACGCCTTCCTGGCGCTGCGCTCGCAGAACCTCGGTCTGACACTCCTGGCTCTACTGCTGACAATCGTAGCCTTCAACGCCACCAACGCGATCGTGGCTTGGCCGGCCGGTGCGCTCTCCGATCGAATCGGACGGCGCGGCCTGATCGCCTCGGCCTGGCTCATCTACGCCGCCTGCTATGCCGGTTTCGCCGTGGCTACCTCGGCCGTCTGGGTGGTCCCGCTCTGGATCGCCTACGGCATCTACTATGCCCTGAGCGAGGGCGTGGGCAAGGCGATGGTGGCGGACCTGGCACCGACGGAGCTGCGCGCGACAGCCTTCGGAATCCTCAACGCCGTCCAGGGCCTGATGATCCTGCCGGCCTCCGTGATTGCCGGTTTGCTGTGGAGTCTGATCGCGCCGCCGGCGCCGTTCTGGTTCGGCTCAGCCTGTGCCGCCGCCGCGGTCGTCCTGTTGCTGGCCACGGTCCGAGCACCCGCTCGCCCGCCGGTGCGAGGCTGAGGCGCTATGTCGTCATGCTGGCGTCAACCTGTTCGCCCGTGCCGGCATCCAGCCAGAGGATGCTGGCCTGGAATTCGTCCTTGTCTTTGCGCGAGTAGTCGATCCGCCAGCACAGTTGCAGAGGCGCCCCGGGAGTCGTCGCCGGGGCGTGCCATTCGAGCTTGACGCTGCAGGTTTCGACGAGTCCGTTGGCTCCGCCGGTGCTGTTCCGGCAGCGCGGGAACTGGCTGAGCGCCTTCGCCTGAGAAATCGTTTTGACTGGCGCGGACTTGACCGCGGACTCGATGTATCGGTATGAGAGGAAGTCGCCGGCGGCGTCGATTGCCATCAAGGTGCCGTCGCTCGGCGCGGCGATCCCGCCTATCTGCCGGTACCACTGCGCCCACCAGCCCTCGGTTGCGGGGTCGGGCGCCAGCGAGTCCGGAGGCGCGACAACAAGCCCGAGACGAGTTCTGTAGTCGGCGATCGTGGTTCGGGCTACGGCCTCCGAGATCACCGTTCGGGGCGCCGAGGGGACAAATGGGGGCAGGACGGCGACGAAGATCAGCTTCCCCTGTGGGTCCCATTGGACAACCCAACTACCGACGCTGACGAACTCCCCCGGAACGCCGAGCATAGGCGGGACAACGCCGACGTAACCGGGGGTGACCGAGCCACCTAGAGACGTGACGATAACGGTGGCGCGCGCGACGGCTGTAGCGTCCGCAGCCGATGAGGACGGCGCAACCGTGGGCGCGATTGTCGGCCGGCCAGGTGCGGCTGCCGAAGCCGATGGCAGTGCGACCGCCGCCGACGGGCTGGCGTTCGGTTGAGCCCCGACGCAGCCGCCCAATAGAAGAGCGACACCGATCGTGAGAACCAAAGTCCGGGTCGGATTGCGCATGTCCATACCCCCTGCTGAGCGAAGCAGCGCCTGAGGGGAACTTTACCTGATCGGCTCACGACGCACGACGTCCGCGTCGCGATCCAGGCTACAAAGTCTTCACTTGCAGCGTCCAGAATAGGAAATCGATGCTCCCTGGGGCCAGCCCGTACCAGGTATATTTGGGCCACTGGGCGGGACGCCGTTCCCTCACGTGCGACCGGCAAGCGAGGTCGCTTGCCAAAGCGATACTTTGCAGGTGCCAAGCCCGGCCAAAAGGGAGGCCGGCCCCTGGCCCCTGGTCCCCGGGCCCTGGTCCCGGATCCCGAAAACGAGTGCTAACGGCCACAGGGGCCGTCATTCACGCAACGAGGTGATACGTGCGGCCACTCGACGTCCGCATCGACGCCGCCCTTGGAACCTACGACGAAGACTGCCGCTGGGATCTGATCAGGGGCATCCTCGACGAGTGTCCCGACGACGTTCTAGAGGCATCAACCAAGCTTCTCGTGGGCCAACCCGACCGAGGGCGGACGCTAGGTGCGGACATCCTTGGCCGGCTGGCGGGCATCGAGTCCGACATGCGAGCTGCGATCATCGAGGCCCTGCTGACCGCCCTGACCGTCGAGAAGGCTGCCGCTCCAACGGCTTCCATCGTGGCGGCTCTTGGGCACATCGACGACCCCCGCACGCTCAGTTTCGTGTTCCCGTTCTCTCTGCACCCCATAGCCGAAGTTCGGCTGGCCGTCGCTTTCGCCGTTGCCACCCTCAGCCGGCAGCCACTCGAGCCCGAGGCACGTATGGCGTTGATCAGGCTGTCCCAGGACTGCGATCCCGAGGTCCGCGACTGGGCGACGTTCGGTCTGGGGACGCTCTCCAGTGCAGACGGCCCAGACGTCCGAGCGGCCCTGTTGGCCCGCACGGAAGACGCCAGCCACGAGGCCCGGGCTGAGGCTCTCTTCGGGCTGGCGGTCCGACGCGATCCGCGTGCGGTGCCACATCTGATCCGGGCGCTGCAGTCGCCGCTCGTAGGCGGCCTCGAGGTGGATGCCGCTGCAGCCGCTGGCGACCCACGCCTCCTGCCCGCGCTGTGGGCCCTTCAGCAGTCTGGCGGCGCCGACGAGGTTCGGCTGCGGCGCGCCATCGAACGCTGCTCCGGGCGGAACCGGCCGACCCTCCTCTCCTGACCCCGGACGTTCAGGCCATCGAGCCAATCCGCGGTCTGGCGGCTCTGCGGCCGGCGGTCTGGCGGTTGCGCGGCCGGCGGGCGCGGCCGTGCCAGCTGGCCGAAAAGCAGGACCGGGCCGGCAGACGGCGGTCGTGGGCGACGTTTCTGAGCGTCGGGCGCACAGAACCTGCGTTGCGCCAAGCGTCAGACCCCGCACGTGCGACTGATGCACACATCGGACAATTCGGAACAGCGGGTTGGGTCGGGGCGTCGATTCCGTGCGTGGAGTGCACGCTTTCGGTTGAGGCAGGCCTTCGCGAGTCAGAACCATGCGTCGGGCGTATCGAATCGACGACTTGTCCCGCCTGCCCTAGTCGAAGCCGCCAGATGTGTGCATCTCATGCACGCCGAGTGGCTCAGCAAGCTGGGCGGGCCGGATTTGTGGATCGGATGCATAACGACTCAGGTAGGGCGTTAGGGCCCACGCTGGCCGCGGCCCAAACACGGACCCGCGGTCGTCGAGCCAACTGCACGTCGAGCACCAGACCCTCGGCTCAAACTCAGACCCGCGGTCGTCGAGGGTGCCTTCGGTCGTCGAGCCAACCTGAGGGTTGGCTTTAGCCGATCAGGTCGACGAGGGTGCCTTCTCGTACGAGCCTGAAGACCGATTCGATGTCGCTCGTCTGGAGACGGTCGTGATCGAGATGGGGCACGACCGATCGAACCCTTCGGTGGGCCTCCTCGACTCCTGTGCCCGGTCGAACCTGTCGACCTTCGGCCGCATTTTGCGCCAATCGGAAGTCGAGCGCCTGAGCCGCGACGAGCAGCTCCAGGGCGACGATCCGCTGGACGTTGGTCAGGACCGACATGGCGTGCCGGGCGGCAATCGAGCCCATCGAGACGTGGTCTTCCTGATTGGCCGAGGTTGGGATTGAGTCGGCGCTGGCGGGGTGGACCAGGACCTTGTTCTCCGACGCTAGGGCCGCAGCCGTGTACTGGAGGAGCATCATGCCCGACTCCAGGCCGCTGCCGGAGGAGAGGAAGGGTGGCAGCCCGCAGTTGAGGCGAGGGTCGACCAGCAGCGCGATCCGGCGCTCGGAGATGGAACCCAGCTCCGAAATGGCGAGCTTGCCGAAGTCCAGCGCGATAGCCACCGGCTCGCCGTGGAAGTTTCCGCCGCTGATAACCAGCCCGCCGCCGGTAGCTGCGGCATTGGCGTCGGCCCCGCCACCTTCCGGAAAGACAAGCGGGTTGTCAGTCGCGGAGTTGATCTCCACGTCCAGCACGCCCCACAAGTAGTCGAGGGCGTCGCGGACGGCGCCGTGGACCTGTGGCACGCAACGGATCGAGTACGGGTCCTGGACCTTGTGAGGCGAGGAGTGGTGGCTCGTCATGAGAGTGGAGTCGCGCAGCAGCCAGCGCAACTCTGCGGCCACGGCGATCTGGCCGGGGTGCGGCCGCGCCAGCTGGTAGGCGGCCGAGTAGGCGACGTCCGTGCCGAGCAGGGCTTCGCAACTCATGGCCGCTGCCACGCTCGCAGTATGCGACAGGCGGTAGGCGTCGCCGGCCACGAGCGACCCGATGGCACTCATCATCTGAGTCCCGTTGAGCAGGGCCAGGCCTTCCTTGGCGCCCAGCTCGAGCGGCTCGAGGTTGGCCGCGCGCAGGGCCTGCGACGCGGCGATGACGCGCCCGCCGACTTCCACGTACCCCCGGCCCGTGAGCGGCAGCGCCAGATGGGCCAGTGGCGCCAGGTCTCCGGACGCACCCACCGACCCCTGCGACGGCACGACCGGGTGGATGCCTATGCGCAGCAGATCGCAGATCCGATCCACCAGCACGGCCCGGCAGCCGGAGTGGCCCAGGGCCAGGGTATTGGCCCGCAGCAGGAGCATCGCCCGGACCACATCGCGCGGCAGCGGATCGCCCACGCCCACGGCATGCGACACGAGCAGATTGAGCTGCAGTTGGGCGGAGTCGGCCGGGTCGATGAAGGTAGTAGCCAGGTCACCGAAGCCCGTGGTCACTCCGTAGACGATCTCCGCCGCGGCGACGAGCCGTTCCACGACCTCGCGAGCTTCGGCCATGCGGGCCCGGGCATCCTCGCCGAGCCTGACCTGCTGCCCGCCGCGCGCAACCGCCTCCACGTCTCCGATCGACAGGTCGGCGCCGGTCAGCACGATCTCCGTCTCGGCCGGGAAGGGCTGCCGGAGCCAGTGCGACTCGGGCAGATGACGGTGCGGTCCATACCCCGCCGGCGCGCGTCCTTCGGGCACTCGTCCGATGGGCGCTTGTTCGGGAGACCCGGGTGTGTCGCTCACGCCGGTGAGCATAGCCTCGATGGGCGCGGAGGGCCGCGGACGATCGGCGGGGCTGCCAGGCGCGGCGGACGCCGCTCCGCAGAGACGGCGTCGCACCCGCTCAGGTATTCTGCGCAGGACCGGCGGCCGCGCCCGCCCGCCCGCGGCATTCGTCCACGCATTAGCGAGGCCCCTGTGCTCGGATTCATTGATGCCATCGTTCGACCGTTCCTCGATGGCCTTTACGGCGCCGTGGGCTACCTGGGCGTCTTCATCGCCATGGTCCTCGAATCCACAATCGTGCCCATCCCCTCTGAGCTGATCCTGCCCTACGCCGGGTTCCTCGTCAGCGACTCCAGCAAGCTCGAGCCGCTCAGCCGCGCCGTGTGCGGAGCCCTTGCAAGTGGGGTTTGCGGTGGCCAATGGAACTTCTGGATCGTGGTCATCGTCGGCGTGCTCGCCAACACGACCGGCTCGCTTTTCGGCTACGCCCTGGGCGCAAAGCTCGGCCGGCCGTTCCTCGATCGCTGGGGCCGGTACCTTCTTATTAGCCCGCACGAGGTCGATCAGGCCGAGCACTTCTTCGCGCGCTGGGGCGCACCGACCGCCTTCTTCAGCCGACTGCTGCCGGGCATTCGAACGATCATCAGCTTCGTCGCCGGCGTATCGCACATGCCTATCAAAAGCTTCGCCATCTACTCGACTCTGGGCGCCATCCCATGGACGATCGCGCTCGTCTATGCCGGCACCGTCCTGGGTTCCAACTGGACCCGAATCCGCGACGATCTGAAGCCGTTCGACAACCTGATTCTGGTGATCTGCATCCTGGCCGTGGCCCTGTTCGTGTGGTTGCGCCTGGGCCATCCCGGCTGGCGCCGCGGCGGTCAGGTCGAGTCCGCCGAGGACTAGGCGCGGTCCTAGGTGGGCCGCGTACGGGCGGCGCTCCGAAGGTCTCGCTGGCAGAGTTGGCCCTTAATGGCGTAGGCTGAAGCTGTCGAATAGATCAGGTTCGCCGGCCGTCACCCCTATACGGCGGTCCGTGCGCCCGGAGGACATCCCATGG
Organism: Chloroflexota bacterium; assembly: GCA_025358525.1. Classification (GTDB taxonomy): domain Bacteria; phylum Chloroflexota; class Limnocylindria; order Limnocylindrales; family CSP1-4; genus Fen-1039. Next base: position 5,332 of record JANYJI010000217.1, on the reverse strand, counting down.
CAGACTGCGGGCAGCGATCCTAGGGGCGGACAGCGTGGCCGCCCGAACGAGGGCTACGCAGATGCGCAGCAGACCTACTCGCGTCCAGTTGCAGGCGCTGAGCATCGAGAAGAAGTGGCGAGGCTTGAGCCTCGGTGTCGGGCTCGCGTGAGTTCGATCAGAGACGCCTCGAAGCCCTCCCGAGGGGTCGAGTTGGGTGCTGATGCGATGCGCCAGATGGCCCACGCGAATCCACGGCTGGCTCGGACGGGTCGGCACATGGCTCATCCGGTAAGGCTCAACCCGCTGAGGTCGTTCGCATCGGCGGTCGTGGGCGCGCTCCCGAATGAGAGGGATCCGGGCGTGTGGGGAATCGTCGGACGCCTGTGGCGAAGAGTCGTGCCTCGCGATGAGCGACGACGCGAACTGGCCGCGGTCCTGGCACTCTTGCTCATGGCAGGAGCCGTATCGGCCAGTCTGCCGGGGGGCTGGACCAGCCCCTCATCGCCCGCCCACAGCCCCTCAGGGCAGTTCATTGCTGCCGCGAATGCCAGCGGCGCCACGCCCACACCCTCCGTCGCAAGCTCGTTGCCAACTGCGACCATCGAGCCGACGCCCTCACCCTCACCCTCGCCAACCCTCCCACCATCGCCGAAGCCGGTGCCCGTGCCTACCAAGCGACCCGCTCCCGCCAAGGTCTACACGTTCGTGACGATGGGCGACTCGCTCACTTCTGGGTACCGGGACCCTGGACCTGCCTGGCCGGTCCGTCTCGACACGATGGATGCCAACCTCAAGCTCCTCAACAACGCCGGCGTTCCCGGTGACACGACCGCCGACATGCGCGCCCGCTTCGATAGGGAGGTGCTGGCCTACAAGCCCAACGTGGTCTTCATCCTGGGCGGCACCAACGACCTTGGTTACAAGGTCAGTCAGGCCACCACGATCGCCAACCTGAGGGCGATGGTGGTCGCCGCCAAGGCGAAGGGGATCCGCGTCTTCCTGATGACGATCCCGCCGGACTCATACACGGGCATGTCGCCGCAGATCGACTCGCTCAACGCCGCCATCACCCGCCTCGCCAACGCCTACAGCGTGGTAGTGGTCGACATCCACGCCCCGCTTTCGACGTCTACCGGCGTCTACGTTCGGAAGTACACCTCCGACGGCCTGCACTTCAGCTCGCTCGGTGCTGCGACCGTTGCCAGCGCCACTTACTCGCGAGTTCATCGACTCGGCTACTGACGCGCGCTTCCTCCCGCGCCCGAGGCGGGCCGGCCAATGAACCCCGATGTCGGGCCTGGGCGGCCTCGGACGAACGTACTGGTTCGGGAGAACGCGCTGGTTCGGGAGAACGCGCTGGCTCCTGGAGATCGCCCCCGCCAACGGACGGCAGGACCGCCCAGGCTATGACAGCGACCCCCACGAAGCCCACAAAGACGCTGACCACGTACAAGCCCCGGATGGTCAGAAGCGCCGCCAACTGACCGCCGGCCCCAGAGCCGATGATGGAGGCCAGGCTGAACGCCGCTCCGCTGAGCAGTCCCTGGGCCGTGGCCGCCGTTCCCTTCGGCGCTCGCCTGGAGACGAACGTGACGCCGCCCACCGCCAGTAGCGCGTAGCCAGCGCCTTGAAGGATGGCGCAGGCGATCAGCACGTTTGGATCCGTGAACGCGGCATTGGCGATCTGCCTGACGGCCACGATCAAGGCCCCCAGCAGGATCAGCCGCTCGACGCCGAATCTGCGCGCCAGGCGGGGGAAGAAGAACATCACCGGGACCTCGAAGACGGCCCCAATGGAGGCAGCCCAGCCGACCAACTCGTTCGAGGCGCCAAGCGAGTGGAGGTAGGGCCCGAGGTAGGTCGCCTGGGCTGAGATGGCGGCGAAACAGATCAGATACCCGATCAGGAAGACGGCGATCGGTCGATGACGGAGTACCCGGCCGGGAGCGTGGAACATGCTCGTCGCCCGATAGACATTGGTACGGCCGGGGATAGCCGTGGCGGCCAGGCCGCCCACCAGGAGGGCGACGATGATGACCCAGAAGATGGACCCGGGCCCTTGACGGTCCTTCAGAAGACCGACCAGCGGCGCACCGACGATGAAACTTGCTGAACCGAAGGCTCGAATTCGGCCGTATCGAGTTCGATCGGCACCTGCCTGCTCGAGGACTCGGACATCCATCATCGGAGTTAGGCCGGACATGCCGCACGCAAACGCGGCCGCCGACAGGACGATCAGGGGCGATGCGCCTGACGTGACGAGCCCGTAACCGCCCACACCGCCAAGCATGCCTGCGATTGGGAGCAGCACCAACGATCGTGGAAAGCGGTCGTGGATTGCACCCCACGCAGGCGCGGATACAAGGGCGACGCACGAGGTCAAGGCCATGAGCGCGCCGATCTGGCCGAGCGTGATGCCCAGACTCTGGTAGTAGAGCGAGAGGTAAGGTGAGTACGCTGAAATCGCGAGGAAGACGACTATGTAGGCGAAGGCAGCGCGGCGCAAAAACTCAACTCCCGTTCCCGTGGGCCTGAATCGGTCCGCCCGCAGCGCGCCGACCAGCCAGTGCAGTCTGTCACCAGGGGACTGATTCCGCAGTCCGGGCATGGCGAGCCCGCGCAAACATTCGGTTTCGGCCGCCCGGCCCGACCGGGCTACGCCACGGCCCTGTGGAGGATGCCGTCGCGCTGAGCGCCTGGTCGCCCGCGGCGGAAGTCGCAACGGGGCCTGCGAGCTAGCCCCAGGGCGCCTCGCCCTGGCCGCGCAGGTGGCCCACGTCGTTGCCGAGGATGAGCTGCGCACCGTCCGGGGTATCGTCGCGTTCGTAGCGAAGAACCGTCAGGTTGGTCCGGTCCTGCACGAAACGGCGGCGATAATCCTGGACGGGCAGGCCCAGCGCCACGCATAGCAGGACGCGGTTGAACGTGCCGTGGGCGACGACCAAGACCCGGCGCTCGCCTTCGACGTCGGCTTGGGCTTCGGAGACGGGCCAGCGCGAGCCGCCTGGGTCGAGCGATCGGTGTTCCGGGGCGACGGATATGCCGTTTGGGCCGCCCAGCTCGGCCGCGAGCAGGTCGACAAGGAAGCTCAGGGCCCGAGCTGCCACCTCCTCTCCGGACTCGCCGCCAGGCGAATGGGTCGAGCCCGGGTCGTGCTCCCAACGGGCCCGAAGCTCCGGATCGCGGGCTCCGATCTCGTCATAGGTCAGGCTCTCCCATTGCCCGTAGTCGAGCTCGCGCAGCCGCTCATCGACCTCGACGGGTCGACCGGTCGCGACGGTCTGCGCAGTCTCGAGCGCGCGGAGCATCGGGCTCGAGATGATTCGGTCGATTCGAAAGCCGACCAGCCGGCGCGCCAGCGCCTCCGCCTCGTGCCTACCTTCGGGCGTAAGCGTCACGTCGAGCTGGCCGCCGAGCATGATGTCGCCCGCGGCGGCCCGTCCATGGCGGGTCAGGACGAGGGTGAGCATGGCCGACTACAACAGCTTCACGATGTTGCCGTCGGCGCAAACTTGAACGGTCCGCCTAGAAGAGGCCAACGATATTCCCATCCGAGTCAATGTCGATGCTTTCGCCGGCGGGGTGCGAGGGCAAGCCCGGCATCGTGCGCATCTCGCCCAGAAGCGGTGTGATGAAGCCCGCCCCGGCCGAGAGACGGACCTCGCGGATGGGGACGCGGAAACCCGTCGGACGACCCTTAAGGGACGGATCGTGGCTCAACGAGAGGTGCGTTTTGGCCATGCAGATCGGTAGGTTGCCGTAGCCCAGGTCCTCGTAGAGCTTGAGGGCCTTGGTGGCAGCCGGCAGCTCGTCGACGCCGCGGGCGCCATAAATTCGGACCGCGATCGTCTCGATCTTCTCGCGCAACGGAATGTCGTCCGGGTAGAGCAACCGGAAGTCCGGCGCGCCCTCTTCTGCCGCCGACCAGACGGCTCGGGCGAGGTCCTCGGCCCCGGCGCCGCCGTCGGTGAAGTGGCGACTCACAACCACGTCGCGCGCGCCCGCGGCAAGCGCCACTTCCCGGATGGCGGCCACTTCGGCCTCCGTGTCGTCGGGGTAGTGATTGATCGCCACGACCACCGGGACGTGGAAGTGGCGGACGTTCTCGATCTGGGCGGCCAGGTTGGCCGAACCCTTGCGGACCGCCTCGACGTTCTCCTGCCCGAGGGCCGGGTCCAGCGGTTTGCCGGCTACGATCCGGCCGACTCCACCGTGCATCTTGAGGGCGCGGACGGTGGCCACCATAACGGCCGCGTCCGGCCGAAGCCCGCTCTGGCGGCACTTGATGTCGAAGAACTTCTCGGCCCCCATGTCCGCCCCGAAGCCGGCCTCGGTGCAGGCGATCTCGCACGTCGCCAGGGCGAGCCTATCGGCGAGGACGCTGTTGTTACCGTGGGCGATGTTGGCGAATGGGCCGCAATGGACGAAGGCGGGCCCGCCCTCCAGGGTCTGGAGCAGGTTCGGTTTGATGGCGTCGCGCAGCAGCACGGTCATGGCGCCGGCGCATTTGAGGTCCTCGGCGGTGACCTGCCGCCCATCGAAGGTGGTGGCCACGACCATCCGACCAAGGCGCCGGCGTAGGTCCTGCAGGCTGGACGTGAGTGCAAGAGCCGCCATCACCTCTGAGGCGACGGTGATCTGCCATTCGGTCTCGCGCGGGTAGCCGTTTTCGCGGCCACCGAGGCCGATGATCGCCCGCCGGACGGCCCGGTCGGAGATGTCGACGACGCGCGGCCAGAGCACACCCAGCGGATCGATGCCGAGCGGGTTCTTGTGCATGAGCGAGTTGTCGACGAATGCGGCGAGCAGGTTGTGCGCGGCCCCAACGGCGTGGTTGTCGCCGGTGAGGTGGAGGTTGAAGTCCTCCATCGGGATAACTTGACTGTAGCCTCCGCCCGCGGCGCCGCCCTTGATGCCGAAGACGGGCCCCAGCGACGGCTGGCGGATGCAGACGGCCGCGCGATGGCCGATCCGATTGAGCCCCTGGACCAAACCGACGTTTGTCGTCGTCTTGCCCTCGCCGAGCGGAGTGGGCGTGATCGCGGTAATGACGACGTACTTGCCGCGCCGCCCGGCAGCGGCCGCCTCCACCTCCAGGCGAGTGATGCCTGCGAGGGAGACCTTGGCCTTGTACGGCCCGTACTGCTCGACTTCCTCGTCCCGCAACCCGAGTTCGCGGGCGAGTTCCATAATCGGCCGTGGGGTAACTGAGCGGGCGATCTCGAGGCTACTCGGCATATTCACGCCGCTCACAGAGCAGCCTTTGGGCTGCTCGGCATATTCACGCCGCTCACAGAGCAGCCTTTGGGCTGCTCGGCATATTCACGCCGCTCACAGAGCAGCCTTTGGG
>JANYJI010000158.1 GCA_025358525.1 Chloroflexota bacterium | reverse complement strand
TCATTCGGCGCGGCACCGGCTGCAGGGCTCACCGGCGGCCCGATTGGCATTGCGTCTCTGGCCGACTATATCGGGCGTGACGTCACCGTCGTGGGTCTCGTGACGGCAACGAGGGATGGCGAGGTCACCATCGACGACGGTACGGGCGAGGTGCGGATCGGCGGACCGGCCGCGGCCGAGGCACTGTCGCTGCTGGAGCCAGGGGATGCCGTAGAGGTCCGGGGCAATGTCGTGCGGGACGAACAGGGCCTCCTGATCCGGGCCGATCCCGCCTCGATAGTGACTCTTGCCGGCGGGGAGGCGAAAGCGACTGGCAGTCCTGGCGGCGTGGCCGGTTTCGTGACGGGCAACGGCGCCCAGTCGATTCCTCCGGCCCTTGGAGGAGCGGCATCCGTTCGTAAGGTCTCGCCAATGGCACCCCTTCCGGACATCCTGGCCCTCCTCGCCGCCGTGGCCCTTCTCTTCGCCGTCGTCGCGGCCTATCTGATCGTGGCGCGTCGGTGGAACGCGGTGACTGCGCGGTTCCCGAGCCACGCGCGGCTCCCGAGCCTCGCGCGGTTCCCTGACTTTCGGCTGTACGCGCGGCTTGCGCGACTAGCGCGACTAGCGCGACGTGCGCGGCTGCCATGACATCCGCCGGTCCGGCCGTCCCTTGACGCGCTTCCGGCACCTGGCCTGGCTCCATGAGATGTGGCGGCCGCGACGGCCCGCGTGGTGGTTACTGCCGTGAGCCTGCGTCAGGCGCACTTGACGCTCAAGTTTGGGGCCGACTATGCTCCGGCGAGGCGCTCAGCGTTGGGCACCAGCTATAGCCGAGATCGATCGGATCCAGCCGTTAGTCTGGACCTGTCGCACGAGGCAGTCTGGATTCATCGCCATCAGGTACCCTTGCCTGAATAGGCGCGATCACCGATGTCAGGGGCTCGAGCCCTATTCGTCACTGGGAGGCTAGGAACCATGGTCGAGGGCTATTGCGTCAAGGACAAGAAGAAGGTCGAGATCCAGAACGCCGAGCGGATTACCATGAAGAATGGCAAGCCGGCGACCCAGGGCATCTGCCCCAACTGCGGCGGCAAGGTCTTCCGGATCGGCGGCTGAGCGTCCCTCCGCTCGAGAGCTAATTGCGGCCCCCGCCCCGGCGGGGGTCGCGCCGTTTCTGGGTCAGCGGTGTGTCCCCGCGCCACGAACCTCGCGCGCTGCGCAACGGCGGCCCGGGGCGCCTGTGCTGCCTTGCCAGGGGCCACCGGCACCTAAACGCCCGCGGTTAGGTGATGCCTGGCCTGGCAGTGCGGGCCAGCAGACGGGTCGAACGGGCCGACCGGCCCGCTGGAGCCCGAATCCCCTTTGCTAGAATTGTCGAGCAGCCCCACCAAATCCAAGTCATGAGGGTTTTGCTCTGTCAGCCCGACCAGTCCTCGCGCTTGACGTCGGGGGCACGAACGTTCGTGCCGCCGTCGTCTTGGACGACGGATCCCGACTAGCCCTGATCAAGGGCCGCACGCCGATCACCGATGGCCCGGCGGCCATTCTCGATGCCTGCGAGGTCGCCCTCCGCAGGGCCCGGGATGCCGTATCGGTCGAAATCCGGTCCGCGCTGGTCGGCATCGGCATCTCCAGCCCGGGTCCGGTAGACCCGTGGCGTGGCGTCGTTGTCCAGACGCCCAACATGGGCCCCACTTTCCATGATGTCCCGATCGCGGCCGAGCTCAGTGCCCGACTCGGGCTGCCGGCCTTTCTCGATCGCGACACCAACGTGGCGGCCCTGGGCGAGAAGGCCTTTGGCGCCGCTCGCGGCTGCGAGGACTTCATCTACCTGACGGTTTCCACCGGTGTCGGCGGAGCGATCGTCAGCGAAGGTCGCATCCTGCACGGCCCCGATGGCACCGCCGGAGAGCTTGGCCACACTCCGGTCTCGATGGAAGGCCAGTGCGGCTGCGGCGCCGTCGGGTGTCTCGAGGCTTTCGTCGGCGGCGCGGCCATGGCCAGGACTGCCCGCCAGGCAGTGGTCGACGGCAAGAGCCCCTTCCTCGCCGCCCGCGCGGCCCAGAAGGGCGTCGAGGTCATCGAGGCGCGTGACATCGCCGAAGGCGAGGACGCCGGTGATGACACATGTCGGAGCATCATGGAGCGCGGTCGACGCGCATTTGCCGTTGCCTGCGTTGGCTTCGTCGACTCACTCAACCCAACCCGGATCGTGGTCGGCGGCGCGATCTCGGACGCTCAGGGCGAGCGGCTTCTCGGTCCGGCTCGGGCCGCGGTCGCCAGCACCGCCTTCCGTACGCCACGCAGCCGGGTCAAGATCGTCCACGCCGAGCTCGGCGGTGACGTCAGCCTGGCCGGCGGCCACCCACTCGTGATCGCGCGTCTCGGCGACCCGGCCTGGCGCGGCGGTCGGATCACCCCTGTATCCGCGACCGGTTGACCGAGCGCGGCATCGCTCCTGTGGAGGACAAGTCATGACAGTTCGTGTCGGAATTAACGGGTTCGGTCGCATCGGCCGGCAGTCGCTTAAGGCGATCCTCGAGCGCGCGCCCGAGATCGAAGTCGTCGCGGTCAACGACCTTGTCGACGTCCCGACCAATGCGCTCCTCTTTGCCCACGACTCCACCTACGGCAACTTCGACGGCACCGTGACCCACACGGGCGACGCTATCGTCATCAACGGCAGGTCCATCAAGGTCCTGCAGATCGCCGATCCGACCCAGCTGCCATGGAAGGACCTCGGCGTCGATATCGTCATCGAGTCGACCGGCCGTTTCACAGAGGCTGACAAGGCCCGGGCCCACATCGCCGCCGGCGCCAAGAAGGTCATCATCAGCGCCCCCGCCAAGAAGGAGGACGTCACCATCGTCCTTGGCGTCAACGAGGGCACCTACGACCCGGCCAAGCACGTGATCATCAGCAACGCCAGCTGCACCACCAACTGCCTGGCGCCCGTGGCCAAGGTCCTGAACGATACCTTCGGGATCGAAAAGGGCCTCATGAACACGATCCACAGCTACACCAACGACCAGAAGATCTTGGACGTGGCCCACAAGGATCCGCGCCGTGCCCGCTCGGCCGGCCTGAACATGATCCCGACGACCACCGGCGCAGCTCGCGCTCTCGCGCTCGTTATCCCCGAACTCAAGGGCAAGGTGGATGGCTTCAGCCTCCGCGTCCCGACCCCGACCGTGAGCATCGTCGACTTCACCGTCGAGCTTCGCGACGCGACCACCGCCGAGGCCATCAACGACGCCTTCCGGGCGGCCGAATCGGGACCGCTCAAGGGTATCCTCGGCGTTAGCGACGAGCCGCTCGTCTCGATGGACTTCAGGGCCGACTCTCGCTCCTCGATTGTGGACTCCGCCCTGACCATGGTCCTGGGCGGCAGCGGCAAGTTCATAAAGGTTCTGGCCTGGTATGACAACGAGTGGGGCTACAGCAGCCGCGTCGCCGACCTGACCAAGTTCATCGCCGAGCGCCTGTAACCCAAGCAGACTCTGTATCAAGAAGACGAAAAGGCCTCCCGGCCTTTTCATTAAGGCGACCGGCCTCCCGGCCGGTCGCCCCCGGTGCCCAAGCCCGAGGTCAAGATGAACAAGCTCACCATCCGGGATCTGGACGCGGCGGGCAAACGCGTCTTCGTCCGGGTCGACTTCAACGTTCCTCTCGCGGACGGCAAGATCACGGACGACAGCCGGATCGTGGCCGCCCTGCCGACAATCAGAGCGCTCCTTGTCCAGGGTGCCGTCGTCATCCTGGCTAGCCATCTCGGCCGGCCGGACGGCAAGGTCCAGGACAGCATGCGCCTGCGGCCCGTTGCCGAGCGTCTCTCGCACCTGCTCAAGATGCCGGTCGGGGTCACCGGAGACGCCCTCGGTCCGGGCACCGAGGACGCCATCAAGCGCCTCAAGCCGGGCGAATGCATCCTCCTCGAGAACCTTCGCTTCCACGCCGAGGAAGAGAAGAACGACCCCGGATTCGCCAAGGCGCTGGCGAGCTATGCCGACGTCTTCGTGAATGACGCCTTTGGTACCGCCCACCGTGCCCACGCCTCCACCGTGGGCATCGCTCGCATCCTGCCGGCGTATGCCGGTCTTCTCATGGAAAAGGAGATCGAGTTTCTCGGCAAGCTGATGGAGAACCCGGTTCGGCCCTTCGCCGCAATAATCGGCGGGGCCAAGGTCTCCGGCAAGATCCAGGTCTTGCGGAACCTGGTCGACAAGGTCGACATCCTCGTGATCGGCGGCGGCATGGCCAACACCTTCATGCTTGCCCAGGGCAAGGCAGTAGGCAAGAGTCTGGTCGAGCCCGATCGCGTCGAGGACGCCCGGGCAATCATGGAATCGGCCGCCAAGCACGGCACCAAGATCATCCTGCCGATCGACGTCATCGTGGCCAAGGAAGTAACCCGCGGCAGCGAGTACAAGACCCTCCCTGCCGACAAGGTGCCGGCCTCCTGGAACATCGTCGACATCGGCAAGCAGAGCCTCGAGGCGATGCGCAAGGCTCTTGAGCCCGCCCGCACGGTCTTCTGGAACGGTCCGCTCGGCGTCTTCGAAATCCCGGCTTTCTCGGGCGGAACGAATGAGATCGCCCGCTTCCTGGCCGGCCGCGCCCAGGCTGGAGCGACCGTTGTCGTGGGTGGCGGCGACTCCGTTGCGGCAGTCGAACAGCAGGGCCTTGGCGACAAGATGACCCATATATCCACGGGCGGCGGCGCTTCCCTCGAGTTCATGGAGGGCAAGGAGCTGCCGGGCGTCGCAATCCTGCTGGACAAAGTTCCGGCCACATCCGGCGAATAGACGGAGTCGTTGATGACAACTATCGATCTGATTGAAGCCCGCCAGATTCTCGATTCGCGCAGCAACCCGACTATCGAAGTCGACGTTGTGCTGGTCGACGGTTCTGTCGGCCGCGCGGCGGTCCCGTCCGGCGCTTCGACGGGCGCCAACGAGGCGGTCGAACTGCGCGACGGCGACAAGAGCAAATACGGCGGCAAGGGCGTCCTCAAGGCCGTTGCCAACGTCCGCGAGATCATCGCGCCCGAGCTCCTGGGCACGGACGCGGCCGATCAGGCTGGTCTCGACGCGGCCCTCATCGCCCTCGACGGCACTCCGAACAAGGGCAATCTCGGCGCAAATGCGATCCTGGGCGTCTCACTTGCGGCGGCCCATGCCGTTGCGGCCAGCTACGAGATGCCGCTCTATCGCTACCTCGGTGGCGTGGGCGCGCGCATCGTGCCCGTCCCGTTCTTCAACATCCTCAACGGCGGCAAGCATGCCCTGAACTCCACAGACTTCCAGGAGTTCATGATTGCTCCGGTCGGCGTCGAGACCTTCAGCGACGCACTCCGCGCCGGGTCCGAGGTCTTCCACGCTCTCAAGTCGATCCTGAGCGCCGAAGGCTTCTCCGTCGGCCAGGGCGATGAAGGCGGCTTTGCGCCGTCGCTACCGTCGAACGAGGCTGCCGTCGAGGTCATCCTTCGCGCCATCGAAAAGGCCGGCTACAAGCCAGGCGACGAGGTTGCGATCGCACTCGACCCGGCTACGAGTTCGGTCCTGGTCGAAGGGACCGGAACCGGCAACGTGACCGGGCAGTATCGGCTCGAGCGCGAGAATCGAACTCTCGACTCCGGCCAGCTCATCGACCTGTGGGAGAAGTGGATCTCCAAGTATCCGATCATCTCCCTCGAGGATGGCCTCGGCGAGGACGACTGGGCCGGCTGGGCTGAACTGACCAAGCGACTGGGCTCGAAGGTCCAGCTCGTGGGCGACGATCTCTTCGTGACAAACCCGGACTTCATCGCCCGGGGCATCCGCGATTCGTCCGCCAACTCGGTCCTGATCAAGCTCAACCAGATTGGTACGATCACCGAGACGGTCGATGCGATCGCCATGGCGCGACGCGCCGGCTGGACCGCCATGGTCAGCCATCGCTCGGGCGAGACCGAGGACACGACCATCGCCGACTTTGTGGTCGCAATGGGGACCGGCCAGATCAAGACCGGCGCCCCGTCCCGTTCAGAGCGAGTCGCCAAGTACAACCGCCTGCTCCGCAT
>JANYJI010000153.1 GCA_025358525.1 Chloroflexota bacterium | reverse complement strand
GCCCTGTACGCGGTCGACGTTCAGACGGCGGACCCGCTCCCGCTCGCCCCCGAGGATGAGGAGAAGGAGGAGACCACACGGGAACTGCCCAGGCTCAACCGGTCGTCGCAACACCGGTTTGTTGAGTCGATCGTAAATACTCATTGAGCGCTTCCGCTGGTGTCTTCCAGCCGAGCGTTTTTCGCGGTCGGCTGTTAAGCGTGGCGGCGACGGCTTCGATCTCCTCGGCGGTCCAGCGGGAGAGGTCGGTTCCTTTGGGGAAGTACTGGCGGAGCAGCCCGTTGGTGTTCTCGTTGGTGCCGCGCTGCCAGGGACTGCGCGGGTCGCAGAAGTAGACCGCGATCCCCGTGTCGATCCGGAGCTGGGCATGCTGGGCCATCTCGGCCCCTTGGTCCCATGTCAACGAGCGCCGCAGTTGCTCGGGGAGCGTGGCGATCGACGCAGCGACAGCGTCGCGAACTGCCTCCGCTCCGTGCCCTGCGAGCGCGGGGCCGTTCTTGGCCCGAGGCTCGCTGCCGTGGCCTTGCATGCGAGGCAGGTGGAGCAGCATGGTGAAACGGGTCGTACGCTCGACGAGCGTGCCGATCGCCGAGCTTTCCAGGCCGAGGATCAGATCGCCTTCCCAGTGTCCCGGGACCGCCCGATCGGCAGCCTCCGCCGGCCGCTCGCTGATCATGACCTCGGGTGAGACGAAGTTCTTGCCTGAGCCCTGGGTCCTTGCTCTCGGCACCCGGAGTGCCCGTCCGGTGCGGAGGCACGCAGTCAGCTCCCGGCGGAGAGCGCCACGCCCCTGAACGTAGAGCGCCTGATAGATGGCCTCATGGGAGATCCGCATGGACGCATCATCGGGGAAGTCGACCAGGAGCCGGTTGGAGATTTGCTCCGGGCTCCAAGACTTCGCCCAGCGCCGGTCTTGGCGGCGGCCGTGACGACGCCCGATCCATCTGACCTCTGGCCCAGGCACCGCCGTGCCGTCGGGCCGGCTTATCAGGCCAGCCAGACGGTCCTGGACGTAGCGCTGCAGAGCGTCGTTGGTCGCCAGCTTGGCTGCCTTGGGACGCCTGGCGCTCCGGTCGGCGTGCCACTGAGCGTTCGTGGCCCGGTAGTCGAGCTGGCCGGAGCGCGTCGCTGCATTCCGGCGCAGTTCTCGCGATATGGTCGAAGGTGCGCGGCCGATGTGCCGTGCTATCTCCCGAACGCCGCGGCCCTGGGCTCGAAGGATGGCGATCTCCTCTCGCTCGGCGAAGGAGACAAAGCGGCCTGATAGCTCGGCGTGGCTGACAGTTCGCATGCCGCCACCTTGCCGGAACCAGCGATTCCCGACCGCGAACGACAGACCGGCTGCCGCCGCAGCGTCCTCACTCGACAACCCACGGGCGATTGCCTCCCAGAACCGCTGCGCGTGCTCGCGACGCCAGCCTGGTGGGTGGCCGGGAGATCGCAGTCGACCGCGCATGGCCCAGACAGTTCGCTGACCGTTGGTGTGTCCCATCGCAACTCCTCACTGCTGAGGTGTTGCGACCACCACTGGAATTCACCCTGCTCACCGGTGGCTCCCTGGCCGGAGTCAGTGGCGCCCAGCCGCTCGGGACGGCGGAGCTGTATCGGCCGTAGGGCCAAGACTGTTCTGCTGATTAGCAATCGGCACCGGTCCAGCGTGGACCGGGCGACATCGGAGGCCTGTAAGGAGTCGGGCCGAAACGCCGTCGCCATCGTTGCTGATCCCGGTCGCGAACATACCGAGCTACGTTGGTCGGGTCTGGAAGACGGCTTAAGGGTCGGGTCCAAGACCCGGATCTGCGCATTCCAGTATCCCGGACAGTCGCGAATCTGAGTCATTAATCCCCACGCGCTCCGCCTATCTCCGACGCCGCCTTCTTGAGAGCCGATGTGCGGGCGTCGTGGTAGCCCGCGTAACCGGTCCGGGTCGGGTCGTCGGCGACAAGCCATTCCTGCGCGTACAGCTCGACGACCTGGGTACGGGTCTTGGCAATAACGTAGGAGAGCAACGGCGGCAGGGCACCCGTGGGTCCGCTGCCGTCCGGCGCCGTCGGTGAGTAGGGCTGCACTTCGATCGGAACGCGGCCGAGCCAGGCCGGGAAGGTCGTGCACCAGTCGGCGTAGCACCGGTCCGGGTGCGTCGTGGCCAGGTCGATCTGCGTGGCGGTCATCCCCTCCATCCCGATTCCGATGCCGTATTTGGCCGCCTCCGCCGCGACCTGGTCCGGCAGGTTCTTGTCGCCGGGGAAGCTGTTGGTCCCGATGTTCAGCGGATGGTCCGAGTGCAGCGAAGCCTCATATTCGATCTGCGAGAGGCTCCAGGACAGCCATCGATCGGCCGTCAGACCCTTGGCGACCCAGGCCTGATTGCAAGTGCCCTGATCGAAGCCGTCGACGGGGAAGTCCTCACCGCCGGTGCCGAGCCCGAAACGGATGTAGCCGATCTTCGCGTCGCCGGCGACGTGCGCCACGAATTCGGCCTCGAAAGCACGCCAGGGATCCTGATAGCCGGCCTCCCAGTACACCGGGATCGTGCCGATATCGGCGCAACTCACCGTGTCGGTGGCCGACAGAACATAGGCTGGGGTGGCCGGCGTGCCCGCGACTTCCTGGGTGACTTTCTCGTCGGTGCCCCAGACGATGAGCCTCGACAGCTCGGCAATCGGCGCCCTAGTCGAGCGCACGACCCGGTTCACGATGCCGCTAGCCGCGTGTCCGCAATTCGAGGGCAAGCCTAGCTGGCGTGATGGACGGCGGGCTCACCAGCGGCCCGCGCCCTTACCCGTCGCTAGGGGGCTTCGCATATCGTTCGGATCTCGACGTCCTGGGCCCCGAGAGCAGCAGGGACTCTGGGCCAATCCCAATGGGCGATACTAGAGGCGACAAAACCACAAGGACGGGATGGGGGTTGCGCCAATGACGGCTCGGATTGAAGAGCCTCCGGCCAAGAGGGTCCGGTCGGTACCGTCAAGTCGCCGGTCGAAAGCGTCCGTACGCGAGGCGGGTTGGGGCTTCTTCCTCATCAGTCCCTGGATCCTAGGTCTGCTGGTGTTCACGGCGATCCCGATCATCGCCTCTCTGCTGCTGTCGTTCACGAACTACGACATTCTGCATCCGGAGACGCTCCGGTGGGTTGGGCTGGACAACTACGCCTGGGCCGCATCTGACGCGGCCACGTTGAGCTCGGCGTTTCTCACGCTCAAGTTCGCGGCGCTGAGCGTGCCGTTGACGATCGGCACGGCGCTGGGGATCGCGCTACTCGTCAATCATCGGCTCCTCGTCGGGAAGAGAGTGTTCCGGACTCTCTTTTTCCTGCCCGTCCAAATCCCAATCGTGGCGAGCGTCTTCATCTGGATCGGTTTCATCAGCGGCGCCAACGGCATGCCCCTCACCTGGATGCAATCGACCTCCACGAGCATTGCCGAGACGCTGAGCGGCCTTCCCGTATTCAGCACTCTGGCAACCATCTATCCGACAGGCTGGTTTACAGACGCGTCCTGGTTGCTACCCTTTCTGATCCTGATGAGCATCTGGAACGTTGGCAACATGACGCTCATCTTCCTGGCTGGGCTGCAGACGGTTCCAAGCGTGCTATACGACGCCGCCCGCGCCGACGGCGCAGGCGCCTGGCGAACCTTCCGCCACGTCACCCTGCCGATGATCTCGCCGATGGTCTTCTACAGCCTCATCCTGAGCATCATCGGGGTTGCGGGATACTTCACCCAGGCCTACTTGTTGGGCTCATCCAGTCAAACCAATGTGTGGAACCTCAACCTCTACAACACCGGTTGGGGCTTCAATGCCATGGGCAAGGCCTGCGCCCTGGCATGGATCCTGTTCGTGGTCGTGATCGCCATCTCGGTACTTCTGTTCTGGACCGCGAGACGCTGGGTCTATTACGCCGGAGGCGATGCGACGAGCTCGAAGGCGACCGCGCGCGAGGACGAGCCTGCGCCTGTCGAGACCGAGACCGCGCCTGCCGAAACTGAGACCGCGGCCGCGGTGACGGCATTCCGGCGCAGGCCGGCCAGGCCCCGCTCCAAACTGAACCACTTCATGCGCAAGCTGACATCCCGAACAGCGTTCACGGTAGTGACTGCGGTGCTGTGCGTGATTTTCCTGCTGCCCTTCCTGTACGCGCTTTCCGGGGCGTTCGGCGCCCCAGGTGCCGGCTTGGCGCGTGGGGCACCCCCATACCCGGCCATCGCCCTCACGTACAAATGCACCGACTCGCAGATATGCACCTACCGGCCTCTTGTGCACGACGTAGACATTGGGAAGTGGGTTCCAAATGGCTCGCCGGTCGACGCCTCTCAGCTGGACGACCCAACGC